>JANRLE010000140.1:0-1779 GCA_033762895.1 Bryobacteraceae bacterium | reverse complement strand
TCGAGAACAACTACATCGAGGGGGTCGGCGTGGTGATCTTCGCCCAGGAGGGCGGCACATCGCCGATGCTCGAAGATATCGTCATCCGGCGGAACACGATCGAGACGCTGCCCCGGTACCGGTTCCATCCACAGAATCCCTCGAGTGACGGCCGCTACTACGCCCACCGCCAGCAGTTCGAGCTAAAGCGCGGGCGGCGGGTGCTGGTGGAGGGCAATCAATTTATCGGCAACTTCACCGACATCGCCTATCCGGGCCCGACCTGGAATCTGAGCAGCCGCGGACAGACGGGGATCACCAACCAGATCGCCGATGTGGACTTCAACAGCAACATCGTCTATCAGTCGAGCGGCGGCCTCCAGGTGACTGGTCTCGATGGTTCGGAATACAACGACGCCATGCTGACGGCGCGCATCCGGGCCCGGAACAACCTCATGTACGAGGTCAACGGACGGCGGTGTTCGGCCTTCACGACGGCGCTGAATTGCAAGGATCCGTCACAGGTCCGGGGCTTTCAATTGATGGTGGCGCAAGGGGTGTCGGACTTTATCGCGGAAAACAACACCTTCTGGGACTTCCGCGGTTCCGGGCCGGCGGTATTGATCCTGGGTGGACGGCGCGGTGTGCGCAGTGTGATCCGCAAGAATATCTTCAGCCTGAATCTCGATAGCGGGCAGGGCGGCGTGATCTTTTCCGGCGATCTCAACTCCTTTCTGCCCGCGCCGGCCGTGACCCAGGCGGCGGATAAGATCTGGAGCGAATGGTTTTTCAGCGATGGTGCACCGGACCCGGCCAGCCGCTTTGAGAACAACGTGATTGTGCCCGGCGTGCGCGACACAAGCAACCCGGCCGCCTATTCGAGCACGAGCACGACTCTGAACCTCACCCGGCACGCCTGCGAGAACGGAACCGGCACGGGCGGCTTCGCCGGCCTGCTCGGCTCCGGCAACAGTTGCGCGGGCCTGAATGCCGCCAACAACGGCACCGAGACAGCGGCGGCGCGCTTTGCCTCGCTGGGCTTCAAGAGCCTGGTCCCGGGCCAGGAGGACTTTACTCTCGAAGAGACGTCGCCGTTTGCCGTGAAGCTGGCGGAAGGAACGCGGGACGATCCCGGTGTCCGGATGAATGACCTGCTCGCCGCCATTGGCCGGGTGATGAACCCGATGCTGACCGGCTCCGGGCGGACCGCGACCTTGACCTACTCGACCATGGACGCCCAGGCCTGCGCGATCGACTTTGGCACGCTGGCCAGCGGCGCGGCGATTCCCGGCCGGGGCACGCGCCGGTTTGAGGCGGCCTTTCCCGGTTCACACTCCGTCACGCTGAGCGGGCTGCTGCCGAGCACCCAATACGCGGCCTGGCTGTTGTGCCCAGGCGGACAGTACTACTTCAGCTGGAGAACGGGCTTCTAGGTTCGGCCGCCCCGTCCCTTTGTCCACCAACGGTTCACGCACACCCACTTCGGTCCGGGGCTTGGCCGCGCGAGCGTCCATCTTTGCCGTGGCGATCCTGTTCTCGCGGGTCGCCAGCTTCCTGCTGCTCCCGGTCTACACCCGGTTTCTGACGCCTGCCCACTATGGCGTCATCGATCTGCTGGACCTGACGATGTCGCTGTGCGGCATCCTGCTGGCGGCACCGTTGACGGCGCCGATGTACTACCTGTTCTCGCGCCCGGAAAACGCTGGACGGCAGCGGGAGATCGTGCGGACGGCGATCCTCGGCACGTCGCTGATGGGGCTGGGCTGTTCGGCGGTCATCCTGGCGGCCAGCGGGTTGCTG
>JANRLE010000139.1:0-25388 GCA_033762895.1 Bryobacteraceae bacterium | reverse complement strand
GACGATCCTGAACGGCACGGCCCTCGACGTCCCCAGGCTTGAGCGCCAGCAGGCGCGGCGCGCGCTGGGCCTTGCCGATGACGCGCTGGTGGTGGGCGCCGTGGGGCGGCTGGCGCCGGTGAAGGATCACCGCACGCTGATCCTCGCCATTGCGCGTGCGCGGGTGGAACTGCCGGGACTTCTTACCGTAATTGCGGGCGACGGAGAGTTGGGGGGGGAACTGCGGCGACTGGTGAGCGAGCATGGCCTCAATGGTGTTGTGCGCTTTGCCGGCTACCGTCCGGACGTGCTTTCGCTTCTCCCGGCGTTCGATATCTTTGCTCAACCTTCGTTGTCCGAGGGAATCTCGCTTTCACTGCTGGAGGCAAGCGCCGCTGGATTACCGGTGGTGGCGACGGGCGTGGACGGCAATCTGGAAACGGTACGGGGCGATGAGACCGGGATACTCACACCAGTGGGCGACTCCGAAGCGCTGGCCCGGGCCATCGTGCGTCTGGGAGTAAGCCGCGAGTTGCGGGAAGGCCTGGGAGCAGCCGGCCGCCGCTATGTGACCGCGCGTTTTTCATTTCAGCGCATGACACGCGATTATGAGGCGCTGTATGTCGAACTGGCCAGGCGTAAGGGACTGTTGCGTTGACTTACGATTCCCTGTATTCGCCAAATACTCTGCGCATGCGATCGGATATCTCGCCCAGCGTGGCATAGGCCTCGCAGCAACCGGCGATGTGCGGCATCAGATTCTGGGTGGAGGAAGCGGCGCGCTCGAGCGCGTCCAGCCGGCCGGCCACCAGGGGAGCGTTGCGGCCGGCCCGCACTTCGCGCAAACGGCGCACCTGTTGCTGTTCGAGCGCGGGATCGAGCTTGAAGGTGGGAACCGGCTGGGATTCCGGCGTCCGGTAGCGGTCTACGCCCACCACCACACGCTCGCCGCTTTCGATCTGCCTCTGATACCGGTAGGCGGCGCTTTGAATCTCGTTCTGGATCCAGCCGGCTTCGATGGCGCGTAGCGTTCCGCCCAGCGTATCGATGTGATCGATCAGAGCCCGCGCCTCGGACTCGATGCGGTCCGTGAGTTCTTCAATGTGGCGGCTGCCCCCCAGCGGATCGGCCACTGAGGCGACGCCGGTTTCGTGGGCGATGATCTGCTGGGTGCGCAGCGCCAGACGCACCGATTCCTCGGTGGGTAGCGCCAGCGCCTCATCGCGCGAGTTGGTGTGCAGTGACTGTGCGCCGCCCAGCACCGCCGCCATCGCCTGCAGCGACACCCTCACCAGATTGACGTCCGGTTGTTGCGCGGTAAGGGTTGAGCCGGCTGTCTGCGCATGAAACCGCAGCATCATGGAGCGCGGGCTGCGCGCGCCAAAGCGCTCCTTCATGAGATGCGCATACAACCGCCGCGCCGCGCGGAACTTGGCAATCTCCTCGAGGAAATCGTTGTGGACGTTGAAGAAGAACGAAAGGCGTGGAGCAAAGTCGTCGATGACAAGCCCGGCCGCCAGAGCCGCTTCGACGTAGGCAATGGCATTGGCGAGGGTGAAAGCCACCTCCTGCACGCAGGTGGAGCCGGCCTCGCGGATGTGGTAGCCGCTGATGGAGATGGTGTTCCATTCGGGAACCTCGGCGCCGGCCCAGGCGAACAGATCCGTGATGATGCGCATCGCCGGCCGGGGCGGATAGATATAGGTTCCCCGCGCGATGTATTCTTTCAGGATGTCGTTCTGAATCGTGCCTGACAGTTTCCGGGGATCGGCCCCCTGCCGGCGCCCTGTGATCACGTAAAGGGCAAGCAGTATGGCCGCCGTCGAGTTGATGGTCATCGACGTGGAAACCTGATCGAGGCGGATGCCGTCGAAAAGACGTTCCATGTCGGCAAGCGAGCAGATGGCCACACCGGTACGGCCCACTTCGCCTTCAGCCAGCGGATGGTCGGAGTCCATTCCCATCTGCGTCGGCAGGTCGAAGGCGACCGAAAGACCCGTGATACCTTGGGAGAGCAGATATTTGTAGCGCTGATTACTCTCCTCGGCGGTGCCGAATCCGGCATACTGTCGCATGGTCCACAATCGCGAGCGGTACATGTCGCGATAGATGCCGCGAGTGTAGGGGAATTGGCCGGGGTTTTCCGAAGACGGGTTCATGAGCGTTGAATCTTGCGGGCCCGGAGAAAAGAAGAAAGGCCGTAGTAGATCATGACCGCCGAAAACAGGGCGCCCATGGCAACCATTGAGAGCTTGCCGGTCTTGTATTCGCGCCAGGTGGCGAAACCGCCCATGGTGCCGAGCAGGACGAAAACGAAAGCGATCATCTCGTTCCAGAGCACGCGCAGCGGCTTGATGACGGCGGGAAGTACGTGTTGGGCGAAAACCTTGGCCTTGGCGAACATCGGGGGCGCAGATCCTGAACGCTAGTTTAGCAAGGACGAGCCGAAAACCTGTTGAGAAGCGTCAGAAACGCCGATGAGTTCAACGGGTACGAAGTCCTTCGGAAAGATGCTATTCTGAGAACGTCCTGAAAGGGGCACCATTTTGGACGATAGACTGAAAGAGCTCATGCAGGAGCTTGGGAACGCGATCAACGAATCGCTTTCGGATTCGGATCGGATAGCCGAAGCCATCGGCGAGATTAAGCGGGCCGGCTACGACGTGTTTCTCGTCTTGGAAGCAACGATCGGGTTCAACAAGCGCGACGGCGACGACGAAGAACCCGGAATGCCGTCGGGCTACGATTCAGCCACCAAGCTGAAGTGGACCACGCAAGATCATAAGTTCCTCAAAGCGCTCAAGATTTCAACCGACGATCACTAACGGGTGCAACAGCGCTATAGCAGTTCCCCGTAAACCTGGCAGGTGCGCTCCGCCGCCCGGTCCCAGCTATACTCCGCCGCCATCCGGAAACCCCGTTCCACCAGCGCCCGCCCCAACTCCGCGTTCCCCGCCAGGGTCTGCAACCCATGGCTGATGGATTCGGCGTCTTCCGGATCCACCAGCAGCGCCGCCTCTCCCGCCACATCCGCCACCGCCGACCGGTTCGACGTCAGGATCGGCACGCCGTGCGCCATGGCCTCCAGCAGCGGGATTCCGAACCCTTCATCGAGCGAGGGAAACGCGAAAATTGACGCCTTGCGGTAAAGCGCGTCCAACTCGCCGTCGGGTACAAACCCCGGCAGTTCGATACGGCCGCGCGCCGGACTGGCCTCGATCCGCGCCGCGATCTCCTCCCATCCGAATCCGCGCCCCCCCGCCAGTACCAGGCGCCAGTCTTCCGGCATCCGCTCAAAGGCCTCCACCAGCCGCCCGATGTTCTTGCGTTTCTGCACGACTCCCACATGCAGCACCATGTTTTCCCGGCGCAGGGCGTTTTCCGGCGCCGGCAGATGCGTGCCGTGAGGGACCACGCGGATGCGGCTCCGGTGCACGTTAAGCAGAGATTCCACCTGGGACGCCGTAAACTGCGAGACCGCGATGATCAGGTCGGCGCGCGAGGCCGCCAGTCGCGCCTGCTCGGCAAAGCGCGCACGGAAGGCGGCCGTGGAGTACTCGCCCGTCATCACGAACAGGTCGTGGAACGTCACCACGCTGCGGCGCGCCCGGGCTGCGGGCAGCCGTTGATTTAACCCGTGAAAGAGTGCGCAGTTTGGCAGCATGGATTCCCAAAGTGGCCTGCGGCGGCAACCGCGGGGCAGCGGGCGGCTGAACGAGCGCAGAAACCTGTGCGGCCGGTAACACCAGAGAAACCGCTGATCCGGGTGAAGCCTGGCCATGCCGTGCAAAACTTCGCGCGAGTACACGCCTACACCACTCAGGTTTTGTCCGATGCTGTAGGTTGCGTCAACTGCGATAGGCGTCGGCGACAGCGTGATGTTCGTCGTTCTCCGGGACGTAGCGTAGCGTCTGGCGCGCCCATCGCTCATACCAACCGGTCAGCGGCTGGCTGAGTACGGGCGGCGCGCCCCCCATATTCTCGCACAGCCCAGCCTCGGCCTCCTGAATCAGGTCCTTCACGGTCACGGTGGCGGCAGGTTCAAGGAAGTGAAGCCCGAAGCGGATGCGCAACAGCGCCAGGGTCGCCGATGAGGATTGCAGCCGGTGAAAGCGGCGGCGCAGTAGCGCGGCCAATTGATGGCCTTCGCCCGGATCGGTGGCCGGAGAGAAAGCGGCGAACCGGCAGGAACCAGGAAAGCCGGCGATCGCGGGCGGATCGATCTCAGCGCGCATAATCTCAGCGGCCTCCATCAGCGCCAGATCGCGCTCCTCCCTGCCGTAGGATCGCGCGAGTTCATCGAGCCCGCCGATCTCCACCAGCACGGCCGCCAGCAGGTGGCCCATTTTCCGGCAGGTGGCGATCTGCTGCGCGGCCATGGTCTCAAGCCCGCAGGCGTTGTAGAGACCGGTGAGCGGATCGCGCCAGGATAGCGTCCGCAGATCATTCACCAGCCGGGAACGCTCAATGGCCAGCCGCAGCGCCCGGGCCAGCGGAATGGAATCGAGTTCCGGCTTTACCAGGAACTCCTGCGCCCCGGCGCGCACCAGACTTACCGCCAGGTCCGGATCGTCCATGTCGGACAGGATGATCACGGGAATGCGCGGGGCGTGCGCCTGCACCTTCAACAGAGTGGGCAGCCCGAAACTGTCAGGCAGCGCCGGGTTCAGGAGGATCACATCGACCGCATCCCTCGACTCTTTATTGTCCTGTGCCGTATCGCCCAACAGAGTGAGCGTCTCCTCCAACCGGTCGAGGTGAAACACTTCAATGCCCCGCATCCATTGCTGCCCGCCCTCACCCCCGCCGTAGCGGCATTCGGCAAAGTCGATCAGCATTTCCTGAACCCAGCGTGAATCGTTAATCTGGCCGTCCACCAGCAAAACTCGAATGGGTCGTTCCGTCATATTTCGCGCCCTGCTATATAGGTGCGAATAAGAGGGAAAAATTCTCTACCTTTTTTCGCGATTTCCGCGATTACGACGCCAGATGGTATTCCTTCAGCTTCCGGTAGAGCGTGGTGCGGCCGATTCCCAGCAGCGTGGCGGCCAGACCGCGGTCGCCGCGGGTGTATTCGAGCGCCCGCATGATCTCCCGCCGCTCCATCTCCTGCAGCGGCACCACCGGAGGCTCGTCTCTTGAAAGCAGCGAAAGCTGCGCCGTATCCGGGGGCGGCATCATCTGAGGCATCATGCCCCCAACGGCGATCGCCACCGCTTCCCGCCGCTTGTTGTGGGTATGATTCAGGACGTTGGATGGCAGATCGGCAACTGTCAGTAGCGGACCGGTGTGCATCGCCACCATGCGCTGGATGCAGTTCTCCAGTTCGCGCACATTGCCCGGCCAATCGTAGGCCAGCATGCCCTCGAGTGTTTCGTTGGCCAAACGGTGATTCCGCCCGTACTTCACCAGAAAGTGATCCACCAGGGCTGGGATCTCGTCCTTGCGGTCTCGCAGTGGCGGTAGCTTGACGGAGACGACATTGAGACGGTAATACAGGTCGCGGCGGAAGGTGCCACGTTCCACTTCCTTGGCCAGATCGCGGTTGGTGGCGGCGATCACCCGGAAGTCCGAGTGTCGTGGCTGCAGTGAGCCCACCGGCCGGAACTCCTTCTCCTGCAGCACGCGCAGCAGTTTGGCTTGCAGATCCAGCGGCAGTTCGCCGATTTCGTCGAAAAACGCCGTGCCGCCGTTGGCGGCTTCAATGAGACCCATCTTCGTGCCCACCGCGCCGGTGAAAGCACCCTTGGCATGCCCGAAAAGTTCGCTTTCTATAATCGTGCCCACCATGGCGGAGCAATCAATCGTAACAAACGGCCCCACGGGACTCAGGTTGTGGATGGTTCGCGACACTACTTCTTTTCCCGTTCCGGTCTCCCCAAGTACGAGGACGGGCCAGCGGCTGTTACCCAGCTTATTGATGAGCCGCATCAGTTGCTTGCTGCGCAGCGATTCGCCCACAAACAACTGCGGTTCCCGGACGAAAGATTCGCGAACTTGAGCCTGCATGTACACACAACCTCCCTTACCCATACGGCGTCCACATTTTGGCCCGGCGGCACGGCCGGGTCAGCGGAGTCCGCTGCTCCTGTTTAGATAGTGCTGGATCGTTACTAAAAATCTATACTTTTCTTTGGGAAAGCTCAAGAGACGGGATGTAGAAGTTCTCAGGTTCTTATGCGGCAGCGTTCCACCCACGCGTGTGGATATGGTACTCCGTTACCCCTCAGTACTTGTCCGCGGGCGACGCCCCCCTTGGGGGGGCGGCAGTGGCCTCATTCGACGCCGGCCTGGAAATTTTTCAAGTCGCCGCTTCCGCCGTCTCGGGCTGTTCAATCGGCCGCTTGTACTTACACTCCGCGTTCGGGCATTGCGCCACCGGACCCGCCTTCAGCCACTTCTCGATCAGGTACGGATTCGCGCACTGCGGGCACTTCTCATCGAGCGGTTTACCCCAGGCCACGAAATCGCATTCCGGGTAGCGGTTGCAGCCATAAAACGTCTTGCCGCGCTTACTCCGCCGCTCCAGAATCTCGCCCTCGGCGCACTTCGGGCACTTGATCCCGAGCGTCTTCTGCTTGACGTACTTACACTTGGGGTAATTCGAACAGGCCGTAAATTCCCCGAACCGGCCGTACTTCATGACCAGGTTACTGTCGCAGTTCGGGCATTTCTCATCCAGCGGAACGTCGGCCTTCTTTTGCTCGGTCTCGCCGATTTTCTTGGTGGTCTTGCAGTCCGGGTAACCCGAACAGGCGAAGAAAGTCCCGAAGCGGCCCTTCTTCAGCACCATGGTGCGGCCGCAGTTCTCGCAATACTCTTCGGCGTCCTGTTCGGTGAACTCGGTGGGCGCGCCGTTGGGGGCCATCTCGGCGGTAGGTTCGCGCGTGTTGGTGCAATCGGGATAACCCGAGCAGGCAATGAAGCTGCCATGGCGGCCCCATTTCAGCACCATCGGCTTGCCGCACTTTTCGCAAATGAAGTCGGTGGGTTTTTCCATCCGCTTCATGTCGGTCATGTTCTGCTCGGCGAATTCCAGATCCTTCTGGAACTTGCCGTAGAACTCGGCCATCGCCTCGCGCCAATCGATCTTGCCTTCCTCGATGTCGTCGAGTTCGTCCTCCATCTTCGCCGTGTAGCGCACGTCGAAAATGTCGTTGAAGCTTTCGACAAGAAGATCGGTTACCACGATGCCAAGCTCAGTGGGCGTGAACCGGCCGCCCTCCTTTTTGACGTACTCGCGCTCCTGAATGGTGGAAAGGATCGAAGCGTAGGTGGAGGGCCGGCCCACGCCATCGGATTCCAGTTCCTTCACCAGCGTCGCTTCATTGAACCGCGGCGGCGGTTCGGTGAAATGCTGTTCGGGTTCGATGGAGCGGAACTTCAGTTCCTCGCCCTTTGTGACCAGCGGCAGGCGATGCTTCAGTTCCTCGTCTTCCTCGTCCTTCTGATCCTTGCCCTCTTCGTAGACGGCGAGGAAACCGTCGAACTTTGGCACGCTGCCGGTAGCGCGGAACAGGTACTTTGCCTGATCCGATCCGTTGGCCGAAACCTCGATGGTGGTCTGGTCAAAGACCGCGGGCGTCATCTGGCTGGCGACAAAGCGCATCCAGATGAGCCGGTACAGTTTCCATTCATCCTCGGCGAGCAGCTTCTGCAGTTCTTCCGGCGTGCGCATGGCCGCGGTGGGGCGGATGGCCTCGTGCGCGTCCTGGGCGTCCTTCTTCGTCTTATATATGATGGGCGAGGCGGGCAGGTAGTTGGCGCCATACCGTTTTCCGACGAACTCGCGCACCTCGGCCAGGGCATCGTCGGAGACGCGGGTGGAATCGGTACGCATGTAGGTGATCAGGCCGGTGAGCCCCTCCGCGCCAAGCTCCACACCTTCGTAGAGACGCTGGGCAAGCATCATGGTGCGCTTGACTGAGAAGCGGAGTTTTCGCGCCGCCTCCTGCTGCAGGGTGGACGTGATGAAGGGCGGCACGGGGTTGCGCCGCTTCTCCTTGGTCCCCACCGATTCGACGATGTAGGGTACGCCATCGACGGCGGCGACGACGGCGTCGGCCACGGCCTGGTTGGAAATCTCCAGGTTCGCGCCGTCTTTCTTCACCAGCCGTGTCTTGAGCACGGGCGGTTTCTGCGCCGAAAGGCTGACGTCGATGGTCCAGTATTCTTCTTTCTGGAAGGCGCGAATTTCGCGCTCGCGCTCCACGATCATGCGCAGCGCCACGGTTTGCACGCGTCCGGCGGAAAGGCCGCGGCGGACCTTGTCCCACAACAGCGGTGAAATTTTGTAGCCCACCAGCCGGTCCAGCACACGGCGCGCCTGCTGCGCCTGCACCAGGTTCAGGTCCACCTGCAGCGGATGCTCAAACGCCTTGCGGATAGCGGCCTGCGTGATCTCGTTGAAGCGTACCCGGAAGATCTCCGGGGCGTTCTTGCCTTTGCCTTCCAGTTCCTCGCGCAGATGCTGGCAGATGGCCTCCCCTTCGCGGTCAGGGTCAGCGGCCAGGTAGATCGAATCGGCGTCCTTTGCCGCCTGTTTCAGTTCCGAGATCAGCTTCTTCTTGCCTTCGATGACGACGTAGTTGGGCGAGAAATCGCGGTCCACCGCAACAGCCAGATCGTTTTTCGGAAGATCCTTGATGTGGCCGAGCGACGCTTTGACAACGTATTCTTTTCCGAGATATTTGCCAATCGTTTTCGCCTTGGTGGGCGACTCAACGATGACCAGAGATTTAGGCATAACGGCTTCTATAGAATAAATGCTTACCAGACTTTAATGTAATGCTTCCCTGCGAGCTGCCGGATGGTCCCGGCCATCTCAAGCTCAAAGAGGGCGGCGATGAGCTCTGACGATGAATACTGTGGCAGATCTTCCAGCAGGGTGTCAATGTGGGTGGGCTGGTCGACGGTGAGGCGGGCGGCCACGGATCGCAGGATTTCAGACGTAAGTCCTTGATCCAGAGTGGGTTGCGAGGGGGATGCCGCAGCGTGAGGGCGGCAGGCTGCGGCGCGGCGGCGGTCTTCCGGGAGCAGTTCGGCTAGTACGTCCTCGGCCGTCTGGACGAGTTTCGCACCCTGCTTGATGAGCAGGTTCGGCACCCAACTCATCTTGGAAGTGATGTTGCCCGGAACGGCATAGAGTTCCCTGCCCTGCTCCAATGCCAGACGCGCGGTGATGGCCGAGCCCGAATACTGCGCGCCTTCCACCACCAGAATCCCAGCCGACAGGCCGCTGACGATGCGGTTGCGGATAGGGAAGTTTTGCGGGTAGGCCGGAGTGCCTACGGAAAATTCGGACAGGATCAACCCCTTCTGGGCGATCTCCCCCGCCAGTTTCCGGTTCTCGGCGGGGTAAATATGATCGACGCCGCAACCGAACACGGCTACCGTATTGCCGCCGGCCACCAAGGCTGCCTTGTGCGCGGAGGTGTCGATGCCCTTGGCCATCCCGCTGGCGATGGTGATGCCGGCGTTGGCCATTTCCTCGGAGAGTTTGGTGGCCGCGGCCGATCCGTAGGCGCTCGGCCGGCGCGTCCCCACCACGCCGATCATCACTGAGTCCAGCAATTCCACCCGGCCCCGGGCGTAGAGCAGCGGGGGCGGATCATAGATATGGCGCAGCCGGTGCGGGTAGCGGTGATCGGTGAACGGGATGAGGGTGACACCCAGTGAGCGCACGGTCTGCTGCTGGGTGGCTGCATCGTCGAACGTGCAGCCGGAGAGCAAGCTTTGCGCCAGGCCACGGGGCACGCCAAGGGACTCCAGTTCCGGCAATGACGACCGGAAGATCGCGGATGCGCACTGAAAGTGCTTCACCAGTTGGGTGGCCTTCTTGGGTCCCAGGCCGGGAACCAGGCTGAGCGCCAGCCAATGCAGTTCTTCCTCATTGCTGATGACGTGGGACATCAATAATAATGTGCGGAAAGCACGCCAGGATTCTCATACTGATTGCGGCGCCCCAGTGAGGGGGTCTCGATTCAGGGATTTCTTGAGAGATTTTTGCGGGGATCAACGCACTATTTAGGCAGAGAACAATTTGAGCAAATTGGTTCCTCCGCAATGAAACCGGCGGGCACCGTCAACCCGCCGGTTTTTACAACTTTGCCCACTTGCGCGGTGGTAAAATGAGGGCGCGTGAGACAAGCGTTTCTCCTCGTTTCTCTTGGCGTTGCGCTGATGGCGCAAACGCCCGAAGGCGTTACCGGATTCGCCTCGCGCAACGTCCTGCTGGCGCCGGATGAAGCGATCGTCGAGCTGACGGCAACGGTTCCACGCGACCGGAATCTGGACGCGCTGCTGGAGGTGCTAGGGCCTGCCGGCGTCCGGCGGGAACACCTGGTGTCGGTCACTCTGCGCCCCGGCCAAATCGGATTCCAGCCAGTGACGCCCGGTCAGCCCGCGCCCCCCATCGGCAGCCTTCCCGCACTCTCCTACAGCTACGGCTTTCTTCTGCGCCTGCCGCCTGCCGCCATCCCGGATCTGGTGACGAAGCTTGGCGAACTGGAGCGATCCGGACGGCTGGGGCAGGGCGCGCTCTCGGCGTCGGGATGGCTGACGGCCAGTGAATCCGCGCTGGCGAAGGGCCGCCTGGAAGCATTACCCGGTCTGCTGGCGGACGCCCGGCGAAAGGCTGAGATGTGGCGCCAAACGGCGGGCCTGGCATCGGCGGCGGGGATCGTGTTCCTCAGCGACTTTGCTGCCCAGACCGGGCGCACCTCGGTCCTTTCAGGATCTCCCCCAGTTCTGGACCAAAGCGGCGCGACGGCGACTTATTCGCTGGGGCTTCGGATGGGCCAGGGAAGCCGGACGCTGGGAGTGACGGCCGCGCGCATCGTGGTTCTTTCACCCGAACGGGTGACGTTCCGGGTCTCGATGTTCACGGCTCCGGAGGTGACTAGGGAACAGGTGCTGGAACATCTGGGCGGGGCGGGGTTTGTGGCCGGCGACATCGAATCGGTGCAGGCCTCCGGCTCCGGTTTGACGCCGCCACCGGGAACGGCGGTTCGCCCTGCCCCATCCGGGCTTACCTATCAACTGGCCAGCACGCAGCCGGCCGAGTATGCCGATTCGATTCTCGATGCCCTCGACCGTCTGCAGCAATCCCCTCCGCCTGGAGTGCGCAACCTGAGCTTCAGCGGGGCGATGAACGTGAGTACGGAAACCATCGCCGCATTGCGGGAGAACCTGCTGCCTATCCTGATGGAACAGGCCCGCCAGAAGGCCGAGAGTCTGGCGCAGACAGCGGGCTGGCGCGTACGCGAGGTGTTGACGGTGGGCGAGGGCTTTGGCGGTGGCGTCAGTGGCGGGTTTCCCAGCCTCACATTCGGCCCGGTCCCGCCCTTTTCCAACCTGCGGATTGCCAGTTCGCTGAACGTGCAGTTCTCGGCGGAGTAACCCGATGAAGATGCGATGGCTGGCGGCGTTTCTGGTGGCTGGACCGGCATTGGCGCAGACCGGGGAACAAACCGTGGGTTCCACGGCAACGGCGGCGGGAAACGCCGTGCTGGATGAGGCGGTATTCGGAGTTACGATCGGCGCGCCGGTGACCACCACCATCGAACAGGCTGTGAGAATGCTTCAGGAATTCGGCGTGAAGGAAGAAAATCTGGTGAGCGCCGCCACCGCCGCCACGCTGTCGCCCGTGGCCGCTTTGCCGGGCATCGGGGCTACGCCTTCGCTGAGCTTCCAGTTCCAATTTACGCAGCCCGCGGCCCGTTTCAGTGAAACGTTGAACAGGCTGGACGCCTTCAGCCGGCGGCTTCCCGAAGGGACCACCGCTTTCGACTACCGGGGGACGCTTGGCGCCTCGCCGAGCGCGGCCGATCGGGCGCTTGCCCCATTGATTCCCGGATTGTTGGAGCGTGTAAGAAACAACGCCGCCACCCTGGCGCGCGCGGCGGGCGTGGATGCGGGTCCGGTTGCATCGCTCACCGCCATACAGCGGCCGGCGCAGAGCCCGGGCCTGACGATTTCCGCCCGGTTCGGCCGGGCGCCGGAGCGCGTCGTTTCCACCACCTGCAGCAGTGCCGTTTCGCTCGCTCCCGACATCGCTTCGCTGCGTGTGGCGATCCGCGTGCCGGGCGCGACACCGCGCGCCGAGGTGATGCAGCTTGCCGGCCGGTTCGGGCTGAATGAAGCCGATTTATCGGACGTCACCTGGAACCTTGGCGGCTTCGGCGTCAGGTTCGTTCCGCCAAATCTGCCACCGCTGGTGACGCCCGATTTTCTTTATCAGTTCGACCCGGTGATACCCATCGCCCGCCTGCGTGAAACCATTGACCGCATCATGGAATTGCAGCGTACGCGGCCGGCTCCGGTGTCGAACGTGACATTCGCGTTTGGCTTGAATGCCAGCGGCCGCGTGGCGGATCAGGCGGTGACAAACGGGGCGCGGAGTCTGCTTGCCGATTGCCGCGCGAGCGCCGATGTGATTGCGCGAGCCGCGGGGGGCAGGATCACCGGCGTGCGCTCGCTGACCAGCCAGACGCCGGTGGCGCCGCCGGCTTTTGCCGGCAATATC
The DNA here is from genome assembly GCA_033762895.1 of Bryobacteraceae bacterium. Lineage (GTDB taxonomy): Bacteria > Acidobacteriota > Terriglobia > Bryobacterales > Bryobacteraceae > CADEFT01. The sequence continues at coordinate 12,883 of JANRLE010000139.1, read as the reverse complement.
ATCCCGGTGTCGCGGATCTCTGTAGCGGGCGACTTTGTCCTCGCCGGTTCCACGCTCCGGATTCCGGTTTCGCTTAACGTAATCTTTGGGATGGAGTAACCAAGATGCTTCGGTTCTTTGTATTTGCGCTATCAGCCGCCGCCTTCGCCCAGACGCCTGAAACAAGCATCGCGGTCACCGTTTCCCGGACGCTGTCCGTGACGGCGGAACTGGCCGTGCTTGAATTGCGCGCAAATACCGCGGCCTCCACCACGCTGGCCCAGGTGCTGGAAGCTCTGTCACCGCTGGCGCTGAAGGAAGAACACCTCACCGGAGTAAGCGCGGGCGGGTTTCTGGTAAGCGGCCCGGTGCAGATTCAGGGGCAGCGCGGAGACATCACTTACTCTTTCCGCATGACGGCGGCGGCCGCCACGTTCCGCGAGTTGGTGGGGAAACTGGATGAGAGCCGGCAGCAGGTGGGCGGAGCCATCCGGCAGATCGATTACGCCGTGATTCTCAGCGCCAGCGCGAAGACTCTGGACGAAGCGCGCCAGGCGGCGCTGCCTGAGTTGTTCGCCGAAGCCAGAGGCCGGGCCGAATCGCTGGCGCGGGCGGCGGGCGTGCGGCTGGGCGCGGTGATTTCGGCCACTGAAACCAGTTCCGATTCTTTCGTGGGGGTGCAGGGCGCGCAGGGTTCGCAGATCACCTTGAGCCTGGCGGTGCGCTTTGCCCGGCAGTAGGCCATCTTTCTGATACCCTCATTGGAATGCCCGATTCTCCTGGGACTTGGCTGCTGTTGCTGGCGGCGGCCTTTCTGGCCGGCGCGGTGAACGCAATCGCCGGCGGCGGCACACTGTTGACTTTTCCCAGCCTGCTGGCGGTATTGAGCCCGGTATCGGCCAACGCCACCAGCACGGTGGCGCTGCTGCCGGGTTCGCTGGCGGCGGCGTGGGGTTACCGGACCGAGTTGGCGCGCTGCCGCGTTCACCTGGTGCGGCTGCTGCCGCCGAGTTTCCTGGGGGGCGTATTGGGATCGCTGTTGCTGATCCGGATGCCGGAACGGGTGTTTGCGAATCTGGTGCCCTGGCTGCTGATCGGAGCGTCCATATTATTACTGCTGCAGAAGCCGGTGGCCAGGTGGCTGGGCGCGCATCCGCACAAGGCGCCCTCGACGGGCACGGTGGCGGCGATTGTCTTCTTCCAGTTCCTGGTGGGTGTGTACGGAGGTTACTTCGGCGCCGGCATTGGAATCCTGATGCTGAGTTCACTGGCGTTTGTCGGCATCCACGACATACACGAGATGAACGCGGTGAAGAGCGTGCTGGCGGCGACGATGAACGGGGTCACGGTGGTGATCTTCGCGTTGTCGGGGGTGATTGTGTGGCGTTATGCGCTGGTGATGGCGGCAGCGGCCACGCTGGGCGGTTATGCGGGTGCGCGGGTGGCCCGGCGTCTGCCAGCCGGATCCGTGCGTGCGATTGTGGTGGCGACAGGCTTCGCCGTGGCGATCTACTCCTGGGCGCGCCGCTAGTCCAATCGCACCACCGCCGCGTTCCGCTCCTCGACGGTCAACTCGACCCGCTGCCGGTCCACCTTCACCGGCCTGTCCTGCCAGACATCCTTGCCGTAACGGAACGAATCGCTGAGATACACGATCACCGGCCGATCCTGGCGAGTGGGATTGACTACATACAACACCGGACCACCGCCGCCCTTGTGCAACCGCGCTTTCACCATCGGATCACTGGTGCGCAAGCCCTGGCGGATGCCCGCCCAATCCAACAGACCGGAAAAGAAGGATTTTGTCTGCGCGTCATGATGGCGGAAGTACCCGGCGCCGGGAAACGTCCCGATCAGCAGAGTGCGCCCTTTTGCCACCTGATTCTCCACCGCGGCGATGCGCCCGGACTGGTAGGCTCCGGCGGGCTTGCCCGTGGTGAGCGAATACTCCTGAAGGAAGAAGCGTCCGTGAATGCGCTGTCCCCGAACGGTCAGAGTAAGATCTTCCAGCAGGTCGGGGGTGAATTCTACATAAGCCTCCCGTGCGCCGAACAGCGTGTCCAATCCATGATTTGGCTGCTGTGCGCCCACCTTGCCACGCTCGCCGAAGTAGGCCGGCAGCCCTTCGCTCACCAGCATTCCGCCCTGGTGAACGTAGGCCGCTAACTTCCGCGAGGTTTCCTCCTTAAGGTGGACCGGGTAGGGCAGATAGATGAGGGGATACTCCTGGATATGGTCGATGTGAACAAAGTCCGCCTGGATGTTCGAATCAAAGAAGGCCTGATAGGCGCCGCGGGCGGATTCGGCGTAATAGGCGGTGGAGCCCTGCTGCACGTAGTTGAAAATCTGGGTCTCGGGAATCCACACAATGCCGACGTCACCCTTTACGGGGCGCGACTTCCAGAGGCCGGGATTGGAGTTGGCCCAGCGCGCGACCTTACCGGCCATTTCCGCTCGCGGCGTGAGGGATCCGTCCATGGCAAAGGCGCCAAAGGCGCCGAACAGCGGCCCGTCGAGCAGAGGCCGCAGCCGTGGGTATAGGATGCCAGTGGCGCCTCCGGCAATCGACAGCAGGTTCCACAGCCGTACGTCGTTAGGCTCCGTTATGCGTCCGTCGTCCCTGGGCCGGCCTGTGACCTGGGGCTGCATCCACAGTGGTCCGGCCTGTGCCTCGGCGTGCCAGAACGGCTTGCCGCGCGATCCGGCCCGTACGAGGTCCACGGCATGAAACTGTTTCCAGGGCTCGGATCCTTTGCGCGAGGCCACCCAGGTGAAGCCCCAGGTTTCGACACCCGCCGCCGACCGCCATTCGTCGTAACTTGCCGAGGGCAGCCCTTCCAAAGAGGAGGCAACGCCGTGCGCCACGACGTGAGTGTCCGGGTCCAACCGGCGGATCAGGCCCGCCCGCCAATTCGCCAGCCGAAAAGCGTTGTCGATGCGGAACTCCAGCCAGTCCAGGCTCTCCGGATATCCCTGAAAGCTGCGGGGCGGATGCACATGTTCCCAATCGGAGTAACTGTAACGGTACCAGGCCTTACCAAGTGATTCCACTGTGCCGTACTTCTTCTTCAGCCATTCGCGGAACTTCCGCTGGGTGGCATCACAGTAACAGTTCATTTTCTGGGGCGTGCCGCCTGGATAAGTGTGTTCGTTCCAGATGTCGTAACCGTAGAGGGCGGGGTGATCTTTGTAGCGTCCGGCAAGCGCCGCCAGCCACTTCTCCGCCAGGCCGCGAACATCCTCGTTGTCCAGGCACAGCCCCGGAAATCCGCCGGTGGCGCTGGAACCCGAGATGCCCGAATGGGTCAACGAGCCGTCGGAGGCGAGGTATCGCGCGTGGGGGTATTTGTCAAAAGCCCACTCCGGCGCAGCAGTGATCATTTCAGCGATCACCACCCTGAGGTTGTTCTTTGCGGCAAGATCCAACTGCGCATCATAATCGCGCCAGTCATACTTACCAGGCGCCACCTCCACGGCGGACCACATGACCCAGTGGCGGAACATGTTCATGCCGAGTTTGGCCGCCGCCGCGTGGTCACGGGCCCAATCCTCCGGCGGCGGATTCGACTTGCGGAAGTAGACCGCGCCGTAAGGAAAGACGGGGCTTTCGGCCGGAATCAGCGCAGCGGAAAGGAACAGGAAGACGAGGGTTCGAAACATGGGAATTCCTCGCCCATAGCATATCAGCAAGGCACCGGGGCCCCGGAGGCCGTCTGATGGCGCCGCGATTCATCCGCTATCCTGGGTACGGCATGCCCCAAGATCCCCCTCGGGAGGCCAGCAAGCAACTCGGCGCATGGTTTCTCGGTCCGAAGGCCGAAAACGCCGAACTGGCGGAGCGGATGATCCACTACATCCTGGCCGATTACTTTCACTGGCGCCGCAATTACTTTCCTTCCGACGAGATACTGATCCCGCAAAGCCTGCGCCGCGAGTCAGTGGAGTGGGAAGACCGCCTGTTCCAGCAGATCACGGAAATGCTGGCCGGACTGCGCCGCCATTTCCCCTTCTACAGCCCGCGCTACATCGCCCACATGCTGTCTGATCAGACCATTCCCAGCGTGCTGGGTTACTTCGCAGGCATGCTTTATAACCCGAACAACGTCACCCCCGAAGCCGCGCCCGTCACCGTGAAGTGGGAGTTCGAAGTGGCCGCTGACGTCCTTCGCATGGTGGGCTATCAGCCGCCGCCCGAAGGAGAATCGCGAGATGAATTCGGATGGGCCCACATCACCAGCGGCGGCACCGTGGCGAATCTGGAAGCGCTGTGGGCCGCGCGGAACATCCGCTACTTTCCGCTGGCCGTGCGCGACGTCTGCCTCCGCCATTCCATCCCTCTGGCGGTAAAGCTGCCCGGAAGCGGTGAGCAGCGGTTCCCCATATCAGAACTGACGCCGGAGGCCTGCCTCGGGATCCGGCCCAGCCAGGCAATCTATCTCTACCCGCGTTTTCTTGATGCCGTGCGGCGGCAGTGGAGTCTCACCCGGAAGGAAGCCGCGCCTCGCGCCCTTGCGCTGCTCGCCGAATCCGAATACAGCATGGCCGATCACGGCACACGCGCCTGTTACCACGCGCTTGCTCCCGCGATATTCGTGGCCGGAACGCGCCACTACTCTATTTCCAAGACGGCGGACGTTTTGGGCATCGGCCGCGCCAATGTCATCCAGGTGGACGTCGATCCGATGTTCCGCATGGATATGCGCGATCTGAATTTGAAGCTGCGGCGCGCGCTGAGCCAGGGCATGCTGCCGCTGGCCGTCGTCGGCATCGCCGGCACCACTGAGGAAGGCGCCGTCGACCCCATTCACCACATCGCCGCGGCGCGTGAGAATCTGGAAGCCGGATCCGGACAAAGCTTCTGGCTCCATGTCGATGCGGCGTGGGCCGGCTATGTCTGCTCCATCTTCCGGACCGGCGCCGAAGCCGATGACGAGACAACCATCCGCGACGTAAGTGAATTCGCCTCCCGCACGCTCCACATTGAACAGGGGCAGTACCGCAAGCAGGTCCACATGAAGTGGGGCTATCGCGACGTTTGCGCGGCGTTCCTTAGTTTTCACAAGGCGGAATCAGTCACCATCGATCCCCATAAGATGGGCTACGTTCCCTACCCCTGCGGCGTGGTGGCGTTCCGCAACGACCTGGTACGGCAGTTTCTTACCGAAGAGGCACCCTATATCTCCGAGGTGACTGCTGAGGAGGTGCAGGCGCATCATCATCGCGCGCCCGGCGCCATCGGGCCATACATCCTGGAGGGCTCTAAGCCCGGCGCCGCGGTGGCCGCCTGCTGGCTTTCGCACCGCATGATCCCGCCCGTGCGCGCCGGCTATGGTGAAATCATGCGCGCATCCCTGCTCACCGCGCGCGAGCTGTATGAACGCCTCATTCACTGGGAGACGGCCGCCCGGGCCGACGGCCGGCAACTGCCCTACCGCTTCGTTCCCATCACGGACATGCCGCCGGACACTAACATCGTCTGCTTTGTTGTGCGGGCTGAAGGCAGCCGAACGCTTTCCTTCATGAACCGTCTGAACCATGCGATCTATGAGAAGTTCACCATCGAGCCGGGCGAGCGCGAGTACAGCTATCACCAGCCTTTCTTCCTCTCCCGCACCACCTTCCGCGCTGCGCACTATCCTGCTCATGTGCTCAGCGGGCTGTTCGGGCGGGCTGGAGTGGACCCGCGGGGGTACGAATCCGAAGGCCTGTTTGTTCTGCGCGCCACCGTGATGACGCCCTATCTCACGCTCGCCACTGAAACTGGCCACAAACAACAACTGCTGGTCGAGTTCATGGACCGGCTGGCGGCCTGCTCCTCAGAGGCCGCCAGCCGTTTGCGGGACGATCAGTTCATCTGACTGGCGGTCTTGTGAAGCATCCCGGCCCGCTTGGCGATGCCATCGGCGTGCGCCCGCAGCCATGACCGGTTCTTCGAAAGATCGCCCTGGTTCAGCAGTTCCTTCTTCTTGCTGTGGAAGATCGACAGCAACTCCACCTTCGTCTTCATCAACTCCACCTTCTGCTGCTCCTGCGGCGCAAGCGAGGCGGTGTCGAGCGAGGCCACCAGTTCCCGCAGCCGGCCGATGTTCTGCTCCACGGCGCTGGCATGTTCGTCCAGTTGCTGGCGGTCGTACTGTTTTGCCTTCAGGTGTTGCTTCATCCAGTTGGCGTCCTTTTCGATCTGCGTGGCGCGGCTGGCGATTTCATTGAAGGGGGTGGCGGTGTTGTTGGCGGCGGCGATGGTGATCGCAAACGCGCCGGCCATAAGGGTCTTCAGAAGGGTCATGTCCAATGTCTCCTTTCGGTCTTCTTAGCGAGCGATGCGCGCTGGTTCGTGCGCTGCTCACAAGACCAATCTAAGCGGTTCGCAACAAATAGGCAAATAGAAAGTTTCGCTATCATTCATCGGCTTTGTCGAACTGTGGCAAACTGAAGGACACCGGCTCCAGTGATCAGCCTGAAGAATCCATTGCTCAAGGAAATCCGCCGCGCGCTGGTGCGCGGCACGCTCACCGGGGACGGCTACGCCGTGGCGGAGACCTTCCATTTGCTGGAAGAAGCGCTGCGCAGTGACTGCCAGGTGGGTACGGTGCTGGCAGCCGAATCGGTGCGCCCGGCGGTGGAGCAGCACGTCAGAAAACTGCGAGGCGTGCAACTGGTGATTCTTCCGGACCGCGCGCTGGAACAACTGGCTACCACCGAATCCAGCCAGGGCGTGATCGCGCTGGTGAAACCGCCTTCGTGGACGATGGAACAGGTGTTGTGCGGCCACAGCCTGGTGGTGGTGCTGGATGGCATTCAGGATCCGGGCAACGCGGGCACCATTCTGCGCGCGGGGGAAGCCTTCGGCGCCACGGGCGCGCTGTTGCTGAAGGGCACGGTGAGTCCGTTTAATCCGAAAACGCTGCGCGCTTCCGCCGGGTCGATCTTCCGCCTGCCCGTGGCTTGGGGCGTGGATACCGGCATCGCGCGGGCGGCCATGGCCCAGAAGAAGTTGCAGGTTTTCGCGGCCGTCCCTGGCGCGGCCATGGAACTTCAAGACGCCGCCTTCACCAGACCCTGCGCCATCATTGTGGGCAGCGAAGGGCGCGGCGTCAGCAAAATGCTGCGCAGCGCGGCAATGGATGTTTCCATTCCCACCGTTGGCGTAGAATCACTGAACGCGGCCATGGCGGCTTCGGTCATGCTTTACGAGGCCAGCCGCCAGAGGCGATCGGCAAACAGATGAGCCTGTTCGAATCCAATCCCCTTGTACCGGTGGAAGCGGACCGGTCGCGCCCGCTGGCCGAACGGATGCGGCCGCGCACGCTGGATGAGTACATCGGCCAGGAACACATCCTGGGACCGGGCAAGGCACTGCGCATGCAAATTGAGCAGGACCGGCTCAGTTCGATGATCTTGTGGGGGCCGCCGGGCGTGGGCAAAACATCGTTGGCGCGATTGATTGCGCGGCTCACCAAGTGCGACTTTGTGCCCTTCAGCGCCGTCACCAGCGGGATCAAGGAAGTGAAGGCGATCATGGCGGAGGCCGAGCAGAACCGCCGCTACGGCCGCCGCACCGTCCTGTTCGTCGATGAGATTCACCGCTTCAACAAATCGCAGCAGGACGCCTTTCTGCCCTATGTGGAACAGGGCGATGTGATCCTGATCGGCGCCACCACCGAGAATCCGTCGTTTGAGGTGATTTCGGCACTGCTATCGCGTTCGCGGGTCTATACGCTGAAACCGCTTGAGCCGATGCGCATCGTGTCGCTGCTGCGGCGCGCCCTTGACGACCAGGATCGCGGACTGGGGAACCAGACGATTTCCGCATCCGATGATCAGTTGGAACAGATCGCCATTCATTCCAACGGCGACGCGCGCATGGCTTACACCGCGCTGGAACTGGTGGCGGGCGCGGCCGTGGATGGCAAGATAACCGGACAGGTGATTGAAGATGTCCTGCAGCGCAAGATGCTGCTTTACGACAAGTCTGGTGAGGAACACTTCAATCTGATCTCGGCGTTGCACAAGTCGGTGCGATCCTCCGATGCCGATGCCGCTCTGTATTGGCTGGCGCGCATGCTGGAAGCGGGTGAGGACCGGCTCTACATCGCACGCCGCCTGGTGCGCATGGCCATTGAGGATATCGGCCTTGCCGACCCGCGCGCTCTGGAACAGGGCATGGCCGCAATGCAGGCGATGCATTTTCTCGGCGTGCCCGAAGGCGACCAGGCGCTGGCGCAGCTTGCCATCTATCTGGCGGTGGCGCCGAAATCGGACGCCGCCTACACGGCGTTGAACCAGGCGCGAGAGACTTCACGCACCCGCCTTGCCGAACCCGTCCCCATGCACCTGCGCAACGCCCCCACGCGGCTGATGAAGGACATGGGCTACGGCGAAGGTTACCAGCACGCCCACCAGTTCGAAGGCGCCATCAACACCATGGACTGCCTGCCGCCATCGTTGTCTGGAACGCGGTTCTATCGTCCCACCGAACGTGGGATCGAGAAGAAGATCGGTGAGCGGCTGGAAGAAATTCGCAAGTGGAAGGACCAGTCGCGGCGGGGTGAGTGATCAGGGCGCCGAAGCCCGCGGCTATTCCGTCTCTTCGGCCTGCTTCTTGTGCTTTGCCTTTCGCTCGGGCTTGGGCACCTCCACTCGCGTTGCGCGCACGATGCCCACCACCTTGCGCGCCACGCGGCGGGCGGTCTTTCCAGAATCCGGGGCCTTCTTCTTAGTAGCCACGCTCTCCCTATTCTAAGTCAGAGATTCCTCCACGGCTGCGCAGATCGACCGCATCCAGATCCCTTCATTCGCCTGGTAGGCGCCTGGCTGGCCATTCAGTTTCGGCACCGCTTCTCCGCCGGCATGATGCAGCGCAACCAGCCGCCAGTCATGCGTAAACACCGGACTGCCCGAACTGCCGCCTTCCGTCGCCGTGCGGTAGTGCAGCTTCGGGGCCTCATGATCCAGAAAGCGATTCGAGGACAGCGACAGCCCTCGTCCCGAAGGATGACCGATCACGCGCAGCGTGGCCTCCGTGTTGCGCGCCGGCAGCACCGGCGCAAGCGGATATGCCGACGCCGGGTTCACTTCATCGCTCAGTTCCGCCACCACCGCATCCAACTGCGCCGGCGGCGACGAAAACAGGATGCGGCGCAAAGTGAACTCGCGGTTCGCCGCTCCTTGCAGTGCCGCGAACGTCACGATCGCCTCGTCCGGATGCAGCGCTCCCTCCGCCCTTAGCGCCTCATCGGCGCTGACCACGTGAGCGTTGGTCACCAGCAGAAAGCCGCCGCCCAGTTTCGCGCTCAACAGCTTGCCGGGAACGACGAACCCCGTGCCGTTTCCCGTCTCCACGCTGCGGCCAATGCGCGCCACCGAGGCGCAGCGGTCAAGCCCGCGACGGTAGTTTTCATAAGAATCAAAGCGGTCCGCGCCAAACACGGCCTGTAAATCCATTGCGCCCGCGGCCTTGTTTGCCGCGCGCACTTCCTCTCCACTCATCTGCAGTGATGCGCCCTCCCGCTCCATTACCGCCGAGCGCAACAGCGCCACAATTCCCGCACCCTCGGAACCCGGCGCCTCCAGTTCCCACACGCGGTGAAACTGGCGCATGGTGCTGGCCAGGGAGAACGCGTTCTCTTCCGTGCTGGTGACCGCGCGCCGGATCCACTCCATCGCCTTGGCGTAGTCCCTGTTCGCCAGGCACGCCTCGGCCATCGTGGCCGGACTGTATTGCCGGGTGAGCGCCGGATCCTTCGCCGCCACCCGCTCCATCACAATCCCCGCCAGATGTCTCGCCCGCTCCTGGGCATCGGGAAAGACTTCCCGCGCTTCCCGGCGCGACAGCAGCGCCACGGCGTTAATTCCATGCCAATAGAGTTCAGGCCGTTCCTCCGGGAAGAGCGTGAGATACGATTCCACCGCGCGCCCAAGCAGCGCTCGCGCGGCCGCCTGATCACCCGCGGCCGAAGCCTCGAGAAAACGATCTTTATAGATGCGGCCCAGGTGCCCATACAACTCACCGCGGTCAAAGCTGTCCAGTTGCGCATGATGGCGAAGCCTCTCCAGCCTCTCCAGCGCCTCACTGTAGAAGCCTCGCTCCATCAACATCTGCGCATGAAGGCGCCGCAGCCCTAACGTTGCGTCGGGGCGTGAAGCGGCGGCCGAAGCCAACACCTCGGCCATGTCGAACCAGCGCCGCCGCGCCATCAGCCGCAGTACCAGGCGGCGGATCGCCGCTGCATCCAGGGCGCGCATGGGATCGGAAAGCGACGCCAGCAGATCCGCCACCGCGGCCCACGCCTCACGGCGGCTGCCCGATTCCAACGCCGCGGTCAAGTCCGCGCTCACGGCCACTCCGCCCGCAGCATTCGCGCCAGATGCTCGCGCAGGACCCTACCCTGCAAATACTTACTGATGCTGTGACGCCACGTGCCCCAATTGTCTTCGCGCACGTCTTCTACAGCAAACTGACCGTTGCGCCGGAAGTCGTTGTCGAAACGTGGATCGAGCCCCACCACCACATCCAGCGGGTCGAACACATTCACCCACCGCCCCAGCACTTTTCCGGGAAAGCTGTTGTCGCGGCTCCAGGACGGGAAGAAGTCCTGGACCTCGTCCAACCCCAAGGGACTGCCGATGGTCATCAATCCATCCACCGCGGGGCAGTCCGGTTCATGCATCAGACAGTCATAGGCGATCACCGTGCCCATGCTGTGCGACACCACCACCAGTGGACGGTTGTTCTCTCCCGCCTTCAAGGCATCCACAAAACGGCGACGCATCTCGTCGCGGACCTTGTAGGTGACACCCGGCCGCGGGCTGAAGTCGAGGTTGAAGAAATAATGATGGGCGTCGCGCACGAACCGGCCCATGATCCGCTTGCGCAGCCATGCCGGTACCGGCACACGCTCCTGCTTCACCGCCGCCACTTCTTCGGGCGTTGGCACATCGGTCTCCGCCTCTTCAGGATTCACCTCAAGGCGCGCGGCCAGCCGCCGCAGCTTTTGCGCCTCGGCATCGGGAAGACTGTGCAGATTGAGCGGAGCCACGATGGCCGCATCCGCGGTCTCCACCTCACCGGCGGCTGATTCGTAAGCCGCCAGATTCGTGTCGGGCGATTCGTAAAGTACGTCGGCCCAGTAGGCCATCGCCGTTGCAACGCCGTGGGTATCTACATCCAGGCCGTCGTCGTGGGCCAGCTTGCGCTTCCACAATTGATGCAGATAATCCGCCTCGGGTTTGTTATCCAAACCGTGTATGAGAACCAGGTGCGCCATGGTTTGAACATGCTATCACGGGAGGGCGACCCGGTTTGCGGGCCTCGCCCCGGCTTGTCACGCGCTTGAAACTTCGGCTACCATGTGAGGAAGCCGTTAAACGGTGGGCATTTTCCAGACAGGGGCTAATCCATGAAGCTAAGCCAGTGCTTGGTTGCGGTTGCGCTTGCAATCGCGACAAACGCGTGGGGGCAATTGACGACCGGATCCATTTCCGGCAGCGTTCTCGATCCAAATGGCGCGGCAGTGCCGGCCGCACGTGTCGTTGCCAGAAACGACAACACCGGACTTCGCAGCGAAGCCGTCACCACCGATGCCGGGCTGTACTTGTTTGCCAGCCTGCCGGCCGGGAACTACTCGATGGAAGTGGAAAAGACAGGCTTCAAGAAGCTGACTCGCAGCGGCATTGAAGTACGCGTGGCCCAGCGCATCGGGCTGGACCTGCGGCTCGAAATCGGCGACGTACAGCAGACGGTGGATGTCACCGCCGAAGCGCCGCTGCTGGAGCCGACCACCAGCGAGCGCGGTTCGGGCGTCTCTCCGAAGATGATGGACACGCTGCCGCTATTTGCCGGCGGCATCCGCAACCCCGAAGCGTTCGTCACCTATCAGCCGGGCGTCAACGTGGGCGCCGAGGTCAGCATCAGCGGATCGGGCGGGCGTGCCAAGGAAGTGATGATTGACGGCGGCAGTCTGACGATTCCCGAATCGGGCGGCGTCGTATTCAACTTTCCGGCCGCCGAGATGTTCGGCGAGTTCAAGCTTTTGACCGGAACCTACTCGGCCGAGTACGGGCGATTCGGCGGAGGCGTGGAGTTGTTCATCACCAAGTCCGGCAACAATGACATCCACGGACGCGCCTTCTGGAATATGCGCCGCGACGTATGGAACGCCAATCAGTGGGCCAACAACCGCACCGGACGCGCCCGCGCCAAGGAACGCTTCAACGAAGGCGGCATCGGCGTCGGCGGACCTGTCTGGATACCCAAGGTGTACGATGGCCGGAACAAGACCTTCTGGTTCTTCACCATCTCGCGCGACTACCGCCCCGCCACCGCGGCACAGACGTTGTCCACCGTCCCGACTACCGACATGCGGAGCGGTAACTTCGCCGGGCTGGCCGAAATTTTCGACCCGCTTACCACGAGCGGAAGCACGCGTCTGCCGTTTGCCGGCAACGTAATTCCCACCAGCCGAATCAGCCGCATCTCCGCGGCGATTCTTCCGAACCTCCCCAACCCCACGCGCGGAGTGACTCAGAACAATTACGACTTCGTCAACGTCAGCCAGCGCACCGACACGATCTGGAGCGTGAAGTTCGATCACAACTTCACGCCCAATAACCGGATCGCCTACTTCCACAGCCTGCAGAATCAGACCGACGCCGCCACCACGCAGTTCACCGGACCGCTCGGAGTGGGGTTGGGGGAGAGCTTCCAGCGCCCGCAGTACGTCCGCGTGAATCATGATCTGGTGATCAGCCCCGCCGTCCTGCTGCATTCCACCGTCAGCTTCAGCCGTACACGGCAGGGGTGGGCGAATCCCGACCAGCAGGGTTTCGCTTCGAAGGTGGGTTTACCGGTGGCCACCGATGCCACACCGCGCTTCCGCTTTTCAGCCCGCGATGCGTTGAGCCC
>JANRLE010000138.1:0-2786 GCA_033762895.1 Bryobacteraceae bacterium | reverse complement strand
TCGAGCGCCTTTCTCCCGCCCTCGGTCAACCGGTTCGAACTCCACCCCGGCTCCCAGGTCTGTTCCACCACCACCCTTCGCACGCCCGGCACCTTCATCAGCCGCTGGCGCACCGGCATGGAATTTCCGCCCGAGCCATACTCGAAGAAGCCCAGCCGCGGACGGCCGCGGTGCGGCATCGCCATCACCACATGCACCGCGTCGCCCCGCACGCGAATGTCGTAGACCAGACCCAGGTCCACCACGTTCGGCATCGCGGCGTAAAGCTGCTCATCCTTGCAATCCCGCAGCGCTTCCCACAAGGCGCGCTTCGAAATCGGGCTGTCGCCGGCCTCGCCGGGCCTTGCCAGCCGGCCCGGCGAAGCGGATGCGCTTGTGGGAACCTCGCCTTCCGATGTCGCCAGCGGATTCACCAGGCGATGCCGCAGCGCCTCCACCCGCGCCGGCCCCTCCGCCGTCCAATGCAGCGCGGCGTAGGCGTTGCGCTGGTGCAGCACGGCCCCGGCTGGAACCTCTTTCACCGGCAGCGGATAGCGGCTCCAGACGTGGCCGTGCCAGCGATAGAACGGGATCGGCGCGCCGGAATGCCGCAACTCGGGCAATCCTTCTCCCTTGTGTTCCAGGAACAGCGCCAGGAAAGCGTCCTGCGCTTTGGCGTTCGTGAAGCCGACGCCCCACAACCGGTCCTCAATCCCCGCATCCACCGGACCGCTGTGGAACCTGCCATCCGGCCCGATCCAACAGGGATCGGTGAACGACTGGCCGGAAAACACCCACTCGTCGTCGCGCAGCGCATCGGCCTCCACGTCCTTCAGTATGTCGATACGCCCCGTCTTATGGAACCAGGGCAAGCCGGCATAGAAGCGGTATTCGATGTAGAAATGGACGCGGCTTGGCGTAAACACCGGATGCACCGGCGAGTAAGGGAATCCCCACCGCCGGATGATGGTGCACAAAGGCCCGTGGACGACTTCATAATCCGGGCAGCGGTCCCACAGCGTGATGCGGAATTTCTGGAAGTTGCCCGAACCCACATAGTCATGCGCCCAGTCGATGCCGGGCGGCTCGCCGTGGCCTTCTCCGCCGGCGAACAGTTCCAGCCCGTGCTCCCGCTTGAACGTCAGCCGCTCAAGCTGTCCCATCTGGCGGGAGAGCGAAGCCTTGAAGAAGTCGTTCTCAATATCCAGCCCGTAACCTTCGCCCTGCACTCTTAAATCCGTGCCGTAGCCGGGTAACTCGGCGTCGGGGTTGCCATAGAAGAGCAGGTAAGTTGTGCGCTGGTGCGCCGCCGACGGAGCGAAAAACATCACGCGGCAGCTTCTCTCCGCTCCCCGGCGGCGTTCTTCATGCACCTGGCAGGGGACCTCCCGCAAAGCGCCGTTTTCGACGCGCGCAAGGCGAATCTCGCGGCCAAGCGAATCCGCCTGACCGGCAACGAAGGAAGCGAGGATCTCCACAGGCTCGGGCGGCCTGGCCACGCCGGCGGTTTCATCGAGCACCAGCGTTTTGGCATAGCGCCAGCCGCCGGCCCATTGGCGCCAGGCTGCGGGCAGCGCTTCCACCGGGGTGAACCGCGCCGCCGTCAGCAGGGGCGCGCCCACCGGCTGATGCTCCTGCTCCTCCTGCCGCAGCGTGCCGCGCAGGGACTCCGCCAGCGCGCGGGCCACACGGTAGTCCTTACGATTCCAGGCGGCCTCGAGCAGCCGCATCTTCTCTTCGAACGAATCGGTCCGGTCCTGATAGCGTGTTTCTTTCATGGCCAATCGCCGCGTCCGGCATTCTTATTCTAACGATCCCGGACGTACAATAATGGGCATGCTCCGACGATCGTTTCTGGGTTCTCTGCTGGCCGCCACAGGCGCGCAGGCGCAGGGCCGCCGCCGTCCCAACGTGCTGTTCCTGTTCTCCGACGACCATGCCTGGCAGGCCGTCAGCGCCTACGGAGGGAACCTGAATCAGACGCCGAATATCGACCGCATCGCCCGCGAAGGCATGTTGTTCAACAACTGCGTGGTGACGAATTCCATCTGCGCTCCCAGCCGCGCCACCATCCTCACCGGCAAATACAGCCATATGAACGGCTTCGTGCGGAACGGCAACAAATTCGATGGCTCCCAACCCACCTTCCCGAAGTATATGCAGAAAGCCGGTTACCAGACCGCCATCGTCGGCAAGTGGCACCTCGAGACCGATCCCACCGGCTTCGATTACTGGAACATCCTCATCGGGCAGGGGCCATACTACAACCCGCCCATGATCGAGAACGGCACCCGCAAACCCCACACCGGCTACACCACCGAGATCATCACCGACTACACCCTCGACTGGCTCAAGAACAAGCGCGACAAGGACAAACCCTTCGTCATGATGTACCAGCACAAATCCCCCCACCGCAACTGGCAGCCCGCCCCCGAATATTTCGACCACTACAAAGACGTGAAGATTCCTGAGCCCGACACGCTGTTCGATAACTACTCCGGTCGCGGCCGGCCTGAGCGCGAACAGGACATGACCATCGAGAAAACGATGACCCCCGATGATCTGAAACTCACTCCTCCGAGAAACCTCACCCCGGAGCAACTGCAGAAATGGAACGCCTTCTACGAACCGCAGAATGAGGAATTCAAGAAGCTCAACCTGAAGGGTGAGGACCTCGTCCGCTACAAATACCAGCGCTACATGAAGGACTACCTTCGCTGTGTGGACGCCATGGATGACCAGATCGGTCGCGTCCTGAATTACCTGGATGAAAGTGGCCTCGCCAAGAACACCATCGTCATCTACAG
>JANRLE010000137.1:0-15083 GCA_033762895.1 Bryobacteraceae bacterium | reverse complement strand
GCCTGCGCACGGGACCGGCCGCGGACCGCTTCCTTGCCGCAAACAAAGCCATCGCGATGGCGATCGACAGCCACACCATCGTTGCCGGTTCCACCCTTGCCGCCCTTACTCCACGCCGCCGTCAACTGGTGCTGGCCCACGAACTGGCCCACCTCCTTCAACTCGCCCGTCCCGGCAGCGATCCCGTTTCGTTGATCGAGGAGGAAGCCTGGGAGGCGGCCGCGGCCTGGATTAGCGGCCGGTCTTATAAAATCCGCGGCCGCGCCAGAAAACCGCTCTGCGCACTCGCCATCATTGACCGCACCGCCCATCCCGACGCCGACAACTGGTATGGCGTCAGCACCGCCGAACCGATCGGCAACCGGGAGACCGTCGCCGTGGACCGCGTCCGCGCCCTGCGCAGCATCACCATCGAATCCATCCTTGACGAAATCCTCGCCCGGCCGGGCACCCGCGATGTCATCATCGTTTCCCATGGCACCAGCCTCGGCCTCTCGGTCCGCCTCATTCCCGGCTCGGAGGTGCGGGGCCGCGTCGAGGCCGTGTCGGCGCTTTCCAGGGATACGGCCACGCCCATCGAGTCCGAGTTCGGCAGCGGCACCCACCCGGCCCTCTCCGATGCTTCCGCGGCGGAGATCACCATGCTCAGTGAATCGCGCGTCCGCTCACTCCGCTCCAGGATGAACCGGGTGCGGGACATGGGCCTCAATCACGTGGCCTTCCGCGCCTGCAACATGGGGCAATCCGTCGACGTCCTCACCACCATGAAGGAGTTCTTCGGCTGCGCCAGCGTCAGCGCGCCCAGCTTGCGCGACACCTATGGCCACCTGGATCCGCGGATTGAGGATGACATCCCGGCCTGGCGCCGCACACAGGAATCCCACGGCTGGCACGTGCATGTGGAGAACTTCGGCCCCACCATCTACGCCATCCCCAATCCCACCGCGATCGCGACCCGCGGGGGCGACGGGCATGACACCACCTACAGCACACGCTTTGCCGCGCAATCAAGGGAAGCCGTGCGCTCCTGGGTCGGCTTTCACCTGCGCGACGGCTATGATCGCGGCAACATCTACTATCACGGCATGTTCGTTTCCGCGCCCGAAGACGGCCGGCCGCGTGTGCTGTTCATCCGCGATCATGACTTTCTCAGCCGCCTGGTGCGCGTCTGATTTCGCTATCCTGTTACCTATGAAGCGTACCCTTACCTGCGCAGTACTCTATCTTGCTCTCACTCACGCCGCCCTCGGCCAGGGACTGGTTGGAGCTCCGGTTGACCCCCGCTACGGCGATGGTGGCCATGTCCAGGAATCCGCCCCGATCCAGCAACCCGCCGGCGAAGGCCTGCTCTGGATCCTGCGCCAACTCGCGCGTTCGCTGTTCCGCCTCTAGTCATTTCCATGGCGCTCGAATTCACCACATCCTACCTGGCCGACAGCCTTTCCCTGTTCCGTTACTACAAGCGGCTGGCTGAGCGCGCCATGGCCCAGACAAGCGATGAGCAGCTTACCCTCGTGCTGTCGCCGGGCGCCAACTCCATCGCCATCATCGTCAAACATCTGGCCGGCAACATGCGCTCCCGCTGGACGGATTTTCTGACCACCGACGGCGAAAAGCCCGACCGCCATCGCGATGCCGAATTCGAAGATCCGCCCCAAACCCGCCACGCGCTGCTTGAGATGTGGGAATCCGGCTGGCGCTGTCTGTTCGATGCCCTGGGGCCGCTGACCGATGCCGATCTCGGCCGCGCCGTCACCATCCGCGGTGAGCGCCATTCCGTGCTCCAGGCGATCAATCGCCAGCTCGCCCACTATTGCTACCACACCGGCCAGATCGTCGCCCTCGCTGTGCAGATGCGCGGGCCCGACTGGCAGTCTCTCAGCGTGCCCCGCGGCGGCTCAGCCGATTTCGAAGCCCGTGTCCGCCGCGGCGACACCAGTCAGCGCTGAATCCGTTTCCCGCGCGCCACGCGTAGCAGATTCTGATGACCAACCAATCATTGCTTGACCGGCGCGAAGAGATTGTCCGCGCCCACATGAACGCTGAGAACAACCACGACGTGGAAGCCACCGTCGCCACCTTTCACCATGCCCGCTATGAAGTGATGCCCTTCGGCGGCGCCACCGACGGTGCTGACGCCGTTCGCGGCCTGCTGGGTGCGCTCATGCAAGCCTTCCCCGATTTTCGCGTGTCCGAAGAGCGCCTCTACCACGGCGGCGACTGCGTTATCGTGGAAACCCGTATGACCGGGACCCAGCAGGGCGAATGGATGGGGCTGCCAGCCTCAGGGAGAAAAATCGATGTTTTGGCCGCCTGCTTCTTCGTCTTCGAGGAAGACCGGCTGCTGTGTGAGCGGGTCTACTTCGACAATGCGACCATGATGGGGCAGCTCACCGCTTGACAGGTTGGCCTGGCAGCCGGACAAATTGTCTGGTTCTTCCGGACATTTTGTCCGGATCCGCCTACCCCACAACGGTACCGAAGGGGGATTCCCTTCAAACACAAGCACTAGTACCGTTTGGCAGTCCCTTTGCTCTAATTCCCATCACTGTGGAGAAGCTGATCACCGCCGAATTCGACGCCCAAGAGTTAGCCCTGGAACCGGTTCCCGCGCAGGGATTCCCGGTGGAGTCGCGGCGCGAACAGCGCTACATCCTGTTGGGTCAGGTGGCCATTGACGTCAACCGCCCCGTGCCGCACACCATCGAAGGCGAACTGTGCGACGTCAGCAACCACGGCTTCCGTGCTTCCTACAAGGGGAATCTGCTGTCCTCCGGCACAGAGGTCGCCTTCCGCCATCACCTGTTCCGCGGCAGAGCGCGGGTGGTATGGTCCCGCCACCTGCCGGATCACAACGAAAGCGGCTTCTACATCCTTCGGGATTGACGCGCCGGGTTCTCGTACCAGATCACACCCAGCCGTTCCACTTCCTCAGTGGTGAGCACGTCCAGATCGCCGTCCCCGTCCAGGTCCAGCAACTCGATCAGATCGAATTTCGTACCTTCCGGTCCGCTGATGTCGTGAACCTTGCGGGCCTGATCCATCCACACCACGCCGCGCAGGTCCCCTTTGGCCTGCTCGCTGGACCATACCAGGTCCAATCGCCCGTCGCCGTCCATGTCGCCCGCGCGCACCCCTTTGGCGGTCCCCACCATCCCTTCAGGAAAAGGAATGACCTCGGTGCGCCAGCCTTCGGTGAGCCGTTTGTGGAACTGGATCTGGCGCGGCTTCACCGATGCCAGGACATCCTTCCGGCCGTCACCATCAAAATCCACCAGGTCGATGAACATCACCTCCTGGCCCAATGAACCGATGGCGTGCTCCGTCCATTCGCCGCCGCGGTTTTCGAGCCAGAACACGCCGCTGCGTTCGCCCTTGCGATCTGAGAAAAGGATGTCGCTGTCGCCGTCGCCATCCATGTCCACCCAGTACAACGACATGATCCAGCCCGCCGGCCGCAGCCGATGCCAGCGCCAGGCGGTCAGATCGTGCGGGTCGGCGGGGGACTCGAACCAGCCGATCTCGGCGCCCGGCCCCTTGCCGCCGGCGATCAGATCGATGCCGTTGCGGTGATCCACATCGGCGGGTTGGGCGAACATCCACATCATACGGCCGACGGAGGCGGGAATCGCCTCAGTCCCCCACAGACCGCCGCCCACTCTCGGCGCCCAGTGCACGAACACCTTTCGTTCCTTGCCTTCGGTGCAACTGATGACGTCCTTTTTTCCGTCGCCGTCAAGGTCGGCGAAAAGGGCGTCCTCCGGCGCTTTCACGTATCCCGCAATGGCTTTCGGCCATGCTTTCGCGGCCTTTGCCGGGCCGGGATTGCGGTATACGCCAATGGCTCCGCCTTCCTCCCAGGCCGTGGTGATGTCGGGCCGCCCGTCGCCGTTGATGTCGCCGAGTTTCACTCCATCGGCGCCAATGGAATCGGAATCGATGGTGTGGCGCGTCCAGGGTTGCGCGAACGCAATCATGGCCAGCAGCAGACTCAGCGCCATTGTTGTCCCTCCGGTTTGGATGGCTCTGTTTGAGGCGGCGGGCTGGCGCGATTGGCGCGCACCCACGCGTCCAGTTCCGCCACCAGCTTTGGATTTTTCGCGGCCAGGTCATTCCGCTCGCCCGGATCTTCCTTCAAGTGGTACAACTCCCAGGGTTGCCCCGCCTTGTTGCGGACGATTTTCCAATCGCCGCGGCGGCAGGCCTGATTCTGCACGTCGTAACCCTTGGCGAAGTGCGCGCCGTTCCATTCCCAATACATGTGGCGGTCGGGTGGCGGGCCGCCCTTGCCGGTCAGCAGCCCAGCCAGCGATACGCCGTCCACCTCCTGCGGCGCGTATCGTTGGGAGCCGGTAAGTTCGGCGAAAGTCGGGAGTAAGTCCGGAAAATAGACTGGCGCATCCGTGCGCGCGCCGGCCTTGATCCGTCCCGGCCAGCGAGCGACGAGCGGCGTGCGGATGCCGCCTTCGTACATCAGTGTTTTTTGCCCCCGCAGATTGCCCGCGGAATCGAGCGAGCCGCCGTAGGTCTCCGCTGCGCCGTTATCGGAGGAAAACAGCACCAGCGTGTTGGATTCGAGATTCAGTTCCTTGAGCAGGGCGAGCGTTTCGCCGAGAAAACGATCGGCCATTGAGCAGTAGGAGGCATGAACACGCGCCTCGATTGGCCAGGGTTTGTCGCGGTAGAGCGCCCAGGCGGGATCGCTTTCCGGGACCTCGTGGCGGGCGTGTGGAATGGTCCATGGCGCATAACAGAAGAACGGCCGGTCCTTGTTCGTGCGCAGGAACTTCTTCATCTCCTCCACAATCGCGTACGCGCTGAACGTGCGCCTGCGGCCGCTGGCGGGGTCGGTCAGGGGAAAGGCTCCCGCCTTGGGTTTACTCTCGTAGAAGCCCCGGTTGCCGGGCAGCGGCACTTTCCTGCCCGTGTCGATGAGATAGTCCGGATAGAAATAATGCGCGTGTACCTGATGATAGTAACCAAAGAATCGCTCGAATCCGTGCTTCTCGGGGGCCCCCGGCGTATCCAGTTCGCCGATTCCCCACTTGCCGAATCCGCCGCACGTGTAGCCGTTGTTGGTGAGCATCCCGGCCATGGTGTAATCTTCGGCGCGAAGGGAAATGCCGCCGCTGTTCCCGCGCACGGGCGTATGTCCCATGTGCAGCCCCGTCATGATGGTGCTGCGCGCCGGAGCGCATACGCTGCATCCGGAATAGGCGTCAGTGAACAGCATGCCTTCGGCCGCCAAACGATCGATATTCGGCGTCCGGATGGCCTTCGATCCGTAACATCCGGCGTCGTAAAGCCCAAAATCATCAAGAATGACGTACACAATATTCGGCTTGTAAGCGGACTGCTGAGCGCATGCCGCCGCCAGTCCTGCTCCTCCAGCCAGGAGAGTCCGCCGCGTCGTGTTTGCCATGGTGCTCCCATTATGGCCTAATGAATCGAAGACCCAAATGGATCGCCGTTCGTTTCTCTCGCTTGCCGCTGCGCCGTTCGCCGCCGCCCAGTCCGCCTCAAAGCCAAATATCGTTTTGATCTACACCGACGACGTCGGCTATGGCGATCTGTCGTGTTACGGCGCCACGAAAGTGAGGACTCCTAATCTTGACGCCCTCGCCGCGCGCGGCGTCCGTTTCACCGATGCGCATTCCTCCGCCGCCACCTGCACGCCTTCGCGCTATTCCCTGCTCACCGGCGAATACGCCTGGCGCAGGAAAGGCACGGGCATCCTCTCAGGGGAGGCCGGCATGATCATCGAACCTGGCCGCCACACGCTGGCTTCGCTGCTGAAGCAGGCCGGCTACACTACCGGTGTCGCCGGAAAATGGCACCTTGGCCTGGGCGCCGGCAATCTCGACTGGAATGGCGACATCCGCCCCGGCCCCCAGGACATCGGCTTCGATTACTCGTTCCTTATCCCGGCCACCGGCGACCGCGTGCCCTGCGTCTACGTCGAAAACCGCCGCGTCGTGGGCCTTGACCCCGCCGATCCCATTGAGATCCGCTACGGCCGGAAAGTGGGAAACGAACCTACCGGCCGCGACAATCCTGACTTGCTGCGCCTCCGCCCAAGCCACGGCCATGACCAGACCATCGTCAACGGCATCAGCCGCATCGGCTACATGAGCGGCGGTAAGTCCGCCCGCTGGGTGGATGAGGACATGGCCGATGTGATCACGCAGAAGGCTGTCTCATTTATTGAACGCAGCCGCGCCAATCCCTTCTTCCTATACTTCGCCACCCACGACATCCATGTCCCCCGCGTCCCCCACCCGCGCTTCAAAGGCCGAGGCCAGTGCGGCATCCGCTGCGACGCGATCGCGCAGCTTGATTGGTGCGCCGGCGAAATCATGGCCGCACTGGAACGCCACAAGCTGACCGACAACACCCTGGTAATCTTCACCAGCGACAACGGACCCGTGGTGGACGACGGCTATCAGGATGGCGCAGTGGAGGACCTCAACGGCCACCTGCCCGCCGGCCCCTTCCGCGGCGGCAAGTACAGCGCCTATGAGGCCGGCACCCGCGTCCCGTTGATTGCCCGGTGGCCGCGCCGGATCAAGCCGGGTGTCTCCGATGCCCTCATCGGCCAGATCGATTTCCCCGCCACGCTTTCCGCGCTGGTGGAACGCCCCATGCCCACAGGCGCCGCGCCCGATAGCGTCAACCTGCTGCCCGCCCTGCTCGGCCGGTCCCGTCAGGGCCGGGATCATCTGGTGGAACAGTCCTCCCGCGGCATCGCTCTTCGCAAGGGCAAGTGGAAGCTGGTGCCCACGGGCGCCGAACCGCTGCGCGCCGCCGGATTGCCCACGCGTACCGCCGACAACACCGCCGAACTCTATGATCTTTCCAGGGACGTCGCCGAAAAGGACAATCTGGCCGCCAGCCGCCCCGATGTGCTTTCCGAAATGACGTCGCTGCTTGAGAAGATCCGCGCGCCGCGCTAGCCCGCCGCCAGCGCTTTTTTTCCCGCCTCCAGCACGCGGATGATTTCATCGGCGTCAAACACGCAGCCACCCCATGTTCCGCCGCATACATCCTGCAGCGCCGCCCACAGCCTGGTGTCGGACGGCAGCATCGGATCGGCATGCAGATCCGGCCGCGGTTCCCGCCCGGCCAACACCTGAGCTCCCTCTTCAGGCGTGTAGGTCCTGCCGTCGTGGCCCACCAGGTTCAGCGAACCTTCCAGCTTGTTGCGGTCCACGATGATCTCGATCAGGTCGCCGTCCCGAAGCTTGCCCACCGGCCCCCCGGCCAGCGCCTCAGGGGAAACGTGCCCGATACAGGCGCCCGTGGAGACGCCGCTGAATCGCGCATCCGTCAACAGGGCAACATGCTTTCCAAAATCCAGATGCTTCAACGCCGAGGTGAGCTGGTAGGTCTCTTCCATGCCCGAACCCATCGGTCCCCGGCAGATCAGCACAATCACGTCGCCCGCCTGTATGCCGCCACGTTTGATGGCCTGAATCACGCCCGATTCTTCGAGAAACACTTTCGCCGTTCCACGCTTCCGGTACACTCCGTCGCCGTCCACCACGGAAGGGTCGATGGCGGTGCTCTTGATCACTGAGCCTTCCGGCGCGAGGTTGCCCAGCGGGAAACAGACCGTGGAGGTGAGCCCCGCCTTGCGCGCCGATTCGGGCGAATGAATCACATCCTCCGGATTCACCCCGTCGTGCTCGCGCAGCGCTTCCCTTAGTTTCGCCCGCCGCTCCGACTTCTCCCACCACTCCAGTGACTTCTCCAGCGTCTCACCCGTCGCCGTGAGCACGCCCAATTCGAGCAGTCCGGCATCGCGCAAATGCAGCATTACTTCCGGCACGCCGCCGGCCATGAATACCTGCACCGTCGGATGATACCTCGGGCCGTTGGGCAATGAATCGACGATGCGCGGCACCCGGCGGTTGATTTCGGCCCAGTCGTCTACGGTGGGACGCCGCAGCCCGGCCTGGTGCGCGATCGCCGGCAGATGCAGAATCAGATTGGTCGAGCCGCCGAATGCCGCGTGGACCACCATCGCGTTGTGCAGCGCGCCCGGCGAGAGAATGTCTTTCATCCGGATGCCGCGCGCTTCAAGACTCAGAATTGCCAGCGCCGAACGCCGCGCCATGTCCGTCCAGATGGGATGGCCGCTTGGCGCCAGCGCCGCGTGCGGCAGCGTCATGCCCAGGGCCTCGGCAATCACCTGCGACGTGGCCGCCGTCCCAAGGAACTGGCACCCGCCGCCCGGCGATCCACACGCCCTGCAGCCCATCTCCGCCGCGTAGTCCAACGTAATGGCGCCCAGGGCGAACCGCGCGCCCAATGACTGCACTTTGCCGGCGTCTTCCCCGCCATCGGCCAGCAGGGTCACGCCGCCCGGCACAAGAATGCCGGGCAAATCCCGCGACCCGGCCAGCGCCATCATCATCGCCGGCAGTCCTTTGTCGCATGTTGCTACGCCCAGCACGGCTGATCGGGTGGGCAATGAACGGATCAGCCGCCGCAGCACCGTGGATGCGTCATTGCGGTACGGCAGGCTTTCGAACATGCCCGGCGTGCCCTGAGTGCGGCCGTCGCAAGGATCGGTGCAATAGGCGGCGAACGGCACCGCCCGCATGCTCTTCAGTTGCTCCGCCGCGGCCTGCATCAGCAGGTTCACTTCCCAGTGTCCCGTGTGATAGCCGAGTGCGATTGGAGTGCCATCGGCCGCGCGGATGCCGCCATGGGTGCTCAGCAGCAACACTTCCTTGCCGCCCAGCGCCGATGGGTCCCAGCCCATTCCCGCATTTTGCGTCCAGCCGAAAAGGTCGCCCGACGGGCGTTCAATCAGAAAATCCGCCGTCACCGGCAGCGCGCCCTTTGGGCCGGCCGCGTGGGAGCGCACCTCATACAGGCTCGCGTCTTTGGAATCCAGAATCAGTTCGGGGTCGATTTTCGTAGGCACTGCCTCTTATCGTAAACCGCCGGAGTCCCATTGGGCGATACCATATCGTTGATTGACTGACCTTGTTGAAAAAATCGCCCGCCATGGCCCGGCCCTCGTCGCGCTGGTCTGCTTTCTCGAAGCCGTGGGATTCCCGCTGCCCGCGGCGGTAGCCCTGCTGGCCGCCGGCGCCCTCATTGCTTTGGGCAAGATGGCGTGGCAACCCGCTGCCGCCGGCGTCTTTGCCGCCTTCGTGGTTGCCGATCTGCTGCTCTACTCTCTGGGCCGGTTCACTGGTTGGTGGCTGCTGGGTGCGATCTGCCGTCTTTCGGCCAATCGGGAGTCGTGCATTCTGAATGCCGCCCGCACGTTTTATAAGCGCGGCCGCGCGGTGATGCTCTTTGCGAAATTCGTACCCGGCCTCGCCGCCATGGCCGCGCCATTGGCTGGCAGCATGCGGATGCCGCTGCGAGAATTCATCGGCCTGGACGCAGCGGGGATCTTGCTTTACGCCGGAACGTATGTGTCGATCGGATACATCTTCAGCGACATGCTGGCGGTGATCGTTGGCGCACTGGCGCACTTGGGCAAGGTGGCGGAACTGCTTCTTGCCACCGCTGTCATCCTGTTTGTTGCCCACCGCATCTGGACCGTACGCCGCCTTCGCGAGGCCGACACAGCTCCCCGCGTCACCGTCGATCAGGTGCTCCACCAGTTGCGTCAGGGCGACGCTCTCATCGCCGATGTCCGCAGCCACGGCTATTACGATCGCGGCTCTACCCGCATAAAAGGATCCGTTCGTCTGGAACCGAACCGGCTGCCGGAAGCCCTTGCCGAACTTCCCCAGGACAAAAAGATCTATCTCTACTGCACTTGAATGCAGGAAGCCACCAGCGCCCGTGTGGCGCGTCTGCTTAAGGAAAACGGACTGGATGCCAACGTCATTCGCGGCGGCTTGTCCGCCTGGCGCAAGGCCGGCCAGCCCGTGGAAGCCGTTCCCGAACAGGACCTGCTACACCTTCCCACCT
The DNA here is from genome assembly GCA_033762895.1 of Bryobacteraceae bacterium. Taxonomy (GTDB): domain Bacteria; phylum Acidobacteriota; class Terriglobia; order Bryobacterales; family Bryobacteraceae; genus CADEFT01. Next base: position 5,144 of record JANRLE010000137.1, on the reverse strand, counting down.
TTTCCCGCGGTTGATGCCAGCGGTTGATACGATGGTTCTCTCATGCGGAAAGCCCTTGTTGCCGTCACGCTGGCATTGACCATCGGAACCGTCTGGCTGGTAAGCCAGTCCTCTACGCAAACCACGCTTCAAAACCCGCCCGCCGCCGCCGACGCCGTGTACCTGGTGCGCCTGGGTCTCACCGATACCGCGGAAACACAGTGGGACGGATCCGCGGAGGTCTCCGGCGGCGAGTTGGCAAAACTGGTTGGCTATGAGATGCGCATCGGTGACGTGGTGCATCCGCCCGATCGCTGGGAGGCGAAAACCCGCAAGGCGTTCCTGTTCAGCCGCCGTCCGCATGATGAGGACTTCCTTAAGGAAACCACTGGCCCGGTGATCCTGCAGCCCAGCTTCTATGTCTATCTGCGAGGTCCCGAAACGGCGCGGGTTTCGCTGCGAACCACCCAGGGCAATCTGTCGTTTTCAGCAAATGAGATCCCATTCTCCGCAAAGAGGCTATACCTCGCCGGCCGTGTTTCGGTGGAGCGTGTCGCCGTGCCGGTTCTGCTGGGCCGCTCAGGGAAAGGGCCGGACAGCGAACGGCTGCCTGACAACGATTTTCCATCGGTCACCGTGGCCCGCGACAACGCCATGTGGGTGGCCTGGCAGGGCTTCGGCGGGTCCGATGACCGCGTCTTCGCCGAACGCGTTGAAGGCGCTGACCGCCGCCAGCACACCGTCAGCACGCGCGGCGGCGATATCCATCGTACGGCCATCGGAGAGGACAGCGAAGGCAAGATCTGGGTGGTATGGTCCGAACGCCTTCATGACAACTGGGATCTCTACGCGCGCGCCTTCGATGGGCAAAGCTGGGGATCGATTGCCCGGCTCACCAGTGAAGCGCAACCCGACACCCAGCACGTGATGGCGCGCGATCCGCAAGGCAGGCTCCACCTGATCTGGCAGGGCTGGCGCGACAACCGCGCCGCCATTTTTCACATGCGCTACGACGCGGTGGAAGGCTGGTCCAGGCAGACGCGCGTCAGCGCCCAGGATGCCGGTAATTGTTGGGAACCCGCCATCGCCGTCGATGCCAATGGCCTGGTCCGCGTCGCCTGGGACCAGTACGGCGTCAATGGCTACGACATCTGGATGCGCACGCTCGCCTCCGGCGTCTGGCACAACCCGCTGGCCGTGGCCGGCACGCCGCTGTTTGAAGCTTATCCTTCACTCGCCGTGGATAAGGACAATCGGGTCTGGATTGCCTGGCACGAATCGGGAATCAACTGGGGTAAGGATTGGGGCTATCCCTACGACATTACGGCCAAGGCCACCGGTCTGTACAACTCGCGCAACATTCGCATGGCGGTGCTCGACGGCGCAAAGCTCATGGAGCCGGCCCAGCAACTGGAGTCCGCCCTGCCGCCTCCCGGGAACAACTTTTACGAGTACCCGAAGCTGGCCTCCGATGGCGCCGGACGGATCCACGTCTTTTTCCGCCGTCGCACGCCGCAGCAATGGAACGTCTATCCGCGCACCCCATCGCACCAGGCGCTGTGGGAGATTTTCTCGTCGCAATGGAATGGGACAAAGTGGTCTGAAATGGCGCTGGTGCCCTACTCCACCGGCCGCCACGATATGCGCCTGGCCTCGGCGGTGGACCGCAACGGGGCGCTGGTGGCGGCCTGGCCCACTGACCGGCGCGGATTCCGCGATATGGTCAACGCGCTGCCCGACGTATTCGCCGCGCGCTTCCCCGTTTCCAATACACCCGCCGCCACGCAGTTGGTGGCCCGCGCCGCGCGGCCTGTCGAGACCGCGGTGGTCCATGCCGACGAGGCCGCCGACGTCCGCCGCATGCGCGCCTACTCCTATCAGGCCGGCGGGCAGACCTATCGCGTCTACCGCGGCGATATGCATCGCCACACCGACATTTCCTGGGACGGCTACTCCGACGGTTCCACCGAAGACACCTACCGCTACGCTATCGACGCCGCGGCCATGGACTTCCTCGCCATCACCGAACACAACTTCGGAGTGGAGGACGAGTACGACTGGTGGCGCAGCCAGAAGTTCTGCGACCTGTTCCGCGTGGGTTCGAACTTCGTTCCCATCTACGCCTATGAACGTTCGGCCACCTACCCCAACGGGCACCGCAACATTCTGTTCACCTACCGCGGCGCTCCCGTTCTCGATGTCCAGCACTACGAATGGATCTCCAACGCCAATAACCCGCGCCAGGGCGCCGAACGCCTGTACGGCTACCTGCGCAAATACAAGGGCATCGCGATGCCCCACACCTCGGGCACCGACATGGGAACCGACTGGCGCGACTATGACCCCGAAGTGGAGCCCGTGGTGGAGATCTATCAATCCGACCGCAACAGCTATGAGTGCGTCGACTGCTGGCGCGCCGCTCCACCCAACGAGAAGAAAAAGCAGTACGGCGGCTACCGGCCCGATGGCTTCGTTTCCGAGGCCTGGAAGAAGGGCTACCGCCTCGGCGTGCAGGCCAGTTCCGATCACCTGGGTGTACACACCGCTTACTCCATGATCATCGCTTCACAGAACACCCGCCAGTCGCTGGTGGACGCCATTCGCGCGCGGCGCACCTACGGGGCCACCGACAACATCCTCGTCGATTTCCGCCTCATCGAAGGGGGCAGGGAACACCTGATGGGCGCCGATGTCAATTCCAGCGAGCCTCCGCGTTTCCGCATCCATGTGGAGGGCACCGGACCGATTCAGGACCTGGAGATCGTGAAAAACAACCAGCGCGTCTACGCCTTGAAGCCAGGCGCCAAGGTGGTGGATGTGGAGTATCGCGACACGGTGGCGCCGGGGAAGGAAGCAAGTTTCTATTATCTGCGCGTGCGGCAGGCGGACATGCAGATCGCCTGGGGGTCGCCAATCTGGGTGGCGCGGCGATGAAGCTTAAGGGAATGAAAAAGAGCGGCCTGGTTGCTCACATCTGGTCGATCATATCGAGGAATCCGTTGACGATCGCGCTCTCCGCGCAGCCCGGCTTGGCCCGGGTGACCCAGATCTCGTAGCTCACCTGGTGGTAGGCATCGTCATCCGGAATGTAGCCGCTCGATCCGTTCGTATGCGTCGTCATCAGCGTGTTCGCCAGCGGCGATTCGTGCTGCAGCCGCTGTCCGATGGGCGTCAGCACCTCGCCCGAAACTCCGGCCAGCGCAATGTGATTCAGCTTCAGCAGGGACAGCCGGATGTCCACCGGGTCCGCATCCACGAACGCAATCTTGTTCTGCGAGGTGTTCGACTCGGGCGTCATCTTCCTGCCCGGGCACGTGATCACCTTCTGCATCGCGGCAATCCGGACACGCGGCGAAGTCCGGATCCCGGCCGCCACGCGCACCACTTCCTCACCCACCATGCGGCCCAGAATCTCCATTTGACGGAAGTCGCTGCCTGGTCCATAAATCGCGTTCTGATCGCCGGAGGCCGCGCTGGTCCACGGCGCCACCACCCCGTCGCCGATCTGCTCTTCCACATAGCGCGAGGCGGCCCCCGGCAGATCGCCGGTGATGTCGTAATTGCGCGGCCCCATCACCGTTCCATGCACGCCATAGTTGATCAATAGCGCGATCGGTCTGGCCTGGAGCGTTTCGAACTTCACGACCGCCAGCGTCTTGTCGGAAACGCCTTGCGGATTCACGCCCAGCCCCCAGCCGCCGTTGGCCATTCGCGCGCGGCGATTGGTGTTCGCATAGGCCTTTCCGCGTCCGATGCCGAACCGCGCCGGCAGCAGTGCGGCCCGCGCCTGCCTCACCGCCTCCAGCGTGCGCGTCTCCATCATTTCCCGCCACGGTTTCCAACGGACTTCAAACTCCGGTTTCACCCTGCCCAGCGCCGGGCCGCCATGGGTGTGCGTGCCGGCCAGCAATATGGCGTCGCGGGCAATGCCGGACTCCTGGGCGATCCGTCCGGCCATCGTGTTCCACATCTCATCGGTGACAAACAGCAGGTCGAAACTCACCACCACCGCCTGCCGCGCGCCGTCATCCAACACCAGGGCACGCACATACAGGTTGTCGTGGATCGCCTTGTGGCCTTCCACGCGCGATCCGTAGCCGCTCATCGGCAGCGCCGCGCCGGCCGCGGGAGTGATATCCATTCGTGCGGCGCCCGCCCGCAGCGTGCCGGGTTGCGCCATCACCGGCAGGGCCATCAGCAGAAGAATCAGCGTGTGCATCCTCTGTATAATGCCACCTATGGAGAAGCGAAGGAACTTCCTCAAGTCTGCAACAAAGATGAGCGCCGGCGGCGCTATGGCGACGATGGCGATGGCTGCCTCCACCGGTGGCCGCGAGAAAGTGGCCGGCGGCGTGCGCGTCGGCAATCTCTATTTCAGTTCCGGGCTCACCGGCGTGCGGCCCGAGGCCCGTAAGGACCCGCTCGCCTTTGGCGGGGACATCAAGGAGCAGACCGACCGCATTCTCAAGATGCACAAGGACAACCTGGAGAAACTGGGCTCCTCGCTTGAGAACGTGGTGAAGGTCACCGTCTTTCTGGCCGATGTGAAGACGGAGAAGAACGCCATGAACGAGGTCTACGCGAAGTACTTCCCCAAGGATCCGCCATCGCGTTCCGCTTTTGGCGTCGAGTTTCCCGATACTGCCACGCGCGTGGAGATCGAAACGGTGGCCCTGATCCCCGGTTAGCAATCCGGAAACGCGCGGCGGTTCGTAGTTCCTTCCGTGATGTCCTCAAAGCGAACTGCCGCCCTTGCCGCCGCCGCCCTGGCCGCCCTTGTCGCCTTTGATTGGAGCAGGCCGAAGTCGGGCGACCTGCGCCAGTTTGACCCGCTGGAGGTCGGGCGCCTGGAAACGGACATGTGGCGGTCCTACTATGACCGTAAGCCGGTGGGCTTGTTCGCAGACTTGGCCGAATTGCTGCGCAAGCAGTATCACTTGAGCCTCACCCGGTCGTTGGCGGCGGCCTATGATGCCGCGCGCGCGGCGTTCGTCTTCAAGGACGGAAACTCGCGCGCCGACTACGAGAGGGCCCTGCCCAACCTGGTGCGCTACTATCGCGCGATCCTTCCGGCGGCAGCCGATGCCGGGCGCGCCGGCAAACTGGAACTGGAATGGTGGATCATCCATCGCGAACGCAGCCGTTACGGAAGAGCGGACCTGGAA
>JANRLE010000136.1:0-40446 GCA_033762895.1 Bryobacteraceae bacterium | reverse complement strand
AATGCGCCGTCGGCGTCAATATCAAGACCAAAATAGGCTACTAATGCGTGCGCTTTGTCATCACTACGTTTGTGAAATCGGTGTCGCGAAAGCAGCAGAAGCTTTCCGAGACGGCGGCGGCGGTGTACGTCATCACCGGGGATGAGATACGGCGGTCGGGGGCGGGCAGCATTCCCGAGGCCCTGCGCATGGCGCCGGGGCTGCAGGTGGCGCAGATTGACGCCAACAAGTGGGCTGTATCGGCGCGGGGCTTCAGCGGCCGGTCTTCAAACAAAATGCTCGTGTTGATCGATGGCCGCAGTGTCTACAACCTGCTGTATTACGGCGTCTATTGGGATCAGAACGACGTGCTGCTTGAAGATGTGGACCGCATCGAGGTGATACGCGGCCCGGGCGCGACGATGTGGGGCGCCAACGCCGTCAATGGCGTAATCAACATCATCACAAAATCCTCGAAGGAAACCCAGGGGGCGCTCATCAGTTCCTCGGCCGGGAATCTGGAGCGGCCCTCGGCGGCCTTCCGTGTCGGCGGACGCGCCGGGGAGCGCCTCACCTACCGGACTTACACCAAGTACACCAAGCGCGGCAATATGGCCACCTCCGGTGGCGCCGATGCTCACGACGGATGGAATTCGCTGCGCGGGGGCGGGCGCGTGGACTGGGAGATCAATGGCCGCGATTCGTTCACCGCGCAGGGCGACGTTTACCGCGGGACGGCGAATGAATCGGCCTACGATACGTTTCCGCTCGTGGGGATCAGTCCGGCGGCGCCGGCCCAGGTGCGCACCTCCGGCGGATTCGGAATGGCGCGCTGGAATCGCATCGTCTCGGAGCGCTCTACGCTCGCCGTGCAGGCCTTTGTCGATCGCCAGAAGCGGCGCGAATGGTTGGGCGGCGCCGACCTGATCACCGCGGACGTGGAGTTTCAACACCGTCTGAGCTTCGCCAACCGCCATGACCTGATGTGGGGAGGCGGGTACCGGCATTCCCTGTCGCGGGCCGAAATCGTACCTGGCTCGCGGTTCCGGCTGGACCCGCTGCGCAGAAACGATCACCTGTTCAGTGTCTTTGTCCAGGACGAGATCACTCTGGTTCCCGATCAGTTGCTGTTGACCATCGGGTCCAAGTTCCAGCACAACTCCTACACCGGACTTGAGATCCAGCCAAGTCTGCGTGTGGCCTACCTGCCATCGCCGCAGCAGGCGCTGTGGGCGGCCGTCTCGCGGGCGGTGCGCACGCCCTCCCGCGCCGAAAGCGATCTGTACGTGGAGTATCCACTGCCTGGCGGGCCCACTGGCGCCGTTGGACGCCTGACCGGGGATCCCAATAATCGCTCAGAGGCGGTGGTCAGCTATGAGGCAGGCTACCGCAACCAGCCATGGAAACACGTTTCGGTCGATCTTGCGGGATTCTACAGCCTCTACACGCACCTGATCGGCACCGAGGCGCTCGCTCCCGAGTTTCAATTTGTCCCGGTGAGGCGGTTGGTGGTGCCGAGCCTTTTCAGGGGTGGCGACAGCGCCCGAACCTGGGGCGCCGAGATTGCCGCCACTCTCTCACCCATCCCCAAATGGAAACTGAACGCCAACTACACCTGGATGAACCTGCGTTATATCAACCGCCGCAGCCGGGTCGCCGGGCCCGATTTCGCAAACTCGGCGCCGCGCGCACAGGTGCAATTACGTTCGGGCCTCGATCTGAGCCGCAGGCTCAACTGGGACAGCGCGGTCTACTACGTGTCGGCACTGGGCGGCGCCGGCGTCCCAAGCTACATACGGCTTGACACGCGGCTTGGCTGGAGGCTTAGCGAGCAACTCGAACTAAGCGTGGTTGGACAGAATCTTCTCGACAGCCGCCACCTGGAGTTTGTGCCGGAGGACTACGTGTTGGCGAGCCAGATCCGGAGGGCGTTTCTCGTCAGATTGCTGTGGATCTTCTGAGGCGGAGCATCGATCGGCGTGTGGCGGCGGCGCTGGCCCTGAGGCTCGTGCTTGCGCCGGTAGTGTTGTGTTCCTCCACCGTGTTGGGCGCGGAAACCGCCTCCGAACGCGAAGTGAAGGCCGCCATGCTTTACAACTTCACCAAGTTCGTGGAGTGGCCTTCGGGCGCCCTGGGCGAATCAGGCGCTCCCGTCACCATCTGCGTCGCCGGGCGTGATCCCTTCGGACCGGCGCTCGAGCAGGCGGTGGCCGACCGTACCGCCTACGGCAGACCCATCCGGATCGCCAAGGCCAGCCGCGTGGAGGAACTGAAGGGTTGTCACATCCTCTATGTCAGCATTTCCGAGCGCAAGTACCTGTCCGAGACGTTGGAAGCCATCGCGCAGCCGGGCGTACTTACCGTCAGCGACATTGAGGATTTCACACACCAGGGCGGCATCGTCGGATTTGTTCTGCGCGACAGCAAAGTGCGTTTTGAAGTGAATCTGGACGCGGCCGAAAAGGCCCGGTTGAAGATCAGTGCCCGTCTTCTCAAACTGGCCACCGAGATTCACCATTCCGGCAGTGGAGGGCGCAATTGATGACGGCCACCTTCCGCAATCTCTCCATCCGCCGCAAGCTGGTGACCATCGCGATGGTCTCCTGCACGGTGGCGCTCTTGCTGGCCGCCTCCGCCTTCACCGTCTATGAAGTCATCTCCTTCCGGCGGTCCATCAATCACGAACTGGTCACCATCGGACAGATGCTGGCCGACAACAGTGGCGCGGCCGTGGCGTTCAACGACGCCCGGGCTGCCAGAGACACGCTGGCCTCGCTCAGAGCCGAGCCGCGCGTGGCTTCTGCGGCCATCTATGACCAGAAAGGCAAGGTGTTTGCGCAATATACCCGCGCCGAGGAAAAACCCGAGAATCTGAAGGCGCCCGAGGCCGACGGCACCTACTTCCGGGAAGGAAACCTGCGCGTCTACCACCCGGTGATCATCGATGGCGAGCGGGTGGGCGTCGTTTATCTCAAGAGCGACCTCAAGGAGATCAATTCCCGCCTGTTGCAGTATTCGGGCATCGCGCTGGGCGTGCTGGCGGTGAGCGCGCTGGTGGCCCTCATCGTATCCTCAAAGCTGCAGCGCGTCATCTCCAAGCCCATCCTGCACCTGGCGGAAACGGCCAGCCTGGTGTCAATGGAAAAGGACTATTCCATCCGCGCCCAGAAGAGCACCAACGACGAACTGGGGATTCTGGTTTCCCGGTTCAATGACATGATGGCGCAGGTCCAGTCGCGCGACATGGCGCTGCAGACCGCGCAGGACGAACTCGAGGCCCGCGTGCAGGACCGGACAAAGGAACTGCAGGTGGAAATCGCCGAGCGCCGGCGCGCCCAGGACGACCTGTTGCAGGCCAAACAGGCGGCCGAGGAATCCAACCGCGCCAAGAGCGCCTTCCTCGCCAACATGAGCCATGAACTGCGCACGCCCCTCAACGCCATCATCGGCTACAGCGAGATGCTGCAGGAGGATGCCGAGGCGACTGGCGAGGTGCAGTTCTCGGCCGATCTCAGGAAGATCCACCATGCAGGCCGGCATCTGCTGGCGCTCATCAACGACGTCCTTGATCTGTCCAAAATCGAAGCCGGCAAGATGCAACTGCACATGGAAACCTTCGCCGTCGCCGATGTGCTGCGCGACGCCGAGATCACCACCGAGCCTTTGGCCCGCATCAACAATAACCGGCTGGTGATCGGCAGCGACGCACCGGGCGGGATGATTCATGCCGATCCCGTACGCTTCAAGCAATGCCTGCTCAATCTTTTGAGCAACGCCTGCAAGTTCACCGAAAACGGCAGCGTGACGCTTTCAGTGAGCTATGCCGACACCAATCGCGGGCGGTGGCAGCGCTGGGCGGTTGCCGACACGGGCATCGGAATCGCCCCTGGGGACGTGAAGAAACTGTTCCAGTCGTTCTCTCAGGTGGACAACTCGAGCACGCGCAAGTACCAGGGCACGGGTTTAGGGCTGGCGATCAGTGACCGGTTGTGCCGTCTGATGGGCGGCTACATCACGGTGGAAAGCCAGGTGGGCAAGGGTTCGGTCTTCACCATTCATATGCCGGCGGCCGCCGGCTTCACCGCCAGTTCGCTGCAAAGCCTGTCGTCGAAAGTACTTGAGCTGAAGAAGCCGGAGGAAGTTTCCGGCGATTCCGCGCGGCCCGATTCAGCGCAGCAGGGGGAGCCGGACCATGCCTAGAATCCTGCTGGTGGAGGACAACGAGATGAATCGCGACATGCTGTCGCGCCGCCTGGAACGTAAGGGCTATGAGGTCATCGTAGCCGCCGACGGAAAGACGGGGCTCGAACTGGCCCGAGCGCTCGCGCCCGACCTGATTCTGATGGACATGAGCCTGCCCGGGGTGGATGGCTGGGAGGCGACGCGAATACTGAAGGCGGCGCCGGAAACGCGCGGGCTGCCGATCATTGCGCTGACGGCGCACGCGATGCCCGCCGACCGTGAGCGCGCGATGGCGGCCGGCTGCGACGACTACGATACAAAACCGGTGGAGTTCCAACGATTGCTTGCCAAGATGGACGCGCATTTGCGCGAGGCGATTTGAAGGAGAAACGAACATATGAGCGGAAAGAACCGCCTGCTGGTGGTAGACGACGAACTGATGAATCGCGACATGCTCTCGCGGCGCCTGGAGCGGGCTGGTTATGCCGTCGATGTTGCCGCGGACGCGCGCGAGGCGCTCGAACGGCTGGAAGACGACCAGATTGAATTGATCCTTCTCGACAGCATGATGCCGGGCATGAGCGGCGTGGACCTGTTGCGCCTGCTGCGCGGCACCTACACGCAGGCCGAGCTTCCCATCATCATGGTCACGGCGCTCAGCGACAGCACGCGCGTGGTGGAGGCGCTGAATCTTGGCGCCAATGACTACATCACAAAGCCGATCGACTTCTCGGTGGCCCTCGCGAGAATCCAGTCCCAGATCGCCCGCAAACGGGCCGAAGACTCGGTGCGCGACAGCGAACAGCGCTACGCTCTGGCGGCGCGCGGCTCCACCGACGGGCTGTGGGATTGGGATCTCACCACCAACCGGCTGTTCCTGTCCGAACGTTGGAAGCAGATGCTGGCGCTGGCGGACTCCGACATGGGCCCCGATCCGGCCGGTTGGATGGCGCGCATTCATCCGGCCGACCGGCCGGCGTTCCAGAACGAACTGGACGCGCTGAGGCGGCCTGGCGGCCCGGCGCAGTTCAGCGGCGAATACCGGCTGCTGCACGCCAGCGGCGCCTATCGTTGGATGCTGACGCGCGGTTTCGTGCTGCGCGATCAGGAGGGCAACGCAGTCCGCATGTCGGGCTCTCAGACCGATATCACCACCAGCCGCGCTTTCGATTCGCTCACCGGTCTGCCCAACCGCGTGTTCTTCACCGACAGGCTGGAAAACGCCATCGCGCGCGCGGCCGGCGGAGCGGCGCCCTATGCGGTGCTGTTTCTCGACATGGACCGCTTTAAGGTGGTCAACGACAGCCTGGGGCACCAGGCGGGAGACCGCCTGCTGGTGGAACTGGCCAATCGCCTCCTCCAGGCGATGGAAAGCGCGGCTCCGGCGCTGCCCTCCGGGGCAGCCTATGTGATCGCCCGGTTGGGAGGAGACGAGTTCGCCATCCTGGTGGAAGGTGCGGGCGACGCCGCCGTGATGCGGCCCCTGGCCGAGCGTATCGAGGGAGCCGTGCGGGAGCCCTTCACCCTTGAAAACCGGGAACTGTTCGCCAGCATCAGCATTGGCATCGCACTTGGCGCGCCCGAATACTCCAACGCCGCCGAGGTGCTTCGAGACGCCGACACCGCCATGTACCGCGCCAAGTCACTGGGACGCTCCCGCTGGGCGATTTTTGACAGCGAAATGCGCGCCATGGCCGTCGCGCGAATGGAGATGGAAAGCGACCTCCGCCACGCCATCGGCCGCGACGAACTGCGGCTCTACTACCAGCCCAAGGTGGAGTTGGGCAACAACCGCGTGGTTGGATTTGAAGCGCTGCTGCGCTGGCAACACCCCACCCGCGGCCTCATCCCGCCCCTTCAGTTCATCCCGCTGGCCGAGGAGACGGGTCTGATCGTCCCCATCGGCGCCTGGGTGATCCGCGAAGCTTGCATCATGCTGCGCCGCTGGCAGAAAGAGTTTCCCTTCGTCCCCCCGCTAGAGATGAGCGTCAACCTCTCGGTCCGCCAGTTCTGGCAGAACAACCTGGTTGGGCAGGTGGCCGACGCGCTCGCCGAAACCGGGCTGGACCCGGAGTGCCTGCAACTGGAAGTCACCGAAAGCGTTTTTGTTCAGGAGCCGGTGGCGGCCGCCTCGGTGCTGGCGGAGTTGAAGGGACTCGGCGTGGGGCTGAAACTGGACGACTTCGGCACCGGCTATTCCTCACTCAGTTATCTGAGCCAGCTTCCCTGCGACTCGCTGAAAATCGACAAGTCCTTCGTCAACCAGATGTGCACCGACATCTCGTGTTCGGAGATTATCCGAACGGTGGTGCAACTGGCCAACAGCCTGGGCAAGCAGGTGATCGCCGAGGGCATCGAAACCGAAGCCCAGGCCGAGCTCCTGAAGTCCCTGGGCTGCGGCTTCGGGCAGGGCTACCTCTTCTCCAAACCGATGGCCGCGGAAAAAGCCACCGCCTACCTGAAGGCGATCTTCGACGCTCTTCCGGGCTGAAAGGCCAGCGCCTGCCCGCGCCATCAGTGAAAGCCCGCATCGGCCAGCGCCTGCCAGTCCCAGGCCGGCCCGATGTCGGTTTTGTCATCGCGAAAGTTCTGGTGGGAGGCCACACCCTGGAAGGTCGAATAGAAGCCGACATCGAACTCCATCCGCTTGGATGGCGGCGGCAGCCGCTTGGGGATACGGAACATCTGGCAAAGGTATTCGCTCAACGCCACCACGGCCTGAGTCTGGCGGTGCGGGAAAGACGCGAAGTGCTGAAAGCCGCGGTAGGGCCTCTCCACGTACTTGCCGGCCTGCGCTGAATCGCAATACCGCGTCTTAAAATCGCCAGCCGGCGGCCACCAGTTGAGTCGCTGCGGGTTGGCCGCGTCGGGACGCAGCGGCCCTACGTTGGCGACCTCGATGCCGATCGACCGCCGGTCGTGCTTCCAATTGGCGGCCGCAACGCCGCGAATGCCCAGATGATAAGCCCAGTAGCGCGGATCGAACAGTTCGTAAATCGCCCCGTCCACATCCACCAGATAGGAGGTGGCCACCTGCACGGCCGATTGAATCCACGTCTCATAGGCGCTGCGCGCCGAGGTCCCGGCAGTGAAGTGCAGCACAATCAGGTCTTTCGGATACGATTGTTGAAAATACTGCGACGGCGGCAGTTGAAACCTGGTGCGGTTGATGGGCGGGATGATCCCAACCGGGGCGGCGGTCATTCGCCCACCTCGGCTTCGCGGCTGCGCTTCATCGCCGCCAGCGTCTCCAGGGCGTTGGCCTGCCGCTTCAGGAATGTCTCGGCCATCCGGTCCCGGTTCATCGGCTTGCCCTTGTCGCGTTCCCACCGTTTGAGGACCAGCCGTTTCACGGCCTCGTCCTCCCATTGGTTGGCGGGCTGGAATCGGGCGCGGTATTGCCTTGACAGATCGCCAAGCCTGTTATTTCCGGCTGGTTGGTTGTGTTTCATGCGATCCCAGCCTAGGAGCGCGCCATCGGCCGCCACCCCTTGGCCGGATCGAAGGCGCTGAAAACAGGGAAGAAAATTTTTCCGAAACGGTTGTCACCGGACTTTCGCATCGCCTCAGAGGCCGGAACACCGCCAAAGCGGACTACACTGGTTTGGTATGGATCTCACACGCCGGACGATACTCGCCGCTCCCGCCGCTTCTCTGCTCCCAGCCGCCTCCGCCCAAACGGCAGGGAGAATCCGGCTGGCCGCCTCTTCCTACTCCTGGTGGCATTTCAAGCCGAAAAAAGTCCCGATGGAAACGGTGATCGACTCGGCGGCCCGCATCGGCTTTGAGGGGGTGGAGATCCTGCACCGTGGGATGACGGACGAGTCGGCAGAGCATCTGAACAAGCTCAAGCGCCACGCCTTCCGCGCGGGCGTGGACCTCGTGCTGTTCTCCATCCACCAGGATTTCGTCTCGCCCTACATCGATCTGCGTAAGGAGGCCGTGCGTCACACCATTCATTGCATCCAGATGGCGGCGCGAATGGGTATCCCCTGTCTGCGGCTCAATTCCGGCCGCTGGAAGACGATTCCAAACTTCAACGACCTGATGAAGGCCAACGGACAGGAGCCGCCGCTCACCGGCTACGACGTGGAAGAGGGATTCAAGTGGTGCATCGACGGCATCAGCGAATGCCTGCCGGTGGCGGAAAAAGAAGGCGTGCTGCTGGCGCTGGAAAATCACTGGGGACTCACCACGCAGCCCGCCGACCTGCTGAAAATCTACAAGGCGGTGAATCATCCGTGGCTGGGGCTGAACGTCGACACCGGCAATTTCCCGAACAACGTTTCGCCTTACGACGGCATTGCGATGCTGGCCCCGCACGCGGTAATGGTACAGGCCAAGACCTACTACGGCGGCGGCGAATGGTACACGCTCGATCTGGACTACAAGCGGATTGCGGGCATCCTCGGCAAGGCCGGCTATCACGGCTGGGTATCGCTCGAAATGGAAGGCAAGGAATCGCCCGATACCGCCGTGCCCAAGAGCTACCAGGTGCTGCGGGAGGCGTTCCAGGGGTGAGGTGGGCCGCTGCACTGCTGGCGGCCGCGGCCTTTTGCCAGACGCCCAAACCCGAGGAGAAGCCGCCAGAGTCTTCCAAGCGGATCGAGTTGAACCTGCTCGGGCAGGCCGATACGGCCTCCGGCGAAAGCCGCCGCAACGAGAATATCCAGTTCAATCTGGTGGATAACAACGCGTTGAAAGAGTTGAACGTGCGGCTGGGCACCGTCGCCACGCTCTTCAACGAGTTCACGCCCGAGCGCCGGCACTATGGCGCCGAATACGGCGTGCCGCCCGCTTCGCTCATCCACCTGCCCTTTTCAAAGCCCCGGCCATGGCACGGCGAGGCGCACTTCAGCCACCTGAACAGCGTCCTCAGCGCGCGCACGTTTTTTCAGGTAGGCGATGTGCAGCCGGCGCGTGAGAACGAATACGGATTCCGCATCGCCATCCCCCTGTGGCGCGGCGCGGGTCTTTCCGCCGATGCCGGGCAGCGCAGGATCCGCGGCCAGGTGAACGGCAATGTGCTGGTGCCCTCGCCCGAAGAGCGTACACCGCTGGCGGTGGACCCCGCCGTACGGGCGATCGTGGCCCGGTATCTGAACGCCTATCCCACGCTGCTGCCCAACCGCACCGATATCAATCCCAGGGCGCTCAATACAAATTCGCCGCAGTCGATCGATGACACCAACTCAGCGCTGCGTCTTGACCAGACTCTGGGCAGCCGCGATCGTTTCGTCGCCCAGCACGTCTTCACCACGCAGTTCGTCACGGCCTTTCAACTGGTGGCCGGACAGAATCCGGACACCTCCACGCGATCGCAGCGGGCGCGGCTGACCTGGATCCGCGACTGGAGCCCGCGCACGGTAACCGAATTCTCCACCGGATACGACCGCGTCGGGTCGTTCCTGCGGCCCGAACCGCGGGCGGTGGGACCTTTGGTGTCCACCGCCGGACTGACGTCGCTCGGCCCCGAAGGCAGCATCCCGATCGACCGCGCACAGAACCTGTTTCGCTACGAAGGCCGGTGGCGGCGCACGGCAGGCAGGCACTCCCTTACGGCGGGCTTCGGCGCGCTGCGGCGGCAGTGGAACGGGATTGAAACCGACGCGCACCGCGGGTTCTATTCCTTTGCCAACGACTTTGGCCGCGACGCCATTACGAACCTGCGTCTGGGTATCCCGGCGCAACACATCATCGCGATCGGGGATGTGCACCGCGGCTTCCGCAATTGGGACCTTCTGTTCTATTGGGGAGATACGTGGAAAGCCAGCGGGACGCTGACGCTGAGCTACGGCTTGCGCTATGCCCCGGCCCCGGCGCCCAATGAAGTGAACCGCCGCAACGCGATTCCCTACGGTTGTGACTGCAATAACGTGTCGCCCAGGTTCGCAGTAGCGTGGCGGCTGCCAAAATGGGCGGGAGTGCTGCGCGCCGCCTACACGCTGGAGCATGGCGAAATCTACCCGGTTACATTTCAACAGGTTCGCTATACGCCGCCCGGAAGCGTGAAGATCGTCATTCCCGCCCCGAACCTGGTGGACCCGTTCGCCGGCGCCGGCGCCGATCCGCGGCCGAACCTCTATCTGCTGGACAAAGATCTGGCGCTGCCCTACGTGCATATGTATAACGCCACCTGGGAACTGGAGACCGGGCCCCTGCGTTGGCAGTTCGGCTACGCGGGCAGCCGGGCGCACAAACTGCTGCTGATGCTCTATGAGAATCGCGGCCATCCGGTGGCGGGAATTGCGCAGACCTCGGCGACTTTGAATGCGCGCCGCCCGTTCCCGGAGTTCGCCGAGTTCCGCCGCGTGGTGAATAACTCCCGCGGCTACTTCGATGCGGCGCGGATCTCGGCGGTTCTGCCCACCTGGCGGGGCCTCACTGTGGACGCCGCCTATTGGTTCAGCAAGTCACTGGACCTGGGAGCGGCCTACACCAATACGGCCTACGACGCCGATTCGCGGCTGTCGCGCAGCCAGTGGGAGTTTGAACAACATCGCGATATGAAAGGTCGCAGTTCGTTCGATCAGCCACATTCGGCACTCTGGCGCGTAAGCTATGAGCTGCGCCAATGGCGGGCCTCGTTCGTTGCCTTGTTGAAATCGGGAACGCCCTTCGGTGTCACCAGCGGGTCCGACGGGCCGGGCTTCGGCAACGTGGACGGCAACGGCGGAGACCGGCCGAATCTGCTGGACGCCTCGATTCTGGGGCGCGTCGTGGGCGATCCCGACACCTCGCGGTCCCTGCTTCCGCGCTCGGCCTTCGCCTACATGGGGCCTACTGACACGCGCGGCAATCTGGGTCGCAATGTATTTCGCAAGGGTTCCATTCGCAACGTAAACGCCTCGCTCGGGCGCACGTTTAGTCTTGGCAACGGCTACCGGCTGGAACTGCGCGCCGAATCGATCAACCTGAGCAACACGCCGCAGTTTGCCGAACCCGGGCCTGAGATCGCCAATCCGAATTTCGGCCAGATTACCAACACGCTCAACGAAGGACGGACCTTCCGCGGCTGGGCCGCATTCCGCTGGTAGGGCTCAGTTTTTGCGCCGCTCGCGCTGCCGTGCGCCACCACCGGCGCCGGCCTTGCGCGCCGTGACAGTGATCTCGATACGGTAGTTGCCCACCAGGCTCGAAACGCCGACGGTGGTGCGCGTGGGACGGGGTTCGGGCAGGAAGGTGACGTAGACCTTATTCATGCGGTCAAACAGCGTCATATCGGTAAGGTACACGTTTACCTGCACGACATCTTCAAAGCCCATGCCGCCGGCCTTCAGGATGCCTTCAATGGATCCGAACGTCGCCTTCACTTCGTCCTCGAAACTCTCAGGTCTTTTCCCGTCGGCGCCGCGGCCCACCTGTCCTGAGACGTAGAGGGTGTCGCCGGCCAGGATGCCGTGGCTGAAGTTCGCGCTCGGGGGAAGTGAAGGGGATGTAACCCCTTTCTTTTGTGCAAGCAGGGCGCCGGACGACAGCGCAAGCAGGGCGAGGATCAATGTGGTTGTTCGAAACATACCTTCGCATGATACCATCGGGCAACCGTGGGTACGGGATCGGGTGCTGCGCTTAGTACCACCCGGAAATCACCCAATTTCACCATTGCTCCAACTCGCCGTCCGTCGCATTCTAGACTTTCGAAGGAGTTCTCCTTTGGCTGTCCGTGTGGAGGAACATGTTTAGCGAAACTTCAGCATCCAGAATCCCCAACGACCGGCGTGCCGCCGACCGTTTCCCGATCGAACGCGAGGTGCGTTTTAAGGTGATGAGCAAGAAAAGCGGCGATGAAGCCGGTGTGGGCCGGACGGTCAACATCAGCAGCACCGGCATCCTTTTCACCACCGACAAACTGCTGATTCCGGGACGCCGCCTGGAATTGTCGGTCAACTGGCCCGCGCAGCTCAACGACAAATGCTCGCTGAAGCTGGTGGCGCGCGGCCGCGTGGTGCGCTTTGAACATGGGCGCGCCGCCATGGAGATCCAACAGTACGAGTTCCGCACCTCGGGGCTGGCTGCCGCGGCGGCGGCGCACTAGCGGCTAACCGTATAATCGAGGGGAGGCTTTCCCCTCACTATGCGGAAGCGGCTCGTATTCGGCACCGGCGTCGTTCTGCTGATGATTCTGCTGACGTTGATCGTCTGGCAGACATCGTTCAGCATGGGCGAGTTCGGTCCGGCGACGGGGCCGCAGACCTACATCTTCTGGGCGGTTTCCACCTTCATCTTCCTGCTCACCGTGGCCCTCGGCTTTATGCTGGTGCGTACCGGACTGCGGTTGTTTGTGGAACGCCAGCGAAACCGCGAGGGTTCGCGCATCCGCACGCGCCTGGTGGTGGGCGCCCTGGCGCTCAGCTTTACGCCGGTGCTGTTCCTGGTGTTGTTTTCGCTGTCGGTGCTGAACCGGTCGATTGAGGCGTGGTTCAGCCGGCCGGGGAACAACATCAAATGGAGCCTCATTGAGGTGGGCAACGCGATGGACCGCGAGGCGCAGGCGCGGGCGAAGCTGTTAGCCAATCTGATGGCGCTGCGCGCGCAGGACAGCGAGTTCAAAGCCTGGGACCGGCTGTGCCAGGAACACTCAGTGGAGCAGGCCTGGATGGAGGCCGCCCAGGGAGAACGTACGTATTTGTGCGGCCAGAACGCCACTCCGTCGGTACGGGCGGCCGAAGGGCACGCGCAGGCAGGTTCGCGCGGGCTGGTGGTGCGAGTGCTGATGCCGCTGGACTTTGCGGCTAAGCAGCGTGAGATCGCCCGTTCTGTCGCCGAATACGATGCGCTGTTCGTGCGCCGCAAGGAAGTGCGAAAGCTCTATATCCTGCTGCTTTCGCTGATCACGATTTTCGTTTTATTCATCGCCACCTGGATTGCGCGGCTGCTTGCGCAGCAGATCAGCGACCCCATTTCAGCCATTCTCGAAGCCGCGCGGGAGGTGCGGCGCGGCAACCTTGCCCACCGCATCAAGACGGGCGCGCTCGATGAGTTGGGAACGCTCGTGCGGTCCTTCAACCAGATGACAGAGGATCTGGAATCGCACAGCAGGGAGTTGGAACGGCGGCGGCGGTTCACTGAGGCGATTCTCGAAAGCATCCCCACCGGCGTGATCTCGGTGGATCCCGATGGCGTGATCCAGCGCTACAACCCCGCCGTGATGACGATTTTTCCCAAGGCGAAGCCCGAAGCGCTGCGCGTGATCGAGGATCTGCTGCCGGCCGAGGAGGCCGCCGAGATCCGCTACCTGATGAAGCGCGCCCACCGCACGGGATTGGCGGCGCGGCAGTTTGACTTTCAGATGGGCCGCCAGCCGGTGCATCTCTCGGTCACCGTATCGGCGCTGGAGGAGCGTGACAATTCCGGCTTCGTGCTGGTGATCGAGGACACTGGTGAGATGCTGCGGGCACAGAAAGCCGAGGCATGGCATGAGGTGGCGCGGCGCGTGGCGCATGAGATCAAGAACCCATTGACGCCGATCGCGCTTTGCGCCGAACGCGTGGTGCGGCAGGTTGACCGGCTGAGTCTGCCCCCGGAATCGACGCGGATCCTGCGCGAATGCTGCCAGACCATCCTCGGCGAAGTGGAGTCGGTGAAGACGCTGGTGAACGAATTCTCGCAGTTCGCCCGTTTCCCCGCCGCGCAACCGGTGGCCTGCGATCTGAACGACATCGTGGAGACGGCCCTGGCGGTCTTTCACGGGCGGCTGGAGGGAATCGAAATCCGCAAGAACCTGGCCTATTCCCTGCCCGCCGTCAACGTGGACAAGGAACAGTTCAAACGCGTGTTGATCAACCTGGTGGACAACGCCGCCGAGGCGATGCACGACGCGCTGCTGAAGCGCCTTACCGTGCGCACCAGTTCACCCTCGCCGGAGGTGGTGGAACTGATTGTGGCCGACACGGGCAGCGGCATCTCACCCGAGGACAAAGAGAAACTGTTCCTTCCCTATTTCTCCACCAAGGGGCGTGGAACCGGCCTGGGACTGGCCATCGTCAGCCACGTGCTTGCCGAACACGACGCGACGATTCGCGTGGACGACAACCGGCCCACCGGCGCCCGCTTTGTCATCGAAGTCCCCACGCTCACCGCGCGCCGGCCGCGCGAAGCGAAATCAACGAAATCCGAACATGAAGCAACATCGCGTACTCGTCGTTGACGATGAACCGGGCATCCGGAACTCGCTCACCGGCGTCCTGGAAGACGAGGGCTACGCCGTCACGGCGGTGGAAAGCGCCGAACAAAGCCTGGAGGAGATCCACAAACATCCCTACGACGTCGTGCTGATGGACATCTGGCTTCCCGGCATTGACGGGTTGGAGGCGCTGCAGCGGATTCAGGAGATGGCGTTTGAGGACCGGCCGATGGTGGTCATGATTTCAGGCCACGGCACCATTGAGACGGCGGTGAAGGCCACCAAGCTGGGCGCCTTCGATTTTGTGGAAAAGCCGCTGACCATCCAGAAGATCACCGTCATCGTGAAGAACGCCATCCAGCAGCGGCGGCTGGAACTGGAGGTCCAACGGCTGAAGGAAGAGCACGGCGGCGGCCCCACGCTGATCGGCGAGAGCGTTCCGGTGAAAGCGTTGCGGCAGCAGTTAAAACTGATGGCGTCCACCAACGGCCGCGTTCTGATTTTTGGCGAAAGCGGCGTGGGGAAAGAACTGGTGGCGCAGATGATTCACGGATTAAGCCCGCGCGCGCCGGAGCCGTTCGTGGAAGTGAACTGCGCGGCGATTCCCGAAGATCTGATCGAAAGCGAGCTATTCGGCCACCGCAAGGGCAGCTTTCCGGCCGCCCAGTCCGACAAAACGGGTAAGTTCGAAAAGGCGCACGGGGGCACGCTGTTCCTGGATGAAGTGGGAGACATGAGCCTGAAGACGCAATCCAAGGTTCTGCGCGTGCTGGAGGAACAGCGGTTTGAGCCAGTGGGCGCAAGCGAGTTCATCCGTGTGGATGTGCGCGTGATTGCGGCCACGAACAAGAATCTGGAGGTGGAAATCGAGCGCGGGAACTTCCGTGAGGATCTGTTCTACCGGCTGAATGTAATTCCCTTCCATGTGCCTCCGCTGCGCGAGCGGGCCGAGGATATTCCACTGCTGGCGGGTCATTTCCTGAAGGAGTTCACCACGGCGTACGGGCGCAAGCAGAAGGAACTGACGCCGGAGGCTTACCGGATACTGCAGGACTATCACTGGCCCGGCAACGTGCGGGAGTTGAAGAACCTGATGGAGCGGATTGTGATCATGAATCCGCAGGTTCGCGTGGATGCGCGGCACATCCCGCTGAGTCCTTCGCGGCGCAGCGTGTTTGAACGGCCGATCGACTACTACTCGAGCCTGCAGGAGGTGCGCGAAGCGGCCGAGCGCGAGTTCATCGTGAAGAAACTGGAAGAGTTTTCCTGGAATATTTCCCGCTCCGCCGAGGCGCTGGGCATGGAGCGCAGCAACCTCTACCGGAAGATGAAGGCTCTGGGAATCACGCTCAAGGAGGGCGTGTGATGATTGCCGCTCTGCTGGCGGCGGCCCTGGCCGCCGACACCGTGTATGTGAATGGCACGGTGTTGACGATGGACGCATCCGGCGCCACAGCAGAGGCGCTGGCGGTGAGGGATGACCGCATTCTGGCGGTGGGTGCGGAGGCCGCGGTGCGCAAGGCGGCCGGCGCCGACGCCGAGGTAGTGGATCTCAATGGGCGCACCGTGCTGCCCGGCTTCTACGCGGCCCACGATCACTTCCCGGCATGGGGATTCTCAGGTTCGTTTCACCTGGATCTGAACAGCCCGCCGATCGGGCGGATGGAGTCGATTGAGCAAGTGATTGAGGCGCTGCGTGACAAGGCCGCCTCCACGCCGCCGGGTGAGTGGATCATGGGACGCGGCTACGACGATACGCTGCTGAAAGAAAGGCGGCATCCCACGCGGCGGGATCTGGACCGGGCTTCCACGCGCCATCCGATCTGGATCGCGCATACGTCCGGCCACCTCGGTGTGGCCAACAGCGCGGCGCTGGCGGCGGCGGGAATCACATACGGGACGCCGCAGCCGGCCGGTGGCGTGATCCGCAGGGATGCGGCGGGGTTACCCAATGGCGTGATCGAAGAATCCCTGTCGCTGGTGACGCGGCATCTTCCCGATCCCACGCTGGAGCAGCGCATGCAGGCGGTGCGGCGTTGTGATGCGGAATACCGCGCGCGCGGCGTGACCACCACAGTGGTGGCGGGCGGCAACCGTCAGCGCGTGGTGGATCTGAAGACGGCCCGCGCGCGGGGCTTTCTCACCATCCGCGTCATTCAGATGCTGGCCGGCGGCAGCGGCCCTCCCGCCACGGCAAAGGAGGCAGCCGGATGGCGCAGCCGGGATGGGTATGTGAAGACCGGCGCCATTAAGTTGTTTCAGGATGGTTCGCTTCAGGGGTACACCGGCTATCTTTCGAAACCATACTATGAGTCGGATCAGCGGGGCTATGCCGCCCGGCCGCGCCAAGCGTTGACGGAAATGGTGAAACGGTATCACCGCGGCGGCTACCAGGTGGCGGTGCAACGGAGACGCGGCCATCGACGACATCCTCTATGCGTTCTCCCAGGCGCAACAGGAGGCGCCCCGGGCCGACGCGCGGCATCGCATTGAACACTGCCAGACGCCGCGCGAGGATCAGCTTGAGCGGATGGAGGAACTGGGGATTTCGCCGTCGTTCTTCGTAGCGCATGTTTATTACTGGGGAGACCGGCACCTGAACCTGTTCCTGGGGCCGGAACGGGCCGTGCGGATCAGCCCATTGGCTTCGGCGGCGCGGCGCAACCTGCGGTTCACCCTGCACAACGATACCCCGGTGACGCCGGTGGATCCGCTGCACCTGGTCTGGTGCGCGGTGAACCGGCGGATGAAGGATGGACGCGTGCTGGGCCCGGCGCAGCGGATCGATGTGATGCGGGCGCTAAGAGCCGTCACCAGCGAGGCGGCGTGGCAGAACTTCGAGGAGACCGAAAAAGGGTCGATCGAGGCGGGCAAGCTGGCCGATCTGGTGATTCTCGATCGCAATCCCCTCACCGTGGCGCCGGAGCAAATCCGGGAAATTGGCGTCGTGCAGACGATCGTTGGCGGGAAGGCGCCCGTGGTCCGTTAGAACGTGAATCCCACCAGAAAGTCGAACCGGTTCTGATTCTGCAGCAGGCTGCTGGCGGTGGGACGCACCGAGTTCTCCTGAAACAGCCGGCTGTAGCGCAGTTCCGGGGTGATATGGAAGAAAGGGATCGCAATATCCAATCCCGCCCCCATCGCCACGCCCACCGTGGAATTGCGGATGCTGGTGACACCGGTCAGCCGGTTCAACGACGGGCCCGCGCCCACGAACGGCCGCACGATAATTCCGGGAAAACGGTAGCGCACCATCAGCGGAAATTCCCACTGGGCGGCGCTAGCGGTGCGGCCCGTGCCGTCATCGATGTCAAACCGGTAGCGGCGGTAGAGCACGTCGAAGCTCACGCCAACCCCGGCTGGCAGGCGCAGTTCAATCGTCGGTCCCACCACGAAACGGTTCCGCCCCAGGATGCGGAAGTCGCGGTTTTCCAGGCTCGTGAAGGCATCGCCCAATGGCAGGCCGCCACGAACGCCGACACCAATCGTGTCACCGGCCCAAAGCCCCGCTGCGGCGGCGAACAGGCAAATCATCAGTCTCACGCTGTTTTCCTCTCGCTCCCCCCGGCGCACTCGCCACATGGGCAGATCCGCCGGAAATGTTCATATGAGTAGATACCCGTGTTGTGCCCATCGTTCCACACAATGCGGATCGCGTAATTGCCCACGGGCTCAACCGACGCCATTTTCGGCGACGGCTGGTACATCTGAAACGGGGAGTTCGGCGGACTGGAGAAATTCGTCTTCATCGGAGTGGTGCCGTGCGCGCCCGTGCAGGTGGCGCACGGACATTGATCCCTGAGGTAGGCGCAGGAATACTCGCTGTGGTGGCCATCCTTCCAATCGATCTTGACGCCCCTCGATTTCGAGATGGCAATATGTTCCGCTTCGTAAACGGTATCGGTCACTGAACCCTCTCCACGTCGCGCACGCCGGAAATGCGCCGGATCGCGCTGAGAATTTTTTCAAGCTGCTTTTTGTCTTTGACCTCGGCCAGTAGCTCAATGATCGCGCTATTGTCGGAGCGCTGATGATCGGCTCGCGCTTCAATGGACCGGATGTTGCTGGTCTCGTTGTAGAACACGGTGGTGACCTCGTGCAGCAGTCCGGGCCGGTCCTCGGTATGCACGGTCATCTTGACGGGGAAGGAATCGGCCGTCGCGCGCGCCCATTCCACGTCAATGCGCCGCTCGGACTCATACATCAGATTCTGCACGTTCTTGCAGGATATGGAGTGAACCGCGATGCCCTTGCCGCGCGTCACATAGCCGACAATCGACTCGCCGCGGATCGGGTTGCAGCACTTGGCGCGGTAGACCATCACATCTTCGACGCCGCTCACCTTCACCACCAGATCGCTGGCTGCTTCAGCCGCTGAGCCGGGCTGGGGCGGGGCGGCCTGCGGCGCCGGTCTGGGAGTCTCCTCGGCGGCCACCAGTTCGGGCGCGATGCTATGCAGCACATGGCGCGGCGAAAAGCGTCCAAATCCCAGCGCGGCATAGAGGTCTTCCATCTTGCTGTAGCCGTATTCGGACGCCACGCTCTCAAATTTCGCCTTCGAAACCTTGCTCAACTGCACGCCCAGCCGGCGCGCCTCCTTCTCCAGATACTTGCCGCCGATTTCGATGGCCTTGGCGCGCTCAGTGGCGTTGATGAAGTGGCGGATCTTGTTGCGCGCCCGCGACGTCTTCACCAGCGCCAGCCAGTCCTTGGAAGGGGAGTGGCTTTGCTGGGTGAGGATTTCCACCACGTCTCCGTTGCGAAGCTGGTATTTCAGCGGAACGATGCGGCCGTTCACCTTGGCGCCTACGCAGGTGTGACCCACGTCGGAGTGGATGGCGTAGGCGAAGTCAATGGGCGAGGCGTCCCTCGGCAGCACGATCACACGTCCCTTGGGAGTGAAGCAGTAGACCTCTTCCGAGTACAGTTCCACGCGCAGAGTGGACATGAACTCCATGGGCTGGCTCATGTCCTTCTGCCACTCCACCAGGTGCCGCAGCCAGGCGATGCGCTGATCGTCGTCCACCGGGCCCTTCTTGCCTTCCTTGTACTTCCAGTGCGCGGCGATGCCCTCTTCGGCCAGCCGGTGCATCTCTTCGGTACGGATCTGAATTTCGAAGCTGTGCCCGTGCGGCCCGATCACCGAGGTATGCAGGGACTGGTACAGGTTGGGCCGCGGAATGGCGATGAAGTCCTTGATGCGGCCCGGAATCGGATGCCATTCGTTGTGGATCACGCCGAGGGCGGCGTAACAGTTTTTCACCGAGTCAGTGATGATGCGCAGCGCCAGCAGATCGTAGATCTGGTCCAGGTCGATCTTCTGCCGCTTCATTTTCTGATAGATGGAAAAAGGCCGCTTCAGCCGGCCTTCCACCCGCCCCGGCACGTTCTCGCGCGCCAGCTTGGTTTCCACCGTGTGCTTGATCTGGTGGAGGAACTCAACGTTGGCCGATTGCCGCGATTCCATCTCCTTGACGATTTCGTGATAGGCCTCGGGCTCCAGATACTTAAACGCCAGATCTTCCAGTTGTCCGCGGATACGGCCCATGCCCAGCCGGTGCGCGATGGGAACGTAAATCTCCAGCGTCTCCTGGGCAATGCGCTTCTGCCTTTCGGGCGAGAGCGAATCGAGCGTCTGCAGATTGTGGGTGCGATCGGCCAGCTTGACGATAATCACCCGGATATCGGTGGTCATCGCCAGCAGCATCTTGCGCACGCTTTCGGCCTGGCGCTCTTCGGCCGAAGCCAGCTTCAGCTTCCCCAGCTTGGTGACGCCTTCCACCACGCGCGCCACTTCCTCGCCAAACTGCCGCCGGATCTCCTCGCTCGATACGTTTTCGTCTTCCACCACATCGTGGAGAAGGCCGGATTCCATGCAAACCAGGTCCATCTGCTCGTCGGCCAGTATCGAGGCAACGGCGATGGGATGCAGGACGTAGGGCTCGCCGGAATCGCGCTTTGTCTGCTGGTGCCACTCGGCTGCCCGCTCAAACGCCTTCCGCAGCGGAGCAAGATCCTCGTTCGGGCGGGCGCTCGACACCTTCTCCGCCAGCTTGTCGAAAGCCGCCGCGACTTCGGGTACCTGCCAGGGAAGGAGATCGGGAACTACGGGGGTCAACTCCGGCATTCTTCATTATAACCGGTGCTAGAATGGTGAATCTTGCCCGCCCGATTTCGAATCTGATTCCTTTTGATCGTTCAACACTCACTCAGGAGGTTCTATGGAAAGACCAGGCGCTACTACGCTGAAAGGCAACCCGCTCACGCTCGTCGGCCCCGAATTGAAAGCCGGCGACGCCGCCCCGAATTTTGAGATGGTCGATAACGGTCTGCAAGCCGTCGATCTGGCCAAGACCGGGGGCACGGTCCGCATCTTCAGCGTGGTGCCTTCGCTGGACACCCCCGTCTGCGATGCCCAGACCAAGCGCTTCAATGAAGAAGCCGCGGCGCTCAACGGCGTCGACATCTATACCGTCAGTATGGATCTGCCCTTCGCCCAGAAGCGCTGGTGCGGAGCTTTCGGCGTGGACAAGGTGAAGATGCTCTCCGATCACCGCAGCGGTTCGTTCGGCGAGGCTTATGGCACGCTGATCAAGGAACTGCGCATTGAAAGCCGCGCCATCTTCGTGGTGGATCAGAACAACGTGGTGCGCCACGCCGAATATGTCACCGAGGTGGCCGATCATCCCAACTATGACGCCGCGCTGACCGTGGCGAAGTCACTGGCAAGCTGATCACTTCTTCTTCGGCTTGACTTTCGTTTTTGAGGTGTTCGTTTTTTGGGGAGGCTCCGCCGCGGGCGTGGCGCCTCCCTTTGTTTTGTAGGCGAAGTCGTAAACCTGGATGTTCATCTTCCCGTCTGTGTACTCCACCAGGGCGTATTCGCCCGGCTCCAGCGGCGATTGCGGCCAGACCTTGTAGAGCTGTTCTCCCACCTGCTGACGGAAAATTTCCACGGGCTGCTGTTCCTCGATCGTTTCATTGGAAACAGGCACGATGGTGAGTTTCTCCACGATTCTTCCCTGCTTACTCAACTCCAGCCTGACGATGCCGAAGCGCTGCGGCTCTGACAGGCGGAAGTAGAATTCGGGCGTGTCATTGTCCACTACGAACGCCGAGGTAAGCCCTTCCAACTCCAGCGTCGCCTTGCCGGAAACCATGGGGATGGGGGAAAGCTTCTTCAGGATTGAGCGGCGCTTGTTGGTGACGATGGTCGCCTCGGCCAGACTGAGCGGTTTCAACTGCTTGCCGCTGACCCAGTAGACACCCACGTCCACCGGCACGCGCGCGAGTTCGGCGGCAGCCTCGCGTTCGGCTTTCTCTTCGGCGTCAATCAGCGCCGCCTCTGCACGGTCAGCCTCGCCACGATCTCTGATCTCCAGTTCGGTGCGTTTCAGGTCCACCAGTTCGACTGGGATCTCCTCCCAGTCGGCCCGTTCCGTGCTATAGAAGCGCACGCGGCCGTCTTCCACCTTGTATTCGCGGACCACGTGCCAGCCGCCATCCTTCAGGTAAAGCTTCACGTTGGCCGCCCAGACGGCGCCGGCAAGAAGGACGAATGCTGCGAGGAAACGAAGGGCCATGCCAAGATTCTCCCTCTGAAACGGAATCCACCGCCTGATCACCAGTCTACGTTGCCTCATGAGCGCCGCCAATACTGAAGAAATCTTCGCCATGTACCAGGGCCTTTTGGGAGCCGGGCGCGTACACTGGGCTGAGCCATTGCCATTTACCGGCCGGCCCGGCCATCACTACTTTGTACGTGACGCCGACCGGCGGCGTTTCAGACAACCGGCCCGCCGCGCCTCCATTATGGCGCGAATCAGCGCCCGGACCGGGGCCGAAGCCGGCCTGATGCGGATCAACCAAACCTACATCGTCTTTGTGGGAAGCAGGGCGGCCGCCACGATCCAGCCGACTTTCCTTGCCCGCGACACAGAGTCCGGCATCGAGGCATTCGAGTGGATCGCACACACCCATCCACTTCAGTTGCGCGACCGGTATCAGGACATCGCCCACGGCGCAACCGAAAGTGACCGGCGCGTGCTTGCCGCCGTTTACGCCTGCTGGGGCCAGGATCGATCCGAAGTGATCGTCACCCGCGGCACGCACGTGGTCGCCATCAACGCGTTCCAGTTGACCCCGGACGAGCGGACCGGCCAGTGCCGGGCCGAATAGGGGCCTACTCCGGGGCGGTCAGCACCTCGTCCAGCCACTCCGACAGTGCGTAGGCTTCCTTGCGCGAAAGCTCAATGGTCGCCGTGTCCGGCGGCGCACTGGCTGAAGGGCCACGCACCGACAGGCGCAGATGGACCTGCCGCCGCCGCGCGCCGTTAATCTCCAGTTCCGCCATCTCAATCCGGAAAGCCCTTCCAGAGGAGTCCTTGAACACGGCATTCTTGAAGGTCTGTCGCCTCACCTTTTCCTCATCGGCCGGTCTTGCGGTTTCTTTCGTTCATTGAAGGTAAGCTGGAGGTATTGTCAAAGCCGGCGACAGCGTGCGGGCCAGGATGGCTCCCGATTGCACGAACAGGCGCGTCCGCGCCGCACCGATCAGCCGGCACGGAAAGGAAAGATGCAGAGCGATCCACACGCCCCAGTACCCCAGTTCGAACACCAGCACGCGCGCTGTAATGGGCGCCAGTGTTCGGCTCACGTCCGTCTCACTCAAAAGCGCGAGATGCCACGCCACGTCGTGCATGGCCAGTGTACGCAACCGCAGTTCGGCCAGTTGCAGCGCGATCTGATCGTGCGTTCGTACGGGCCGGGACCGGTACCAGTCCAAATCCAGAAATCTGATCTGCAACAGCGCGTAGGAATGAACAGGAATAGGGCGTATCGACCATACCGCAAGCCAAACTGCCGCCAGTGCCGCAATAAACAAGAGAACCATCGGGCCTCCCCCTTTTCGGTGGACTCTTATAAGAGACATTATCTCATCTAATCTGACTTTGATAGTCCAGTGAAACAGCAATCGGAAGAGGAAATCCTGGCAAGGCTGGCGGCGCGCGTCACATTGTGGCGCAAGAAACGAGGGTTTACCCAACAGATTCTCGCCGAAAAAGCAGGGTTGCCGCGCGGCTATATCGGCGATATTGAGGGCGCCAGGCGTAACCCCAGCCTGCGCACGCTGCTGCGTGTGGCCAATGCGCTGGGTGTGCCGATCGCGGAGCTTTTTTCAGACCGCGCGAATTAGACCACGCCCGTCAACTTGGGCCCGGCCGTGGGAAACGAACCTATGCGCGCTCCTAGGGCTTCCTCGGCCAGGGTTACATACAGGTCCCCTAAGGTTCCGGTGGTGCGGGTGTGGAGACCGGTCTTGAGACCGCCGGCATGTCCCGCCACGATTACCGCAAGGTTGTTGTTCTTGTGCGCGTTGGCCTCGGCATGCTCATGCACGAACAACAGGCACGTGTTGTCCAACATGTTTCCCTCGCCTTCGGGAGTGGCCTTGAGACGGCCCACCAGGTAGGCGAATTCCTCCACGTGCCAGCGGCAGATGTCGCGCAAAATGCGCATGCCGCGCGGCGTCTCCACCTGTCCGTGCGTGTACTCATGATGGCGCTGCGAGGTGTGGCCCAGCCAGGGGAACCGGGAAAGGCCCTGGCACTTGGTAAGCATGTAGGAAGCCACCCGCGTCTGGCCCGAAGCCAAGGCATGCACCAGCAGGTCGCTCTGCAACTTGGCGATGCGCGGCCAATCGCGCAGGTCCCCGCCCTCTTCGGGCCGTTCCACCACCGTGCGGTATTCGGGCGGCAGCGATGCGATCGACTTTTCCAGATCGCGCACCGAGCCCAGATACTCCTCCATCCGATGCTGATCGGCCCGGCCTAACCGCGCTTTCACACTCCTGGCCTCTTCCTGCACCAGGTCGAGAATACTTTTGTGCCGGTCCATGGCCGCGCGGTCACGCACGCCAAACAGCCGGTCGAACAACTGGTGCGGCAGCATCTCGGGAGGCAGCGGCCGGTCCCGGTCCGCCCAGCTCAGGTTGCGCTGAATGGCCTCGCCGAAGGACTCCTGTGAGACGCCCACCTGCAGGGAACGGAAGCGGTTGTCGCCGCCAATTGAGCGCGCAATCATCTGGTCAATTGAGGCGCCGCCGGCGCCGCGCCCGGTATAAGGCCGCCCGGAAACCAGCGCGCTCATCGACGGATAGTGGCTGTTGCCCGGGCCGGGCAGGCGCGCCGCGGGGCTGTCCAACCCCGTGATCACATGGATATCGTTGCGGAACGGCGCCAGCGGATTCAGGCAGGGAGTGAACTCGAAACCGGCGCCCGTGCGCTGCGGGATCCAATACTTTTCCGGGATGCCGTTGCCATTGAACCACAGCACGAAGCGGCGCGCGGCCGGTTTGCCGGGATCGTACATGGCCTCCAGCGCCGGCAGCCCTAACTGCACGACTCCACCGAATCCGATTCCACGCAATAGCGCGCGGCGAGAGATTGTCTTCATCACGGCTGGCTCCCCAAATAAGTATCGGAAGTTGCTAAGGCAATTATAAGCTCCTGGAACTGGAAGCCGGACTCCCGGAATCGCTGGAACGCCTTTTCGATCACCGGCTGGTCCTCAGTTTGTTCGGCGCGGCCCACGGCCCAGCGGAACAGTTGCTTCACCACACACCGCTGGCAGCCTGGCTCATTGGCCAGCACTTCACCCAGTTCCCTTGGCGAAGAGAATTCGGCTTTCTGCAGTCCCCGCAGATACCCCCGCGCGTCGATGGGCAGCCGGTATTCGGTCGGCTTGGTCTTGCGGCGGGTCTTGATCTCATCGGCGGTGGGGGCGATGAGTACAAACTCCTCGGTGCGGTATTTTCCAATGGCGTCGAACTTCTCGAATCCGAAGCCCACCGGATCGACCAGTGAGTGACACGAGGCGCAGACCTGATTGGAAAGATGCACGCTCAGCCGCTCGCGCGTGGTCGCGGGTTTCTCATCGGTCACCACCGGCAGGGTGGCGTTGACGCCCGGCGGTGGCGGCGGCACCTGCTGGCAAAGGAAATGTTCGCGCACGAACAGGCCGCGGTCGGTGGGTGAGGTATCGGCGGGTTTTGAGGTCAGCGTAAGAAAGGTGGCTTGTCCCAGAATGCCGGCGCGCCCGCTCTCTTTGGGCAGCGTCACCTTTTCCCATGGCTGTTGCGGCGCGGGCAGGCCATAGAGGCGCGCCAGTTCCGGGACCACGAAGGTATAGCTGGCGTTGTAGAACTCCATGAAATTCCGTTTGTCCCAGACCAGGGAGCGGAACAGACGCGTGGTTTCTTCGATCATCGCACCGGCCAGTTCCGCCGAATATTCCGGGAAACGGTTGCGGTCGCGCAGCGCGCCGCGCAGCCGGTCAAAACGCAGCCACTGCGCCACAAACTCATCGAAGGACGCCCTGGCCCGGCCGTCGGCAAGCATGCGGCGGGCCTGCCGCTCGATGCCTTCCGGTTTGTCCAACTCGCCGGAGGCGGCGGCAGCCATCAACGGCTCGTCGGGCATGGTATCCCACAGAAAATACGAAAGGCGGCTGGCCACGGCCCAGGGCCCGGGCTCCAGATGAAAAAGAAAGTGCGGCGATTGCAGCATCGCCTCCACCACCAGTTGCGCGCCCTGGAGAAACCCGGTTTCGCGGGCGAACAACTTCCGGTACGCCGCTATTTCGTGCGCCTCCAGCGGGCGGCGGAAGGCGCGGCGGCCAAAATCGCTGATGAACTGGCCGCGGCAGGCGTCCGAACCGGTGCAGCGAACCAGGCGCGACGGATTGCGGAAGGCGTTCTTCGCCAGACGTTCAGCCGAGCGGGCATAAGCCTCGGCCAACAACGGGGAGATCGACTGCCCCTCGGCCTGATTCGTAAATCCGTGGACGAAGTCTTCTTTTGGGAATTGGTCGGCGGGCCGCGTTTCATCGCCCAGCAGATCGCGCACCGTGTGGTTGTATTGGGAATGGGTCAGCCGCCGCAAGACGGGACGCGAGGGACCGGAAGCGGACTGGCGCATCAGGCCCGCATCGGCCGGCAGCGTGGCCAGATAGCTTACCCAGCTTCGCAGCGCCTGCTCGCCGGCTGAACCCGGTGCGATGCGCTCACCGCCGGCGTGGGAGAGCCGGTTAGTAGGCTTGCGCAGCAATAGCGATTGTTCGGGCTGCGAGGCGTCCACCAGGCGGCGCAGCGTGCGCCCGAAGTAGTGAATTTCTCCCGGCGCGGCATCTTCCGGGGGAAATTGCAGCTTCGTCGTGGAAGCCACGCCGTTGTCGTTGTGGCACTGGCGGCACTGCGCCTTTTCCAGCACCGGCCACAAGGTGGCGCGGAAATCCGGCTGCGCGCAAAGCGGCAGCGAAGCGAGGATTGTAACTATGGGGGTGCGCCGCATCACTGGCTGTGAGATTATCCTATCTCATGCAGCCCACTTTCACCAGACGCCACTGGTTCCGGGCCGCCCTCACCGGCAGCCTGGTTCTTCCCGAATTCTTGCGCCAGGCGCGGGCCGCGCAATCGCCGGCGCTCAAAATCCGCCGCGTCGACGCCTACGTGCTGCGCATCGGCTCTCGCGACAACGTCGTCTGCTGCCGCGTTGAGACCGAGGAAGGCGTGTATGGCTGGGGGGAAGGCACCACGCCGCCCAACGTGACGCCGGTGGTCGCGCAGATACGCT
The DNA here is from genome assembly GCA_033762895.1 of Bryobacteraceae bacterium. GTDB lineage: Bacteria > Acidobacteriota > Terriglobia > Bryobacterales > Bryobacteraceae > CADEFT01. The sequence goes on along the minus strand of JANRLE010000136.1, from coordinate 13,530 downwards.
CGCTGGGGAAACTGATCCTGGGCGAGCGCGCCTGGGACGTGGAAAAGCTCTGGCGCAAGATGTATATCGTGGAGGAGAACAGCCTGGGCGGGACGCTGTTTGCCGGAATCAGCGCCATCGACATCGCCCTGTGGGACATCCTCGGCAAACAACTGAACGTGCCGGTCTACAAGCTGCTGGGCGGCAAAGTGTGGGACAGGCTGCGCATCTACACCAGCTACCGTTGGGGCAATATTCCGCGTACCGCCGAGGCCTATTTCAAGCGCACCAAAGAGTTGATGGCCGAAGGCGCCACGGCCGGCAAGTGGGATCCCTTCGGGGCCTATCCGGCGCCCGACCGCCAGCTTCCCACCGCCACCCTGAACGAAGTGCGCCAGATGGTGCGCGGTGTGCGCGAGGCCGGGCCGGCATTTGATATCTGCGTGGAGGCCCACGGCAAGTTCAACGTGGCCAGCGCCGGGCGGATCATCAAGATGCTGGAGCCCTACGACGTTTTCTTTCTGGAAGAACCGGTGCCGCCGGAGAACGTGGACGCCATGGCCATCCTGCAACGATCGACCAATATCCCGATCTCGACCGGCGAAGGACTGCAGTCCCACTTCAACTACCGCGAGTTGTTGCAGAAGCAGGCGGCGCGGATCATCCAGCCCGACGCGGCGCGGGCGGGCGGCATCACGGCGATGAAGAAAATTGCGGCGATGGCCGACGCGCACTACGTCACCGTGGCGCCGCACAATCCCAACGGCCCCATCTGCACGGCGGCTTCTATCCATTTCGCCGCCTCCATCCCGAACTTCCTGATCATGGAGGAAGGAAATACGCAGACGGCGCGTTACAACGATGTCTTCAAGGACGGCTGGAAGCCGAGCCTGGCATCGTGGGAAATTCCCGAGTCGCCGGGCCTGGGCGTGGACATTTCGCCGCAATTTCTGAAGGAATTCGAGGTGAAGCTTTAGAGTTGAAACTCAAGCCCGACCAGATACTTGCCGCCCTTCTGCGTGCAATGCCGCACGTGGGCGTAGCTGGCGTTTTTCCAGAGCGGGCTTTCCAGCCGCACCAGGGTCTTGAGGGGCAGGCGGCAGGTCAATTCGAGACTGAGGCCCTTGGCTGAGAAATCGCGCCCGAGAGCCCTGGCGGCCTTCCGCGCGCCTCCCTCCTCCCATAGCAGCTTCACTTCCGTCCGCAGCTCAGCCCTGTCAGTGCGGCGAGTGTCCTTTCGTTGTGCCACGCTATCGTGTTTATCGGGTCAATTCGGGTTTTGCTTTAAGGTCTATGGGGAGAGCCGGGCGCGTCCGATAGAGGCGTGTGTGGCTCGTGGGAATTGCCGCGTTGGTTTTGGCCGCCGGCCGGCCGCTGCCGCCCGGCTTGCTGGTGCGGGTTGACGTTCCGCCGCCGCTGTTCCGCAACGCCGACGCGAAAACCGAAGCCGATTCCGCGCGCCGGGTGCTGACGTCATACTGCGTGGCTGAGTTGGAGGATTGGAACCGGGTTCCACACATCGCCTTCCGCGACCGGACGGGCACGGCGAAACTGCGCGATGGAACGCGGGTGGACTGGACGATCCGGCCGGGCGGAATCGCGTTTCTCGAGCATCCCGGCGGGCGCGTGACCTACCTGTTGGACTGCCGCCTGATACGGTCCGGATCCGGCGGCCAGGCCGAACCCTGGTAACCTATTCGAGTGCCGACGTCCGAACCCCCTCTTCTCGACTTCAATAATATCTCCGTATCCCATGACGGCCACCTGGGGCTGAACGGCTTCACGCTGCGGATCCATGCGCATGAGCACGTGGCCATTCTTGGTCCCAACGGCAGCGGCAAGTCGACCTTCATCAAGACCATCACCCGCGATTGCTATCCGCTGTGGTCTGAAGACTCCCACGTGCGGATCTTCGGGCAGGAAAAATGGAACGTCTTCGACCTGCGCCCGCTGCTGGGCATCGTGCACATGGACCTGATGCAGAGCTACATCCGCTATCCCTACTCGGGGCGCGAGGTGATCCTGTCGGGCTTCTTTTCAAGCGTCGGCATCTGGCCGAACCACGAAGTGACCGACGGTATGCGCGGGCGCGCCGATGAGCTGTTGGAGCAGCTTGAGATCGCGCACCTGGCTGAGCGCACCGTGAGCCAGATGTCGACGGGCGAAAGCCGCCGCCTGCTGATCGGCCGCGCGCTGGTGCACCGGCCCAAGGCGCTGATCCTGGATGAACCCACGGCCAGCCTGGATATCCGCGCCACCCACGAACTGCTGGAGATCATGCGCAAGGTGGCCGGTGAAACCACCATCATTCTGGTGACGCACCACCTTTCCGATATCGTGCCGGAGATCGAACGCGTGGTGCTGCTGCGCAATGGCCGCGTATTCCGCGACGGGCCCAAGCGCGAGATCCTGGAAAGCGAAGCGCTGGGCGAGTTGTTCTGCATGCCGGTGGAGGTGCTGGAGCGGCGCGGCTATTATCACCTGCTGTGACGGCTAGAATAAGAAGCTGATGTCCATACTGTCAGCCACGCAGGAGGGTACGGCGCGATTTGCGGCGCGCTTTCCGGACCACGCCGCCAACGGGTTCTTTCGCAAGGCCCAGGGGCTCACGGTGTCCTCCATTGGAATCGGGTCCTACCTGGGCGCCATGGATGAGGCAACCGACGCGGCATATAGCGAAGCAGTGACGGCGGCCGCAGCCGGCGGCATCAACGTCATTGATACGTCGCTCAACTACCGCCACCAGCGCTCCGAACGGGCCATCGGCCGGGCGTTGAACGCGATTGCTCGGGACGAGGTGGTTCTGTGTACCAAAGCCGGCTACCTGGTTCCCGACGCCCTGCCTCTTGGTTCCCTGCGCGCGGCCGACATCGTGGGCAACATGCATTCCATGGCGCCGGCGTTCCTCGAAGACCAGTTGCAGCGCAGCCTGGACAACCTGGGTGTGGACGCGATCGACGTATTCTATCTCCACAATCCGGAAACGCAGTTGCAGTTCATTGACAATGAGACTTTCTACTCGCGCATCCGCGTGTCCTTTGAAGCTTTGGAACGTATCGCCTCGACGGGGCTGATCCGCTTCTTCGGCACCGCCACCTGGAACGGCTACCGGCGCAACGGGCTGCCCGATGGATTGAGCCTGGCGCGTCTGGAGTCGATCGCACGCGAAGTAGGGGGCAAGCAGCACCACTTCCGCTTCGTCCAGCTTCCGTTTAATCTGGCGATGACGGAGGGTTACGGGCAACGCGCCGAACAGGTGGGGGAGCGCCGCATGTCGATACTGCAGGCGGCCAAAGAGTTCGGAATCACGGTTGTCGCCAGCGCCTCTCTGCTGCAGACGCGGCTGACCAGCGGGCTGCCGGGAACGCTGGCCGAAAGCCTGTCGGGCCCCGATAGCGACGCCACGCGCGCCATCCAGTTTGCACGCTCGGCCCCGGGCGTCACCACGGCGCTGGTGGGCATGAGCAAAGTGGAACACGTGAAACAGAATCTGCATGTGGCCGGCTATGCGCCGCTTCCGGCCGAACAATTCGACCGACTGTTCGGGTAGACATTCGTGCTGGTTACCACTCCACCGGTTGTGCTGGAAGGAAGTGCGGACGAGCTGGACGCGGCGATCGCCCAGGCTCCCAATGAACCGGCCGTGTTTGTCATCCGCGTGAAGGAAGGCCAGCCCTACCTGGCGCGCACGAACCTGCTGCGCAGACGTCTGCTGCGGCTGGTGGCCGAACGCAGCCAGACCTCGCGATTTCTGAATCTGCGCAGCGTGGCGGCACGCGTGGAATATTGGCCATTCGCCTCGCGCCTGGAATCGAGCCTCCTGCTATACGAACTGGCCCGCACGAGCTTCCCTGACAACTATCAGCGGTTCCTGAAACTGCGGTCTCCGTTTTTCGTGCGCCTGGTGCTGAACAACGCCTTTGCGCGAACCACCGTCACCACGCGCCTCACCACCGCGGAGGCGGTGCAGTACGGGCCGTTTCGCACGCGCGCGGCGGGTGAGGCTTTCGAAACGGGCTTTCTCGACTTCTTCCAACTGCGGCGCTGCCAGGAGGATCTGATGCCATCGCCCGAACATCCGGGCTGTGTGTATGGCGAGATGGGCAAGTGTCTGCGCCCGTGCCAGGAGGCGGTGTCGGCGGAAGAATACCGGAGCGAGAGCCAGCGCGTGGCGGCGTTTCTTGAAACCAGCGGCGATTCGCTGGTGGATTCCATCGTGCGGCAGCGGGACCAGCTTTCCGAGTCGCTGGAGTTTGAAGAAGCCGCGCGTACGCACAAACGGCTGGAGCGTGTAAACGCCGTGCTGCAGGCGCGTGATGAACTGGCCACGGACCTGGAGAAACTATCAGGCGTCGCCATCACGCGCGCCATTGAGCCGGAGGCGGTCTGCCTGTGGTTTTTCTGGAAGGGCCGGTGGCATGCCCAGCAAACACTCTCCCTGAAGGTGGTGGAAGGCCGTCCGGCGCCCATGGACCGGCGATTGAAGGAGGCGGTGGCGGCGGTGGCGCCCGCTTCCCGCTCGTCGCTGCGGGAGCGGCAGGATCACACGGCACTGCTGTCTTCATGGTTTTATTCGAGCTGGCGCGACGGCGAATGGGTGCCGTTTGCGGACCTCAGTTCAGTGCCTTACCGCAAGCTGGTCAACGCGGTTCACCGGGTGGTGCATGCAACAACTTGAAGATGTGTCGCGGATTCGCCGCCTGCTGAACACCGACCGCGTGTGGTGCGGCTATGCGCTGGCGGACCTTGATCCCGAGTACTGGCCGCACACGGAGTGGCACGGAAACGGAGAGGCGGTGGCGCTGCTCTACCACGCTGTCTCGCCGCCCTTCCTGTTCACGCACGGGCCGGATGCGGACCTGTTGCCGATTTTGGATGTCGTGGTCCGGTATCCCGCGCTGCTCATCTCGGTGGGGGAGCGGGTGGCCGTGGAGCTGGAGGCGCGCGGCTATGGACTGACGAACCGGAAACGAATGCTGCGCATGGGCCATCGTGGGGCGGAACCTGCCATGCCGCGCGGAGCTTGTGTCCCGCTGTCGATGGAACACGCCTCCGCCGTCCAGGCGCTGCACGCCGAAGGCGAAACCCCGGATTTTTTTCTCCCGTCCATGCTGGCCTCCCGCACCTACTTCGGAATCTTTGAGGAAGGCGCGCTGGTGGCCACCGCCGGCACGCACATCGTGTCGGATCGTGAGAGCGTCGCCGCTGTGGGCAACGTTTACGTGAAACGAACCCGGCGCGGACATGGCCTGGGCAAAGCGGTGACTTCGGCCGTCACCGGCTCTCTGCGCAAGCGCGGGATTCAAACCATTCTGCTTAGCGTGGAGGAAGGCAACATCGCGGCGCAACGCGCCTATTTGCGCCTTGGGTTTGAACTCCACATGCCGTTCGTACAGGCGCTGGCGGCGCGGCCGTCAGAACCGGGTGACTAGGCCGATGCGCAGCGCCCGCGCCGAACCCGGCAGGATGTTGTTGTTGCTGTGTGCGGTGGGGTAGTAGGTGGTGTCGAACAGATTCTCCAGGTTCGCCTGCAGCCGCACCTTTTCGGTCAGTGTGAAGAACATGGCCGCGTCGGCCCGTGTGAAGTCAGGCAGCTTCACGGCGTTGTCAATGCCGGCGAACATGGACGACTGGTGGTTGAGGCCGAGCCCGATGCTCCATCGCGGCATCAGGCGATAGTTGTTCCAGAACGAGAATGTGTGGCGTGGCACGATGGCTACCTTGGCTCCGAGCGCGGCCGCGGTGGTGGGGCTGCTGATGAATGCATCCTGCGTCGCATACCCGCCCACGATCAGCCACCGGCTGGTGAGGTTGCCGTTGACGGCGAGTTCGAATCCGCTGGTGCGCTGGCTGCCCGTCTGCACCACGCGCGCAGGATTGTTGGGGTCGCGCGCCGTGGTGTTGTTGCGGTCCAGCCGGTAAATCGCGGACGTAAGGTTGAGGCGGCGGTTCACATCCCACTTGGCGCCCACTTCATAGTTGTTGAATTTCTCCGGCTTCAGCGTCTGCGTACTGGCCGTGAGCGCCGAGAACTGATCACCGGAACCGGGCAGGTAGGCGACGCTGTAGCTGCCATACAGCGACAACTGGCTGACCGGCTTGAACACCAGGCCGAGCCGCGGCGACATCATGTTGTCGGCGCGATTGAGGAACTCTCCGCTGCGGCGATTGCGGAAGTCCATGTTGAAGTGGTCGTAGCGCACACCGGCCACCAACTGCACGTGCCGCGTCAACTCCATCTGGTCCTGAACGAACGTCGCCGCCACATGATTGAGCGGCCGGTTATCGGCGTCGCTGGCGCTCTGGCGGAACAGGGCCGTTGTCCTGACGTTGGGCGAAGCGAACGGTACGTTCAGCGACGTGGCGCCGTTGAAATAGGCGGTGTTGCGGAAGTTGGCGGTGTCCTGGCGCCCGAACTCGGCCCCCATCAGAACGGTGTGGCGCACGCGGCCCGTGCGGAACATTGAGGTGACGTCGGTCTGATTAAATAGGTTCCGGCGCGCGGTGGCGTTGTTGTAGCCGGAGATGTTCACCAGAGTCTGCGCGGCGTTGACGGCGCCCGGAAAAATGTTCTGGTAGAACTTGTCATAGTCGCTGATGGTGGTGGTGTTGCGGACGTTCCAGATGCCGGCCTGATGTTCGATGGCGGCGGCGCCCAGATGAACAGAAGCGTCGGCGTAGCTGTTTTGCGGATCGCCGAAAAAGGTGGAGCGATGGGCCGGCGCCGGCCGTCCCGCAAACGACGGAATGCCGCGATCCACGGTGCGCCCATCGTGAAAATGCTCATAGTCCAGGCGCAGCCGGGTCGCCTCGCCGGCCTTCACCGTAACGGTGGGAGCAACGCCATAACGTTCGACGTTCACATCATGGCGGAAGATGCCGGAATTCTCATAGAGCCCGTTGAGGCGCACCGCCACCCGTTCGCCGAAGTTGTGGCCCAGGTCGGTGGTGAAGCGGCGGTTGCTGAATGAGCCGCCCTGGAGCATCACCTCGCGAATGGGCGTGAAGTTCGCGGTCTTGGTGGCGCGGTTGATCACGCCGCCCCCGCCGCCGCGTCCGAAGGTGAGCGCGTTTGCCCCCTTCACCGCCTCCACCCGGTCCACGTTGTAGAGATCGCGGAAATACTGCACGTCGTCGCGTACGCCGTTGACGTAGAAGTCCGAGGTAGTGACGTTGCCGCGGATGACCGGGGCGTCTCGATGTCCCTCGCCCTGCGCCATCGTAATGCCGGGGATGTAGCGCACCACATCGGCCATGTTCTGCGCCGACTGGTCCCGGATCAGATCCTGGGTGACAACCGAGATGGCCTGGGGCACATCGATCAGTTGGATCGGCGCCTTGATCGCGCTGCTGAACGCCGCCTGATAGGTGGCGGTTTCGGTCACCGTCACCAGTTCACGCACCTCGTCGAGCTGCAAGGTAATTTCAACTGCCTGCCGCATTGCCCCTGCGTCGGCGTCGAGCGCACGCAGTTCCTCGCGAAAGCCGGCGGCGGTTACTTTCAGGTAATAGCGGCCGGGCTTCAAACGCAGCGAGAAGGATCCGTCCGGCCCGGATTGAGCGGCGATTGCGGCCGAGCCATCGTCAGGCGCGGCGGAAATGCGCGCGTCCGCAATCGTCATGCCGGCCGGATCCAGGATTCTGCCCTCCACCAGCGACGGCGCCTGGGCGAGTGCCGTCACCGGCAGGCAGCACCCAACAACGATCACCAGGAAATCCTTCGCAAAGCTCATGACATCGACTCCAAGCCCTCTTACAAGCAAATCACTTGCAAGTGTCGATGGTATCACATGCACCGGAGCGTGTGTCCCGGGCCTGGATCGTGAGGCCGATCAGGCCCCCCGCAGCGAAGGATCCACTTCCACGCCCAGCCCCGGACCTTGTGGAAGCGCGACGTAGCCATCCTTATCCACTTGAGGCGGATTTTGCATGATGCTGAAGCGATGCCGGTAGTCGGCGATGGGCGGATCGTGCAGCAGTTCGTAATAGGGCGCATGCGCCCACGAGGCGATCAGATGCAGGTGGGCCACCGTGCCGATGTCCCCGCCGCCATGATGCGGAACAACCCGTTTGCCATAAAATTCGGCCAACGCCCCGATTTTGCGCATCGCCGTCAATCCTTCCATCACCATGCCTTCGGGCTGCAGAATATCGTACACATCCTTGCGGCACATCTCCAGGAATTCGTGCGTCAGCCGGTTATTCTCGCCGCCGGCCAGTGGCATCTCCACCTGGCGGTTGATCTCGGCCAGTTGATCGAAGGCGAAGCGCGGCAACGGTTCTTCCAGCCAGTAGACGTCCATCTGCTGCAACTGGCGGGCGGTTTCGAGCGCGCGGCGGAAATCCCAAAGCACGCCGGGCTGCCAGTTGCCACTGGACTGCGCCTGATTGGCGTCGGTCATGATCTCCATGCGGCCGCCAACCGCTTTGCGGACCATCTCCACGGTGCGGAGGTCTTCCTTCATGGTGGGGTGGTGCAATCGGAGTTTGATCGCCTTCCAACCCTCGCCGGCGAGCCTCGACGCAAGTGCGGCGCGCTCCTCGGGTGTGGACAGCTTCATCATGCTGGCATAGGCCGACACGCGATCTTTCGCTCCGCCCCACAACTTGTACAGCGGCTGGTTACAGGCCTTGCCGATTACGTCCCACAGCGCGATATCCACGCACGCCGCGCCCCGGTAGGACATGCCCTGCGCGAAGTAGCGAAGGCGCCCCACGTGCTGTTCGGTATCAAAGGGATCCCGGCCAACCAGTTGCGCCTTCACCGCCGGCAGCAGCACCGGGTCCATTCCCGGACCGATACCGGTAATCCCCCGGTCCGTATGAATCTCCACGAACGAATTGCCGCCGATGCGGATCACGGTTTTCGTGCCGGGATTCCAAGCCGGCTCCACCTCGCCCACGGTCTTCACCAGCTTCAACGGGATGAGGCGGACATCGGTGATGCGGATGCGCGGCTGGCCCTGGCCGAACGCGGCGCCGCCAAGCGTGCCCAGAAACATTCGCCGGTTCATGGTGCGGGACTCCTCAGTAGTTTGCGCATCGCGCTCATCAGCACGCCTTCCACCTCCGGCGCGGTGCGGGATACATCGCCTGTTTCGTAACCTCCCTGCGGATACGCTGCCCTGGTTCCGATATAGCCGGGTCCGTAATCGCCGTAAGCTGCCATCATCAGCTCACCGGCCGCCAGCATGGACTGCGCCGCGAGTTGATACTCCACGAACAGCTCACCGGGCATGTGCAGCACGTAGGCGCCGCCAATCCTGAGCAGGTTCAGATTGATCGTGCGGCCGCCGCCGCGCAGGTTGTGAAAGGCCAGGTGACGGGCCGCGCTCAATCGCTGGGGCACTGGCCTTGCGGGATCATTCAAGGCCGCGTGCAGTGACTCCGGTGTGTTGCGGCCGGTGACGGGCAGCGCCACCGGCTCCGTTCGCCATTCGACATCGGATGCCGTCACCGGGCTTTTGCGCGTGTTTTCCCAGGCCTTGCGCATCCCCTCGGCCAGCCGCGCGGCAAGGATGGGCCGCCGTTCCGCAGACCCGTCGTTGTACTTGCCGGCCGCCACGTTGCCGCTGGCGCCGTTGAAGTGAATATGCGCAGCCCCGGGAACCGCCCGTTCCCGGCCGGCGCGCGCCATGCCTACAAACTCCCAACTGATGCCGCCTTTTCCGTAGTGGCTCTGCGGATGCGTGGTGTAGTAGCTGAGGGAAACCACCGGCTTGTCCGAATTCCAGAAGCTGAGGATGCGGACGTAGGGGTCAATCACGCCCTCGGGCGCGGCCACGGCCTCAGGAATGCGGCTGGAACTCATGCGGCCGTACCGCACCTTTCCATCAGGGCCCAGGATGCGGCGGTTGGAAGCAACCTGTTCCACTTTCGCCTTGCCGGCGCCGATGTGGGTGACGGGAACAGCCTTGGCGGCGCGCAGGGCAGCGGCGGTGCGGGCGATCGCCTCACGCGCCGAGACGACGTCGAAGAGCTTCGACGACAAACCTACCTCAGCGGCCAGCTTCTCCGCCGTTTCGTCATAGCCGGGCGCGTCATGCTGATGTAGGGTGTGAACCGAAACGCGATCGAAAGTGGTGCCGGCAGCTTCGGCCAGCGCGGCTCTCCAACGGTCATGCCCCTCATTGCCGATGCCCACCCAGTCCACCGCCACCAGAACAACCGGTTTGCCTGCGCCATGCAGCACAATGCCGCGCGCGGTCAGCGGATGATCCACACGGCTGCCCGGCTGCACCAGCGCGAAACATAGAGGTGTACCCAGGGGCGGCGTCACGTCGGCCTGAAAATGTGCAATGCGCAGAGGCGCCGCGGCCGACACCGCGGCTGCAAGTAGGAGCAGGAAAGCCATCCCGCCCAATATATGACAGTTAGAAATCGTTGGCGCGCGTCTGCAGCAGGGACAGGAATTCGTCGCGCGTCTGTTTCTGGTCGCGGAAGGCGCCCAGCATGGCGCTGGTCATGGTGCCCGAATGCTGCTTCTCCACGCCGCGCATCATCATGCAGAAATGGCGCGCCTGGCACACCACGGCCACCCCTTTGGGCTCCAGCACGCGCTGAATGGTCTCAGCCACTTCCTGCGTCAGACGTTCCTGCACCTGCAGGCGGCGGGCGAACATGTCCACTACGCGCGGGATTTTGCTGAGGCCGATCACCTTGTCCTTGGGCAGATAGGCCACGTGCATCTTGCCGAAAAACGGCAGCATGTGATGCTCGCAGAGGGAATAGAATTCGATGTCGCGCACCACCACCATCTCGTCGTACTTCACACTGAATAGCGCGCCGTTTACGATCTGTTCGATGTTGGTGTCGTAGCCGCTGGTGAGGAAGCGCATCGCCTTGTCGGCGCGCTCAGGGGTGCGCTGAAGTCCTTCGCGGCCGGGATCTTCCCCCAGCAGTTCCAGCATCGCGCGCACATGAGGAGCGAGCGATGCCTCTTGTTTTTCGGGCCGGATCACTTTCACCACTGCTTTACTATTCTTCATTTAGGATTCCTGACAATCGAGCTCAACAGCATTGCGTCTGGTTTCGAAAATCCGCACGGACTCCAGACAGGCGCCCGCCGGCAGCGCGTCGCGCCAGCCGTCACGCAAGCGGCGCCGGATATCCAGCGCGACGTTCTCGGTGGTGGGCGGAAGCGAGCGGAAGGCGGCAATCTGCTCGTTCATATAACGATGGTCGTAGTCGTTCAGCACCGCCTCGCGTACGAAACGGTCCAGCGCGCCGGTGTGCAAAAGCAGACCCGTCGACGGGTCGGGCTCGCCCGCCACCACCAGTTCCAGCACGTAGTCATGTCCGTGGCCATGCGGGTTGTTGCATTTGCCGAAGACTTCGCGGTTGCGCTCGGCGGAAAGCTCCGGGGCGTGCAGGCGGTGTGAGGCGGAGAAGCGGTAACGGCGTCCGATGCGAATCATGGCGGCGCTATCCCCGGTACTCCACAAACAGGTCCTCGGTTTCAAACAGGCGGATGGAGGCCAGGCGCAGCCGGTCTCCTCTCAGCCGCGGCTCCAGGCGCCGCCACACTTCCCTGGCAATGTTCTCGGTGGTGGGCACCACATGGTCAAACGGCGGCACTTCGCGGTTGAGAAAACGGTGATCCATCGGATCCACCACTTCCTGATTCACGATCTCTTTGAGCAGCTTCAAATCCATCACCATGCCGGTAAGCGGATCGGGCTCCCCTTCCACCGTCACATCCAGGACGTAGTTGTGCCCGTGGCCGTGGGGGTTGGCGGCTTCGCCGTAAATCGCCCGGTTCTGCTCGTCGCTGAGCGACGGATTGCGGCAAACGTGCGATGCTGAAAATTCGGACCGGCGGGTAATCTTCATGTCTACTAAGCTGTATAGATGCGGTATCGGCCCGTAGGGATACTCTAAAATTGTAGAGACAAGCGATGCATTCTGGCAAAACGGATACGATTCTCAAAGCATTGATGGCGCTGATGGTGATGGCGCTGGTTTTTGTGGTTGCCGAGGCGATGCGGGAGCGCATTGTCCAGGCCGGCGACAGCGCGCCCAACTTCCGGATCACCGCCGACAACGGCAAGGTGATGACCCGCAGCGATTTTGGCGGCAAGCTGCTGGTGCTGAACTTCTGGGCCACGTGGTGTCCGCCCTGCGTCCAGGAGATGCCCTCGCTTGACGAGATGCAGCAGCGGTTTAAGGACAAAGGCCTGGTGGTGCTGGCGGTAAGCGTGGACCGCAACGAACAGTCCTATAAGGAGTTCCTGCGCCGCCTGCCGGTCTCCTTTGTGACCGCGCGCGACCCGGAGGCCAACATCAGTTCCGAATACGGCACCTACAAGTATCCGGAAACCTACATCATCGACAGCAAGGGCAAAGTGGTGGCCAAGTACATCAATTTCCAGAATTGGACCAGCGCCGAAATCCTTCAGCAGCTTGAGCGTCTGTTATGATCCCGGCCGAGGCCAGGCGGGCGCTGATGGACATTGCCGGTCCCAAGGGGTATCTGGACCGGCCTGAAGACCTGAAACTCTACGAATACGACGGCAGCGTGGACATGGCGCGGCCGGAGATGGTGGTGTTTCCCCGCTCCACCGAAGATGTGGTGGCGATTGTGAAGCTCACCCACCAGCACAAGATCCCCATCGTGGGACGGGGCGCGGGCACGGGCTTAAGCGGGGGCGCCATTGCGCGGGCCGGCGGCCTCATGATCGGCTTTGCGCGCATGAACCGCATCCTGGAACTGGATCTGGCCAATGAGCGCGCCGTGTTGCAGCCGGGTGTGGTGAATCTTGACATCACGCTGGCCGTGCAGGGGCAGAAGTATTTTTACGCGCCCGATCCCTCCTCGCAGCGCGCCTGCACCATCGGCGGCAATGTGGCGGAGAATGCGGGCGGTCCGCACACGCTGGCCTACGGCGTCACCACCAACCACGTGCTGGGGCTCGAAGTGGTTCTGCCCGACGGCACGCTCATCGAAACGGGCGGCAGGCAACAGGACACGCCCGGCTACGATCTGACGGGCCTGCTGGTAGGTTCGGAAGGCACCATGGGACTGGTGACCAAGGTGATTGTGCGATTGATGCGCCAGCCGGAGCTGGTGAAGACGGCGCTGGTGATTTACGACACCGTGGATGATTGCGCCGACACGGTGGCCGAAATCACCGCCCGCGGCATCACGCCCGTCGCCATTGAAATGCTGGACGGAGTGATGTTGCGCATGGTGGAAGAGGCCACCCATGCCGGCTATCCGCTGGACGCCTCCGCCGTGCTGCTCATCGAATTGGAGGGGCTGAAGGAAGCCGTGGATGAGCAGCTTGAGCTGATCCGCCAGGCTTGCCAGGATTGCCGGTGCCGCGAGTTTCGCATCGCCCGCTCAGCCGAGGAGCGCGATCTGCTTTGGAAGGGGCGAAAGAATGCCTTCGGAGCGGTGGGCCGCGTCAGCCCCTTCTACTACGTGCAGGATGGCGTAGTGCCGCGCACCCAGGTTGCCCCCACGCTGCGCCACATCCACGCCGTGAGCGAAAAGCATGGCCTGGTCATTTCCAATATCTTCCACGCCGGAGACGGGAACATGCATCCCAT
>JANRLE010000135.1:0-20694 GCA_033762895.1 Bryobacteraceae bacterium | reverse complement strand
AACCGAGTTCTGGTTGCCCGTATCGGATGGATGCGATGGTACAAGGGTCCCCAGGATGGTGATCAGAAACCAGTTGGTGGCGGAAGCTTCAACGACGGCGACACCGGCTCTGAGATATTCACCTTCAAGGAAGTGAACGGGGACTTGTACGGCTACGTGCAAACCCCGAACAGCGAGATCAACTTGAGCCGGATCGATCCGCTCATCGAAGCGGAATCCGATCGTCTCAATGGGGTGACTGTCATCTTTGTTGCGACGGACCCCAATGCGCCGCCCGGGCCCGATCGTCAGAAGATCGTGGGTTGGTACCTGGACGCAGCGGTTCTCAGACGTTCGGCAAAGCACCCGGCCCGTGCGGAGTATGACTACAATCTGCAAGCTCCGGCTGCAAAGGCCGTTCTCGTTCTCCCCCACCGGCGAGAGCACTCAATCAAACGTCAATCGGGCTCGATCGGGCAGGCCAACATCTGGTACCCGAGGGACGAAGACGGGAGATTGCGCAAGGCCAAGTGGCTGCGTGACGCCATCACGTACATCGATTCCTACGCCGCCTAGGACCTTCTCGACAACCCGGCGGCGGAAGTGGCGGATCATGTCCGGACTGCTTTCGAGGATGCCACCGGCTTCGAAAGTGACCCCCGAGTTCGAAGTGCTATCGGACAGTACGCCATGAAGTTCTTTGAGAGGCTGTATCGGCGCAAAGGCTGGGACGTCAAAGACAAGAGCGCCACGGCCGCCTTCGATTTCCTCTGTGAAAAGACTGGGCTATCAAAGCGGGTCGAGGTTGTGGACTTGTGTATCGTTCATTCGATCGAGTTGTCCAGCGAGGGTACCGCCCTTACCTCTGCGTACTCTCGCCGCTTCGACCCATTGAGCGATCCTGAAGGCGCGAGATAGTAGACTGGTTTTCGACGAATGCTGGCTCAGATTTCCAGTGTGTTTCTCAGCTACGCGTCTGCCGATCGCGACGCGGTCCGTAAGATCGTGGACTACATTCGACAGGCAGGATTCCGGGTGTGGGACCCGGACATTGAAATCCTTCCGGGCGACAATTGGACCGCCGGGCTCAAACAGGGACTTGAAAGCTCGGACGCCATGGTTGTTTTCCTTTCACCCGAAGCCTCGCAGTCCCGCGAGGTCAATCGCGAGATCGAATACGCACTGGGCGCCGAACATCTCAGTTGGCGGCTGGTGCCCGTTATGCTGCGTCCGACCCGGAAGTATCCGTGGATTCTACGACGAATGCAGATGATCCATCACGCTACTGCGAAGCAGACCGGGCAGGCCATCGTCGCGATGCTGCGACAACCCCGACATGTCCTTGCGGAGAGCAGCCAAACCAACTGAGGTTTTCGTCTCCCATGCGAGCGCGAACGCCAGGTTCGTAAACCGTCTTGTGAAGACGTTTTCTCTTGACGGCGTGAGGAGTTTCTACAGCAGGAAGCACATCGCCGGTTCGCAAGCGTGGCATGACGAGATCGGCAGGGCGCTGGATCGATGCGACTGCTTTGTGCTGGTTCTCACTCCACACGCGGTCGAATCGAGGTGGGTGAAATACGAGCTCGTTTGTGCGCTCCAGGAGGATCGCTATGAAGGCCGCATCGTTCCGGTCCTGCTGCGTGATTGTGATAGCAGGAAGCTGTGCTGGACGTTGTCTTCGGCGCAATACATTGATTTCCGCCGGAACTTTCACAGGGGGTGTACTGCTCTGTTGCGGCTCTGGGGTCTGCCCCACGACCTCGAAACCTAAGTCACTCTGCCATCGATCCCCTGTCCATCGATCCCCTTTTCTCCGGCTGCCGCCTGTTATAGACTACCCCCGAGATTCGCACTGGAGGCGGGCATGTCCAAGCTTTTGTTTCTGCTCTCGGCATTTGCGGCTGTTGCTTCAGGCCAGACGGTATCGACGCAAATCCTGGGGCTGGTGAGTGACCAGTCGGGTGCTGCGCTACCCGGCGCCGTCATCACGGCCAGGCACGCGGCCACGGGCGACACGCGCACGGCCAGATCGAACGAAACGGGCAACTACGTTTTCCCGATCCTGGAGGTTGGCGCCTACGAAGTGACATGCACGGCCGCGGGGTTCAAGACGGAGGTCCGCCGGGGAATTGTGCTGGAATTGCAGCAGAAGGCGCGCCTAGATTTCCAACTGCAGGTGGGCCAGCAGGCGGAGCGTGTGGAGGTGACGGCGTCCACGCCGCTGCTGCGCACCGAAGACGCCACGCTCGGATCGGTGGTGGAGCACAAGCGCGTGGTGGACCTGCCGTTGAACATGCGCAACTTCGGCCAGCTCGCCACGCTGACTCCGGGCGTCACCTTCACCAACTCGCGGATGGGGCTGGATGGCCAGGGGACCATTGGCACGCGCGCCATGCCCGGCCAGATCGTCGGCGTAACCGCCAACGGGCAGCGCGACATCACGCCCAACATCACGCTGGACGGGGTGAACGCCACCGACGGCTTCAAGAGCGCCATGCTTTTTTCGCCATCCATTGAAGCAATTGAGGAGTTCAAGATCCAAAGCGCCGTTTATTCGGCCGAATACGGGATGAATTCGGGCGCGCAGATGAACGTCATTATTAAGTCGGGCACCAACCAGATCCACGGCACGGCCTTCGAGTTTCTGCGTAACGACAGGTTCGATTCGCGGGGCTTCTTCCTGGCGCCGAACTCGCCCAAGAACAAGCTGCGGCGCAACCAGTTCGGCGGTGTGCTCTCAGGGCCGCTGAAGCGCGACCAGACGTTCTGGCTGATCAACTACGAGGGACGGCGCGAGAACCGGGCATCGCCGGGGCGGGCGACGGCGGCGACGATGGCGATGCGCGGCGGCGATTTTTCCGAACTGCTGGAGCCCGGCAACCGCTGGTATCCCACCACCAACGTGACCAACCTGGCCATCCGACGGCCTGGCGATACGGCTCCGTTCCCGAATAACATCATTCCCCGGGCGCAACTGAATCCGGTTTCCCTGAACATCCTCACCTACAAAAACACCAGCCCGTTCGCCGACGGTGGCTTCATCCCGCTGCCCAACTTCGACGAACAGGCCCGCGCCGCGCGCAGCCCGCAGAACCTGGTGGGCACCAACAACCAGATGCTGAACAGCGACCAGACGCTGGGGCGAATGGATCACCGCTTCGGCGACAACGACCGGATCTTCGGCCGCTATGTCATCGTGGGATCGTCCTGGGTGAACGATCCGCTGACGCGCGTCGCCAAGTTCACCACCGCCTTCCGCGCGCAGAACTTCGGACTCGGTTATACGAAGATCGTGACGCCCACCATCGTCAACGATCTGCGCTTTGGCATCAACCGCATCCGCGCCAACCAGCTTGCCATCCAGACGGACACCGACTTCACACATCGCGATCTGGGCTTCGATTTCCGCGTGGTGGGCGACGGCAACCGCACGCTCACTCCGCGCGAGGAAGGGGTGCCCAACATCAACATCGCGGGTTACGCCGGCGGCGGTTCCGGCAACGTCACCTTCAACATCAACAGCACCTACGAAGCGGCCGACAGCCTGATCATCAGCCGCGGAAAGCACAATTACAAACTGGGCGGCCAGTGGCGCAGCGGACCCACCGACAACGAAGCCAGCAACCTGCCGCGCGGCCAGATCACGTTCACGCGCGACATTACGGGGATTCCGGATGCTTTTGCCGCATTTATGCTCGGCGTCCCACTGAACGCCAACTCGGCGGAAGGCGCGCCGCTGTCGGCCATACGGCAGCAGAAGGTGGGGCTCTACTGGCTTGACGATTTTAAAGCCACATCGAAGCTGACCATCAACTTCGGCATTCGTTGGGACTGGTACGGCGGCGTCACCGACGCCAACGGCCGGATCCGCAATCTCTCGTTCGCCACCGGAGAGGGGCGCCTGATCAATGGCGCTTTCGCTCCGATGCTGGTGCCCAATCCCAACATCAAGCAGGTACTCTACGACGTCAATTACAAACAGATCATGCCGCGGCTTGGAATCGCTTACCGTCTTTCCGACACGACGGTGCTGCGTACAGGATCGGGACTCTACTACAGCCCGCAGCAGACGAACAACTTCAATATCCTGGGGTTGAATCCACCGTTTTCAGGGTCGGTGGTCTTCCAGAACGACCGCACGCGGCCGACGGCGACGATTCAGAATCCGTTCCTGGGATCGCCGGCGGGCGGCGGTCCGGCGGCACTGGTGGCACTCGGGTGGCTGCAACCGGAAAACAACAACCGGTCGAAATATCTGAATAATTCCATCTGGCAGTGGACGGCGGAGATCGAGAAGAGCCTGGGGCGGGAAATCGTGCTGGGTGTCGCCTATGTCGGCAGCGCATCGTCACACATCGACATGCCGGTGCAAAACTTCAACAACCCGGACCCGGGACTGGGCGCGGTGCAGGGGCGGCGCCCGTTCCAGTCCTATACGGACTCCCGCAACCCGAATACGCTACTGCCGCTGGGCACGGTCCGCATGTTGGAAAGCTGGACCAGCGCCAACTACAACGCGCTGCAGGTGCGCGGGGAAAAGCGCTACTCGCGCGGGCTTTCGCTGCACACAGCCTTTAACTACCAGCGCGGCAACTCCATCGGTTACAGCGTGAACGAAGGCGGCCCATTCGGCAGCAACTTCACACAGGATCCGCGAAATCGCAAGGCTGACTATGGCCGCTCCCAGATTGACCAGCGGCTTCGGCTGACGTTCACCCACATCTGGGAATTACCCTGGTTCCGCACTTCGCGCGGAGCGGCAAACTGGATTCTGGGCGGCTGGGCGCTGAACGGCCTGGTGACACTTTCCTCCGGGCTGCCGGTCACGATTACGCAAACCGGCGATTCGCAGAATACCGGACCACAGAGCGGAGCGGTCCGCCCGCACATCGCCACTGGCCAACAGGTGGAGCGCGTCATGCCGGGGCGCACAATCAACCGCTGGTTTAATACCGCAGCCTTTGTGCGGTCCAAATGCGACGGCTGCGCGGGTGAAGGCTTGTTTCTGGGCCCGAAGGGATACGGCAATGCGGGAGTCTCGCTGTTCGATGCGCCGGGTCAGAAGACGTGGGATATTTCGCTTCACAAGGAATTCCGCGTAAGGGAGGGACACCGGCTGCAGTTCCGCTATGAAGCCTTCAACTTCTTCAACACGCCGCAGTTCAACGCCCCCAACCGGTCACTGGGCGCGGCGGACTTCGGCCGCATCGGCGGCACCGTGATTAACAACCGGGAGATGCAATTCGGACTGAAATACCTGTTTTAGAACCGGGCGCGAAGCTGGAAGCTCACCTGGCGGCCGGGCCCGAGCGCGGTGCCGGAAAACAGCCCGCTGAAGTTGATTACATTGAAACGGTCCGTGACGTTGCGGGCGTCGATCTGCATGGTAACCGAGCGGCCCTGGCGTTCGTACACACGGATGCCGGCGGAAAGATTGAGGCTGAAGTTGGGCTTCAGACGGCCACGGGCGAAGTTGACACGATCGAGAATGGCCTGCGGAATCGCCTGATCGTCGTCATCGTCATCGTCGTCATCATCATCGTCGTCTTCGCCCTCAAACGGCAGTCCGCTGCCGTAGCGCACTCCACCACTGAACCAGACCCGCCGGTGCGGCTCCACGCGCACCTGGGCCGCCACGGTATTACGCTGGTCCTGGCTGATGGCGAAGGTTTGGGTGACGTCGCGAAGCTCGTCGGCCTCACCACCCTGAATGAACAATCCTCCCGTCACCGGGGAACTCGCGCGGCCCAGCATGTTGGAGTAGCTGACGAAGGAAGACACGCGCTTCCAACGCGGCATGTCCAACCTGACCTCGGTTCCCTGAATATTGGCCTTATCAAATGCGATGGGGAAGGAAAGGCCGGTATTGAGAAACACATCGTCGTCAAGAAAATTCCGGAACCGCCGCCAGTAGTGGCTGACATCCAGGCGCATCAGGTTGCCCAGCGGCTTGCGGACGCCGATCTCGAAAAAGTGGGCACGGCTGGCGGGAACGGCCAGCGCCCCCTCCACCTCGTCGATGTCGAGGCCGGGAGCCGCGGCGCTAAGCAGCAGATTCTCAATGGCGGGAGGCTGGAAGGCGCGATCATAAGAGGCGCGAAGCAGCAGGTCAGCCTTGGGGATGTAGTAGCTGGCGGCCAGCCTGGGGCTCACCGCATTTTCCTTCACAAAGAGGCTGTAGCGGTCGAGGCGTAGGCCGAGGTTCGCCGAGAAGTTCCCCAAACGGATATGATCCTGAACGAACGCCGAGGCTTCCGTCGCGCGCCGCCGGTCCTGGAATGTCAGATCAAAATCCGGCAGTTCGCCAGGCTCAGCCAGCAGAAACCGTTCGCGGATGTTCGACGTGCGAAAATCACCACCGAACTTGATGGTATGCCGCTCGCCTTCGATCGTCGCCGCGGCGATCACCGCGCCTTCGCGAAAGCCACGATCCTGGTCGACGTAGACGGGCGTGGAGAGCGGGTTACTCCACAGCCTGGCCGAAAGATCACGCACCATCCCGCGCACGGTGCCCACGGCCCGCGAGGAGAACGTGTGCTGGTAGTGGATCTGTCCGGCGGTTTCACTGGCCCGCCGGTCCTGCCGTTGCCCTTCTTCCTGCTGTTCAAGATCGTTGGGCACCAGGAGGTTCGTGCGGTTTGACCGCAGGTAAAGATTGATGCGGTCGCGCGGAGTTAAATCGCGGTCCAGCCGCGCATCGAGCCCGCCGGTGCTGCCGCGATTGGTGAAGTTCTCAAGCGACGGTGGATCGAGGTAGCGATCGGTCCAACCTCCGTTTGCCCGCATTGAAACGGCGGTTTTTTCGGCGCGGTAGCCGTGGGAGAATTCTCCGCTGAGCGAATCGTAGCTGCCTCTCAGGAATGCGGCTTCGGTGCTGTGGCCCAGAACGCTTTGCCGCCGTGTGTCAAGCGCGATCACGCCCCCCAACCGCCGCCCGAATTCGGCCGGTATCCCCGCCGTGAGCACATTCACCTGCTCGAACTCGCCGTTTTCGAAAGCGGGAGCGAAACCGATGGACCGGTTGTCGTAGACCGGCATGCCGTCCACCACGTATTGCGTGTCGTACTCCGAACCGCGCGGGTGCAGTACGGCGTTTGCTTCCAGCAGCCAACCCGGCATCGTGGTCACCACGTCGATCACGCTGCGCCCCAGAGTGGCGCCCAGCGCCTCATTCAGTTGATCGCGCCCTGCCTGCATGATCGCGAGCGGCTGGGAGGGATCGAGCAAAGGCGGCGCGGCGCTCACCGTCACCTCCGATCGCACCGAGCCCACGCGCAACCGGATCTCGCGGGTTTGTGGCACGGCTGAGCGGATTTCCACTTCTTCGCTGGAAGCCTCAAAGCCATCCTTGCGCACCACCAGCCGGTAGAGACCCAACGGCAGGCGAGACAGCCGCGCCTGTCCTGAGCCATCGGTCTGAGCCATGGTATGGAACTCAGGACTGCGGCCCTCGATTTCCACGGAGGCCTCCGCCACCACCCGGCCGCCCGGATCGAGCACGGTCACCCGCAGATCGCCATCCATCAAATGACCGGCCAGTGGGAAGGCCATCAAAGCGAACACAATCCGCATATAAGAACATCCCGGCGGCCACGCTTCTGTTCACACTATTTGGAGAAAATCCATGAACAACCGCATTGCTGCGAGAATATACGATGTAGCAGATGGAACTTTCCCCTTCGATCCCACTGGTGGAACTCAAGAAAGCGGCTGACCGGGCGCCGGGCCTGGAGTCCGAAGTGGTGGAGCTTTTCGATGAACTCCGCGGCCCGCTGCTGCGCTACCTGCTCTCGCTTGGACTGGCGGCGCAGGACGGCGAGGAGATTGTGCAGGAAGTGTTCCTGGCGCTGTTCCAGCATTTGCGCAAGGGGGGCGGGCGGAACAACCTGCGCGGCTGGATCTTCACGGTGGCGCACAACCAGGCGATCAAGCTGCGGCAACGCGCGGCCGCGGGCCCCGGCATCATGAACGGAGGCGACACGCTGGATTCCGAACCCAACCCTGAAGAGCAGGCGGTGAGGAACCAGCACACGCGCCGCGTGAAGGCCGTGATCAGCGCCCTGCCGGAACAGGACCGCGCCTGTCTGTCGCTGCGCGCTGAAGGGCTGCGCTACCGGGAAATCGCCGGCGTGCTGGGAATCTCGCTGGGTGCGGTCGCCCTGTCTCTGGAGCGATCGCTCGCGCGCATCAGCCGGGCCGATGGGAGGCGCCAATGAAACCGCAACACATCCCGGACAGCGACCTGCTGCTGGAAGCCGACGGTGAGTTGAGCGCGTGGCGCGCGGCCCGCATCCGGCGTCATCTGCAGGGCTGCTGGAAGTGCAGGGCGCGGAAACTGGAGTTGGAAGCTTCCATCGCCGATGTCGTGCATCTCCACAATGATCTGGCGGAAGCACTGCCCCCGGCCGAAGGCTCCCGCGCGCGGTTGCGGTCCCAACTGCCCGCCGGCGCATCGCTTGCCTTGGGGAAATTGACGCAGGCGGCCACGGCCGTCGTTTGCCTGATGGGGGCCGCCTGGGCCGGTTTTTATCTCTGGCCCGGCCGCCCGCCCCTTCTGCCGGATTCGCGTCTGACGCCTGGAGTGGCTCTGCCGGTCACGGCAGAAGCGCTGTGCGCGAGCGAAGAGGCGGAGGCTCCGCCCGTGGATGCCGCGGTAGCGCGGCAGGTATTCGGACGTTACGGAATCAGGCAGCCCGCGCCCCGCACCTACGAGATGGATTATCTCATCACGCCCGCCCTCGGCGGCGCGCGGGACTCACTGAATCTCTGGCCTCAGCCCTATGCCAGCGGCGGCTGGAACTCAAGGGTGAAGGACGCGCTGGAGGACAAACTGCGCACCCTGGTGTGCAGCGGACAGTTGGATCTGGCAACGGCCCAGCGGGAATTGGCGGAGGATTGGATTGGCGCCTACCGGCGCTATTTCAGGACCGAACAGCCGCTGATGGACCACTTCGCGTTCGTCAAAGATCGGCCTTGGGAGTGAGTGCAATGGCGGTTCATTGAATCGATTCACCCGGCTTCAACGCCGCCAGTAATTCCAGGGCGGCCGCGCCGGCCCTGCCGTCGGTATCCAAATCCGGATTGTAGTTCGTCAACGCCACAGCGGCCACGGGCAGCGTGGCGCGCACCAGCCGTATCAACTGCACGACGGCGGGCGTCTCCATTCCGCCTGTAACATCCACGTCAAGGTGCAGATAGACCGCGTCCACGCGTGAGGCCAGTTGTTCGAGCGCCACCGGCAGCAATCCCACCGAATCCGACGGATGGACGCTGATCCAGGAGTCCTCCAGTCTGCCGCGCTCGCCCGGTTCGATATCGTACACCCCGGCCAGCACCACGTCCTGCTCGGAAACCGCGCGCTCCAAACCGATGCGTTCGCGCAGTTCCGAATGGCAGTGCCCCACGGCGGCCGCCAGCGCCATGCCTTCCAGCGATCCGCTGATGCTGGTCTGCGGCGTATGAAAATCAGGGTGCGCGTCCAGCCACACGATGCCCAACCGTTCCACATCGTCACAGCCGGCAATGGTTCCCAGACAGGAATTGCAGTTGCCGGCCAGCACAACGGGCAGCACGCCCTGCTCACGGGCCTCGCGCACTGCAAGCGAAATCTGGCGGTTCACGTCGACCACCGCATCCAGGCCGCTGGTGGTGGAATCGCGCAGGCGCACGTGGCTTACTGAGGCCGGGATGCCGCGGGTCTCCAGCGCCCGGTCGGCGCCGGCGCGCACCAGCAGGCCCGGCCCCTTGCCGGCAGCCACTGCCTCCATCCCCATGTGAAACGGAACTTCCAGAATTGAATACATCAGCGTGCCACCATCAACGATCGAAACATTTCATAGACCTTCGGATAATTTACGTCGATCATCATGGTGACAGATCCGGGACCGCCACCGATCACCGCGCCGTAGGTAGGGCCGAACCGCGAGTCCACGTCGAGGGCGAGGTTCTCGGGCGAGCCGAACAGCTTCGGCTCGATCATCCAGGCCGCCACCAGCGCATCCCAAAGCGAGACTCGCGCCGCGCTGTTGTTGAGGAAGCCAGGATAGCGGACTCCGAAATCCTCGCGGAATCTGGCGGCGATGGGCCCTCCGGCGGCGGCAATGGCGTCAAAGCCCGGTTTGTCCAGCATGGCCTTGTTGCACACATCCAATCCGAACATGATCTTCTCCCTGATGGCGGAACGAAGCACGACCTGCGCGGCTTCGGGATCGAACCAGAAGTTGAACTCGGCCGCTTTCGATGCGTTGCCGGCCACGCGATACTGCCCGCCCATGAACACCAGCCTGCGGATCTTGCCGGCGATTTCCGGCCGCAGCCGCAGCGCCATGGCAATGTTGGTGAGCGGCCCTAAACCCACCAGCGTAATCTCACCGGGGTTCGCCTCAATCGTGCGGATGAGGTAGCTCACCGCGTTTTCCGCGCGTACACCGGCAGGCATGCGGTCCGGCTGTTTTTCCGCGAACGCGCCCCGGAACTCAACGTCCTTCTCCGCCGCGGCCATGGCCGCCGTGCGCACCA
The DNA here is from genome assembly GCA_033762895.1 of Bryobacteraceae bacterium. GTDB lineage: Bacteria > Acidobacteriota > Terriglobia > Bryobacterales > Bryobacteraceae > CADEFT01. Next base: position 10,197 of record JANRLE010000135.1, on the reverse strand, counting down.
GCGGCATCTGGGCGCCAAGGTATACCGGCAGCCGCGGACGCTTCAACAACTTCAGTATCTCCCGCACGTAGCCCGCGCTCTGCCGCGCCCAAACGTTTCCGCTGACGATGGTGATCGCCTCCACACGGAACAGGCCGGGCCGCCGCAGCAGCATCACCAGCGTCGTTCCGTCATCGCCGAAGAAGCCGCAATCGGTGTCAATCACGATGCGTTCGGCGCCCGCCGCCAACCCCGTCATCAGGAGGAAGCAGCTTCCAACGGCAACGGCTCTTCGTCCAGGTTTACGCCTTCCCATCGCGCCACCACCGCTGTCGCCAGGCAGTTGCCCAGCACGTTCACTGAAGTCCGCGCCATGTCCATGATGGCGTCCACGCCCAGAATCGCCGCCACGCCCTCGGTCGGCAGGTTGAAGGCTGAGAGCGTTCCCATCAGAATGATCAGCGAAGCGCGCGGAACTCCGGCCACGCCCTTGCTGGTCAGCATCAGGGTGAGCATCATGGCCACCTGCTGGCCGATCGTGAGTTCCACGCCCGCCGCCTGCGCCACAAAGATGGAGGCCAGCGACAAATACAACGTCGTGCCGTCCAGATTCAGGCTATATCCGGTGGGCAACACAAAGGCCACAATATGTTTCGGCACGCCGAACCGCTCCATGTTCTCGAGCGCGCGGGGCAAGGCAGCCTCGCTGGAGGCGGTGGAGAAGGCGATGATGAAGGGCTCCTTCACGGCCTGCACGAACCGCCGGAACGGAATGCGGAAGATCAGGATCACGGCGCCCAGCACCAGCACCACGAAGATCACCAGCGCACCCATCATCGTCGCCACCAGCTTGCCAAGCTGATTGAGGACGCCCAGCCCCTTGGTCCCCACCGTCACCGCCAGCGCCGCGCCGACGCCCAACGGCGCCAGGTACATCACGTAGTGGGTATAGCGGAACATCACCTCGGACAGGGACTCGCAGAACTCCACCATCGGCCTGGCCTTGGCGCCAATCGCCGCGCACCCGGCGCCGAACATGAACGAGAAGATGACAATCTGCAGCACCTCGCCCTTCGCCATGGCGTCGATGATACTGGCCGGGAACGCATGTTCCAGGATGCCCGCGACGGTCACCTTCTGCTGGGCGACATCGGGCCCCGAACCGGTGAGGTTCATGCCCTGCCCGGGCTTGGTGAAGTTGACCGCCGCCAGCCCCAACACCAGCGCGATGGTGGTGACCACTTCGAAATAAATCAGAGCCTTAAGTCCGATTCTACCCATCGACGCCGGGTTATGGCCGCCGCCCGCCATCCCGTACACAAGGGTGCCGAAGAGCAGCGGCGCCACAATCGACTTGATCAGTCTGAGAAAGATGTTGCTGATGGGGTTGAGATTCGCCGCGGCCGGCCCCAGCCACACGCCGAGGACGACGCCCACCCCCATTGCAATGAAGATCCAGGTTGTAATCGATGTCTTCTTGAGCAAAGTCATCATCGTTCTCCCCACTTGAGCTTTGCGCGCAGAACGTCGAAGAACTTCTGCGCCGGAGGACGGATTAAGGCGATGCTCTTCGGGGATCGCTTGCAAAGTATCCGGTCGCCCCTTTTCACCGGCTCGCCCACCTGGCCGTCGATGGTCAGGTAAGAAGGCTCGGCCACGTCACTGCACACAATCTCTATCACACTGGAATCCGGCACAATCACGGGACGGTTGGTGAGGGTGTGGGGGCAGATGGGGGTGATCGCCAGCGCCGCGACAGACGGATAAATAATCGGACCGCCCGCGGCGAGTGAATAGGCTGTGGATCCGGTGGGTGTGGCGATAATCAGACCGTCGGCTTTGTAGGTGGCCATGAACTGGCCGTCCACGTAGGTGTCCAGATTCACCATGCGGGCCAGCGCGGCCTTGGTCACCACGGCGTCGTTCAAGGCTTCGTATTCGGCCACCTTCTCCGCCTGGCGATGCAGTTCGCAGATCAACATGCGGCGCGGGCCGATGCGGTGTTCTCCGCGCAGGGCGCGCTCCAGTTCCGGGAAGATTTCGTCCACCGTAATGGCGGTGAGGAAGCCCAACCCGCCCAGATTCACGGCGAACAGGGGTATCTGGGAACCGCCGATGGCGCGGGCGGCCGAAAGCAGCGTGCCATCACCACCCAGGACGATCAGCAACTGCGCTCCATCGGGAACTTCCTCGCGGGGCACGGGTGTGATCTGGCGCGCGTAGCCGGCCGTGTGTTCGTCGCAGCGCACCTTGATCCCGCGGGCCGAAAGCCACTCCAGAAGCTCTGGCACTAGTGTCTGCGCGCGCTCGGAGCCCGGCTTGCTGACAATGCCCACGGTCTCAATGGCTGGCATGCAATAAGAACTCCTGGTTTCCTTCTGCGCCCAAAACCGGACTCGGAATGATTGCCGTATGGTAGCCCAGCGCCGCCACCGCCGCACGCACCCTTTCGCAAGCGGCTTCCCGAACAGCCGGATCTCTCACGATGCCACCCTTACCCACCTGCCCCCTGCCGGCTTCAAACTGGGGCTTAACAAGGATGACGAACTCTCCTGCCGGCTTCAACAGGGAGGGAAAACGATCGACAAACAGCGTGACCGAGATGAAGCTGACGTCGCAGACGATCAGATCGGCCAGTTCACCGATGTCGGAGGCTTTCAAGTGGCGGGCATTGCAGTTTTCGTGGAGCGTCACACGCGGGTCGGTGCGCAGTTTCCAATCGATCTGCCCGGCCCCGGTGTCGATGGCGTACACGCGCGCCGCGCCACGCTGCAACAGACAGTCAGTAAATCCTCCGGTGGAGGCGCCGATATCAATGCAGACGCGGCCGCGTACGTCAATGCCGAAGGTTTCAAGCGCGGCCTCCAGCTTCAGCCCGCCGCGGCTGGCATACTTCAGGCGTCCGGTCACCTCCACCTTCACCTCGGAGGAGACGGCGCGGCCGGGCTTGTCCGCCTTCTGCCCATCCACCATCACTTCGCCGGCCAGGACCAGTGCCTGCGCTTTCTCGCGTGAGGCGGCCAGTCCACGGTCTACCAATAGCTGATCGATGCGCTGCTTAACGGCCAGCTTCATGCTTTTCGTCTCACGATCAGGCCGGCCAGATCATGCAGGCGCGCCGCGCGATCGCCGAACTCAATCAACGCAGCATGCGCGGCGCCCAATTCCTCATCCGCCATGCGCCGCGATTCGGCAATCCCGTACACGGCGGGGAAGGTGATCTTGTGCTGGGCGGCGTCCTTGCCGGCTGTTTTCCCCAGCGTGGCCGAGGATTCCTCCACGTCCAGCAGGTCATCGACAATCTGAAACGCCAGGCCGATGTGGCGGCCATAATCTGAAAGCGCGTTCAATTGCGCGGCATCGGCTCCGGCATAGATGGCGCCCATGCGGACACTTGCGGTAAGAAGGGCGCCGGTTTTTGCGCGGTGGATCGACTCCAGCCGCTCGACGGTGGGCTCCAGCTTTTCCCCTTCGATATCGCGCACCTGCCCGGCGATCATGCCATCCAGGGTGCCGGAGGCGGCGGCGAGTTCGGCCACCAGCGCGGCGCGTGTGGCCCCATCCACGTCCGGAAGCCGGGCCAGCACCTGGAACGCCAGCGTCAACAATGCGTCGCCGGCCAGAATCGCCATCGCCTCGCCGAACACCTTGTGATTGGTGGGCCGGCCTCGCCGCAGATCATCGTTGTCGAGCGCGGGCAAGTCGTCATGGATCAGCGAATAGGTGTGAATCAGTTCCAGCGCGCAGGCCGCCAGCACCACGCCTTCCACTTCATCCCTCACCGTCCGCGCGGCCTCCAAACAAAGAATGGGGCGGATGCGCTTGCCGCCGGCGAACAGGCTGTAGCGCATTGCCTTGTGGATCGACGCGGGATCGCGGGTCTCCGGCGGCACCAAGGCATCCAGAGCCAGGTCCACAAGTCTTTGCTGTTCGGCCAAGTAATCAGGATTCGTCATGCATCCGCAGTGGCTCAGCCTCGACACGATTGCCGCGGCGGATCAGTTGTTCCACGCGCGTCTCGGCTTCTTCAAGCTGCTTCCGGCAGGCCCCGCTCAGTCCGGTGCCTTTCTCAAACAGCGCCAGAGCGCGCTCCAGCGGAAGATCTCCGCTTTCCAGTTCCTTCACCACGGCTTCCAGTTCGGTGAGGCTCTCTTCGAAGGTAGGGGCCGGCTTTTGTTCCTCGGACATCAGTTTATTCTAGCGTCAGGGGGCGCACCGGGGGAGCATCCACGTTCACGGAGGCGCCGGCTTTCACCAGCGCGGCCCATACACCCTCGGTGAGCGGAATGCCCTCCACCAGCCGCTTCTCTTTGCTGCGCCACTCCGGCTCGTTGGCGATCAGCACTTCCTCATAACCGGGCGCGGGGCGGGCCTTCTTCACGCGTCCCACCAGGTCGTCCATCCGCTCCAGAAACTGCTCCAGCGGCATGTAGCGGGTGATGTCCACGCCCAGGAACATCTGGCCGGCGCGCATGGGCTTGGTGTGATTGCGGATGCCGCCCAATTCAGTGGACATCGCTCCGCCGCTTAGCACGGCCACCAGGATTTCCACCATGAAGGCCAGCCCGCTGCCTTTGTAACCGCCCAGGGGCATGGGGAGGCCGAAATAGGCGGCCTCGGTATCGGTGGTGGGAACGCCTTCGGAATCGAAGGCCCAACCGGCTGGAATCGTAGACTGGCCGCTGAGGCGCGCCTTGAAGATCTTGCCCATCGCCACGGTTGTGGTGGCCATGTCCAGCAGCCATGTGTGTTCGTCGCGGCCGGGCACTGACATGCAGATCGGGTTGGTTCCGAAGCGGGGATCCTTAGCCTGCCATGGCGGAACCTGGGGAGTGGCATTGCACATCACGATGCCGATCAGCCCTTCCCTCGAGATCTTCTGGGCCCAGTAGGCAGCCGCGCCAAAATGGTTCGAATCCCGCACGGTGACAAGCGAAACGCCATGATCCTTCGCCAGGCGGATGGCGTGGGCGGAGCAGATATCAGATATCACCTGCCCAATGCCGTTCTCGCCGTGGTAGAGCATGCAGCCGCCGGATTCCGACAGCACGTGGCCCTCGGCGTCCAGAGCCACGCAGCCGCTGGCCATGTGCTCAATGTAGAAGTTCAGAAGCTGCACGCCGTGCGAATCGACGCCGCGCAGGCTCGCCTCCAGCAGTGACCGCGCCAGCAGCTCCGCCTTATCCGGCTTCACGCCAACGCCTTCAATCATGCGCCGCGCGAACTCGTATAACGGCTGGTGGTCAATGACAACGTATTTTTCGGCCATTCAGTTCTTCTTCAGGTCGGGGAAAAGGAGTTGCTTGAACTCCGGCTTGTCCAGGTCTTCCTTGCGCACGGGACGGGCGCTGAGGTCGATACGCTTGGGTGAATCCTTACCGTTCAGCTTGTCCACCAGCGTGCGGACAGCGTCGTAACCCATTTTGTAGGAGTCCTGCACAATCATAGTGTCGATGACGCCGCCGCGCAGATCCTCCAGCATCACGTCACTGTTGTCAAAGGCCACCAGTTTCACCTTGCCGGTCAGTTCCCTGCCCTTGATGGCCAGCGCCGCGCCGACGGAACTGGGCTCAGTGGAGGCGAACATGCCTTTCAGATCGGGATGGGCGGCCAGCATATTCTCGGCCGCGGCGCGGGCCTTGGCGCGGTCGGACTGGCCGAACTGGCGTGCGGCAATGGTGATCCTGGGGAACTCCTTGGATATGGTTTCCTCGAAACCGCGTTCGCGATCCATCGAAGAGCGGCTGCCCGGCATGTGCATCAGCAGCGCGACATTGCCCGCGCCGCCCACCAGCCTGGCCAACTCGCGCGCCGCCGTGACGCCACCTTCGAAATTGTTGGTGGCAAGGAACGTCATGTAATTGTCCGAGGCCAGTCCCGAATCGAACACGGTCACCGGGATGCCGGCCGCCATGGCGCGGTCCACCGATTGCACCAGGGCTTTTTCCTCGGCCGCGGCCACGGCGATGGCGTCCACCCTCCGAGCCACCATCGAATCGAGGATCTGAATCTGGCGGCTGTATTCGGTTTCCGCGGTGGGTCCGTTCCACAGGACATCGACATCGAAGTCCTTGCCCGCGGCCAGCGCGCCGGCCTGCACGGTGATCCAGAAAACGTGCGAAGTCGCCTTGGGAATCACGGCGATCTGCTTTCTCTTCGGCCCGCTGCGGCACCCGGCAACAAGCAACAGCAGCAACAGCGCCAGGCTAGATCGCACACCAGCCTCCGTCAATCAGAATATCGGTGCCGGTGATGAAGCCGGCATCGGGCGAACAAAGATACAGAGCCAGTTGTCCGATTTCTTCCACCCTTCCCCAGCGGCCCACGGGGATGCGCGAAAGAAACTGCGCGTTCACTTCCGGATTCTGCATCAGCGCCGTGTTCATCTCGGTTCCGAACGGGCCGGGCGAAATGCCGTTGACGGTAATGCCTTCGGAGGCCAACTCCAGCGCCAGCGCGCGCGTCAGTCCCAGCAAAGCGGTCTTGCTGGTGGAATAAGCGGTGCGCTCAGGCAGCGACACGTGGCTCATGATCGAAGTCATGTTCAGGATACGGCCGTAACCTTTGCCCTTCATGTGCGGCACAAAGGACCGGCACATCAGAAAGACGCTGGTGACATTGCTGTTCATCACGCGGTTCCATTCCTCCAGCGTGAACTCGGTGATCTTCTTGCGCAGGTTGATGCCGGCGTTATTGACAAGGATGTTGCACTCGCCGAAGCGGGCAACCACGGCCGCCTCGGCGGCGCGCACATGCTCCTCGTTGGAAACGTCGGCGACGAACACCTCAGCCTGGGCGCCCAGAGCCCGGGCGGCTAAAGCCACCTCTTCCAGCTTAGCGGCGTCGCGAGCGACAAGGGCGAGTTTTGCTCCCGCGCCGGCCAGCGACAACGCCATTGCCTTGCCGAGCCCGCGGCTTGCGCCGGTGATGACCGCGACTTTGCCTTCCAGTATCTTCTCGCTCATTTACCTGTTCCTTTGGGGATTCGCCGCAGCCACGCGGTCCAGAATTTTTTCCGCCACGGCCCTGGGGGCGCTTACGTCGTTCACCGTCAACCTGCCGGTGTCGCCGGCCGTCACAATACTGATGTCGCCCACGCCCAGAAGGCGCTGCCCGGCTGATTGGCTCACCGTGATGTCCTGCACTTTGGCCAGCGGGACCGAACGCGACGTCTTGGAGGCCATGCCTTCTTCCAGCTTCAGCCGGTCCCCCACCACTTCCAGCGTGACGAATCGAGTCCGCACATGGCGGCCGGCGGCCGACACGATTAGAAGGGCGGGCACAGCCAGGCCGGCCAGCAGATACCTGTTCTTCAACGTGTAGGAATAATAACCTATCACTGCAGCGACCAGAATCGCCAGCGCGTAGCGCACCTTGATCAGCGTGGTGCTGGGCCGCACCTGAATATCCGCCATCGTTTCCCTCCCCTGTCGAAACCGATTATTGTACCGAGGAAAGCAGCCGTGCGAAAAAGAGCGAACGAACCTGACAGATTCGGCAACAAATTTCCGCTACCCTGAATGGAGCAGGAGGTTTCATGCACAGAAAAATTATCGGAGGGGTGCTGCTGATCCCGGTCACGCTTTTGGCTGACTTCAGCTACACCACCACCACGCGCTTCACTGGCGGCGCCTTGGCGGGCATGTCCAGAGCGCTGGGCGGGCTGTCCAAGAACATGCGCAAGCTCACCGACGGTATGGTGCAAACCGTGGCCCTGAAGGGCAATCGGATGGCCACGATTGATGAAAACAACGCCACCATCGTGGACCTGGACAAGGAAACCTACACCCACGTCGATTTTCAGAAGAAGACCTATTCGGTCATCTCCTTTGCCGAGATGGAAGCGGCCATGAAGAAGTCGATGGAAAAGATGAAGGGCAAGATGAAGGAGTCCGAGGAAAAACGCCAGGAGGCTTCCAACCAGGCGGAGATGGACTTCAAGCTCGACATTAAGGAAACCGGACAGCGCAGGAGTATCGCCGGCATCGACACAAAAGAAGTGGTGATGCTGATCCAGACGATTGTGAAGGACAAGAAGAGCAACCAGTCCGGAGCGATGGACATGATGAACTCCATCTGGGTGGCCGAACCCGGCGCCGTGCCCGGGCACAAGGAACTGGACGAATTCAACAAGAAGCTGGGGATGAGAATGGCCCGCGGCCTGGCCGCCGGCGGCAATCCCATGGCGGGCATGCAGGGCATGTTGGATCCGAAGATGATGGATGCCATGCGCAAGGCCGCCGAGGAAGCGCAGAAGCTGCAGGGCGTGCATGTGATGCAGATCTCCAAATTCGGCACGCAGCTTGATCCGGCAACGGCGTCGCAGGTCAGCAACCCGAAGGATACACCGGAGGGGCCGACTGCCGGTCAGGTGGCTGGACGCGCCGCAGAAAACGCCGCCGGGAATCAGGCGGAAAAGCAGGCGCTGGGCAGGCTGGGAGGAAGGCTCGGCGGACTGGGCGGGCTGGGAGGATTCGGCCGCCGCAAGAAGCAGAAGGAAGAAGACCCGAAGCCTGAAGAGTGTCCCGCACAGCAGCAGGCAGGGGCGGCCGGGCAGGCCGTATTGATGGAGATGGTGATAGAGATGGGCAACTTCTCAAACGCGCCGGTGGGTGAGGATAAGGTGAACGTACCGGCCGGCTTCAACGAAGAGGTGCATCCCATGAAGAAGGCGCTGCGCGAGTAGCCGCTTTGAAATCGCTGGAGACACGAAAGGCGCACCCGAACAAGGTGCGCCTTTCTTTTTCGGGGATGAGCTATTCGATATCCCGCGTTCTGCGCTTCCGGTTCCGCTTTCTCGCCAGCGCCTCTTTGACGCGGCGCTTCTCGCCGGGCTTCAGGTAGAAGGAGTGACGTTTGATCTCCTTAATGATGTCTTCCTGCTGCACCTTGCGCTTGAAGCGGCGAAGCGCACTTTCCAGGGTTTCTCCATCCTGGACCATGACTTCAGCCAATTAGAACTCACCCCCTCACGTGTAGGAACTTCTTTTCTATTCTGCCACAGCCGGGCCATCAGCCGTTGGCGAGGATTTCCTTCAGACGGCGGGCAACGGTGCGGTGCTCATTGCCGCGCATCATCCAAACGCTGATCATCAGGCGCCCGGGACCGCGGCCCAACACGGCAATGGGCGGATCGCCATCGCGCAGCTTGTCCATCACCTGCTGCGTGGTGAGCTTACGTTCCTTCTCATCCCAGGTGACGGCGGCATGCGGAACTTCGTTGGCAATTCGGGGCACTTCGCGTTCCGCCCTTACGCCGGGCACGGCGCCCACCACTTTGAGGATTTCGGCGACGCGGCCGTCCAACAAACGCGCCTCAGCCTGATGATCGGTCTTCACGAAGCGTTCCACGGCGGCCAGCAGTCCGATCATCTCCTCCTTGCCGACCTTCATCCCACGCCCGATCCCGCCGGCGGGGCTGATGGCGGGCGTGGCGGCTTCAATCAGATCCTTGCGGCCCAGCAGCATGCCGGAACATTGCGGCCCCATCAGCCCCTTGCCACCGGAAAAGGCAACGAGGTCGAAGCCTTCCTTCACATATTCCGACAAGCGGCTGGAGGGCGGTACGTCCGCGGCGGCATCGTTGAACAACGGCACATTGTGCTTTCTGCCCAGCGCGATCCAATCCTTGCGAGAGATTCTTCCGTCGCCACCGGCTTTGTTGAGGAAGAACATCATCGCCGTCCTGGGGCCGATGGCGCGTTCGGCCTCCTCGAGCGTCTCCACCCACACGATCTTTGCGCCCACCAGCGTCATCTGCGCTTCGTAGCCGGAGCGGTGCGCCTTCTGCTGCAGAATTTCGTTCGGCATTCCGGCGGTGTCGGGCAAGGCGTGATAGCGCTTTTTGTCGCCGCGCGTGATGGAGGCGGCGGTGGCCACCGTGATGGCCGAAGCCGCCCCGGCCGTCACAATCGCCGCGGGCACACCTGCCAGTTCGGCAAGGCGAGCGCCAACCTTGCGCTGTAAGTCGGGAAGGTGAATGAAAAAGCGCGCCGCATCGTCCATCGCTCTGCGCACTTCCGGCGGCATCAGGGAACCGCCCAGCACGGTCACCGTACCCATGCCATTGATCAGCGGCTTCACGCCCAGCCGCGTGTAGACATCGGCATTGGCCAGCGTGGGTTCAGTCTTGGCGGCGCTCAGCGGCGCGGCCCCGGCAACGGCGGCAGCCTGCACAAAGCGTCTGCGGGAAGATCCGCGCGAAGAAGGAGTAGACAT
>JANRLE010000134.1:0-46444 GCA_033762895.1 Bryobacteraceae bacterium | reverse complement strand
TATGTGCGCAAGGGCCAGTCACCCTACAGCGTAAATCTGCTGGGCGCCATCGCCGTGCGCGCCGCTATCGAGGACTCCGAATACGTCGCTCATTACGTGGCCGAAGTGATGCTGGCGCGCGACCAGATCTACGACGGACTCCGCCGCCTGGGCATCCCCTATGTCAGGAGCATGGCGAACTTCGTCCTGTTCCAGGTGGGCGGCCGCGCCGCGGAAGTCCGCGACAAGCTGCGCGCCATGGGCATCCTTGTGCGCGACCGCAGTTACGAAATCCCCGGAAGCGTGCGTGTCACCGTGGGCAGGCGCGAACACGCCATGAGCTTTCTCAACGCGCTGGAGAAGATCTGGTAATGGCGAAACCCGTAATCGTTTTCGACATGGACGGCGTATTGGTGGAGGTCACCGATTCCTACCGCGAGACCATCCGGCAAACCGTGCTTCGCTTCACCGGCCAGGACATCAGCTACGAGGTGATCCAGCAGTACAAGAACGCTGGCGGCTGGAATAACGACTGGGCCCTGTCAAAGAAGATCGCCTCCGATCTCGGCGTGGAAGCGGAATACGACGCGGTGATCGACGAGTTTCAGAAGATCTTTCTTGGAACCAATGGCACCCCTGGCCTTATCCTGCGCGAGCGGTGGATCGCCAAGGCCGGCGCGCTCGAACAACTGGCATCTCAATTTGAACTGGCCATCTATACCGGCCGGCCGCGCGCCGAGGCGCAACTGACTCTCGACCGCTTTGCTCCCCACCTCACCTTTTCGCCCGTCATCACAGCCGACGACGTGATCCAGGGCAAGCCGCATCCCGAAGGGCTCGACAAGATCCGCGCCATGCGGCCCGCCCAGCAACTCTGGTACATCGGCGACACCGTGGATGACGCCCGCTGCGCGCGCGCCGCCAGCGTGCCGTTCATCGGCGTGGCTTCACAGGCCGCCAACCGCCGCGAGGAACTGCTGGACCTGTTCGCCGCCGAACGCGCGGCCATTGTATTGGACGACATCAACTCGCTGGAGAGCTTTCTTGCGAACCGCTAGCCTCACCCGCAACACCAAAGAGACCCAGATCGCCGCCCGGCTGCGCATCGAAGGCAAAGGCCGCTACGAAATTTCCACCGGCGTCCGCTTCCTCGATCACATGCTGGAGCTGTTCACCAAACATGGCGGCTTCGATTTGAATCTCCGGGCCGCGGGCGACCTCGACGTCGATCAGCATCACACCGTGGAAGACTGCGGCATCGTGCTGGGGCAGCTTTTTTCCCAGGCCCTCGGAGAGCGCAAGGGCATCAACCGCGCCGGCTACTTCGTGCTTCCCATGGATGAGACGCTGGCCGTGGTGGCCGTCGATCTGGGCGGCCGGCCCGCGCTGGTCTACAAGGACACCGTGCGCGTGCGGCTGGTGGGCGATCTGCAGGCGGAACTGGTGCACGATTTTTTTGAAGGCTTCGTCAACAACTGCGGCGCGAACCTGCACGCAAAGATCATGTACGGCCGCTCCTCGCATCATAAGATCGAAGCCATCTTCAAGTGCTTCGCCCGCGCCATGAAGTACGCCTGCTCCACCGACGCGCGGCTGAAGGATCAGCTTCCCTCCACCAAGGGGCTGCTATGATCGCCATCATCGATTACGGCGCCGGCAACCTGCAAAGCGTGCAGAATACGCTCGCTGAGATTGGGGCGCAGTTCCGCCTGGCGCGTACGCCTGAGGATCTGGCCACGGCGCCCAAGATCATCCTTCCCGGAGTGGGCCACTTCGGACAACTCATCCGGTCACTCGATGCGATGGGATTGCGCCAGCCGATTTGCGATCGTATCGCCGCCGGTGTCCCGTACCTGGGAATCTGTCTCGGCATGCAGGCTTTGTTCTCCGGATCCGAAGAAGCCCCGGAGTTGCAGGGCCTCGGCCTGATGCCCGGCACGGTGAAGCGCTTCGCTCACCATCTGCGGGTGCCCCACATGGGCTGGAACGAAGTGCGGGCCGATCCCCGCACCAGGCTGCTGCGCAATCTTTCCGGAAAGCCCTATTTCTATTTCGCCAACAGCTATTACTGTCCGGTGACCGAAGCGACCACCGCCACCTGCGACTACGGCCTGCCCTTTTCCGCGGTCATCGAGAAGGATAACCTGTTCGCCGTACAATTCCATCCCGAGAAGTCCGGGCCGCTTGGGCTGGGCATCGTGCGGAATTTCGTGGAGCTGTAGCCCAAAGATGCTGGCCAAACGAATCATCCCCTGCCTCGATGTCACCGCCGGACGCGTGGTGAAGGGCGTCAATTTTGTGAACCTGCGCGACGCCGGCGACCCGGTGGAACTCGCCGGGCGCTACAACCAGCAGTGCGCCGATGAGCTGGTGTTCCTCGACATCACCGCCTCCAGCGACCATCGCGACACCATGGCCGACGTGGTGGCGCGCACCGCAAGGAAAGTGTTCATTCCGCTCACCGTCGGCGGCGGCATCCGCAGCGTCGCCGATGGACGGAAGATCCTGCTTGCCGGCGCGGATAAGGTTAGCGTCAATACCGCCGCCGTGCGCCGTCCTGAACTGATCAGCGAGTTGAGTGAGGAATTCGGCGCGCAGGCCGTGGTGCTGGCCATCGATGCCCGCCGCCGCGCGCCGGGCCAATGGAACGTCTACACCCGGGGCGGCCGTGACGATGAGGGCATCGACGCGGTGGAGTGGGCGCGGCGCGGAGAATCCCTCGGCGCCGGCGAAATCCTGTTGACATCCATGGATACCGACGGCGTGCAGCAGGGCTTTGACTGCGACCTGACCCGTGCGATTTCCCGCGCCACGCGCATCCCGGTGATCGCCTCCGGCGGCGCCGGTGAGCCCGAACACTTTGTTCGCGTGCTCACTGAGGGCGAGGCCGACGCCGCTCTCGCCGCATCGATCTTTCACTACGGGACCTACACCGTTTCCGATCTCAAGGAATACCTGGAAAGGCACGGGGTTCCGGTAAGGAAAATTTGAAGTGATCATTCCCTGTATCGACCTGATGGACGGCAAGGTCGTCCAATTGGTGCAAGGCCGCGAAAAGGCGCTGGAAGGCGGAACCCCGGACGAAATGCTGGCGCGCTTTGCCGCGTTCCCTGAAATCCAGGTGATCGATCTCGATGCCGCCATCGGGCGCGGTGAAAACGACGCGTTGGTTCAGCATATCGCCGCGCGCGCGGTGTGCCGTGTGGGTGGCGGTGTGCGTACGCCCGAACGCGCGCTGAAGCTGATTTCGCAGGGCGCGGACAAGGTGATCGTGGGAACCGCAGCCTTCCGCCCTGACGGCGTGAACCATGAGTTGCTGGGCTCAATCGCCGATGCCGCGCGTCCGGCACGCATCCTCATTGCCGTCGACAGCAAGGATGGGCGCATCGTCGTCAAAGGCTGGCGCGAGTCCACCCTTCTTACCGCCGAACAGGTGGTCCGCGAACTGGAGCCCTACTGCGGCGGCTTCCTCTGCACGTATGTGGACAAGGAAGGCATGATGCAGGGCACCGACCTCGACTGGTTCCGCCGTTTGCGCGCCGCCACCAATCACGAAATCACCGCCGCCGGCGGCATCACCACCTACGAGGAAATCGATGAACTGACCCGGCTCGGCATCCATTCGGCGCTCGGCATGGCCATCTACACCGGACGGCTGGATCTCAGCAGGCTCGCGCCGAAGTAAGTTGATCGCTACGGAAACACACACTCCCGCGCGATTGCCTCGGCCAGCATCGCCACATACTCCTGGTGTGATACCTCCACGACGCCGAACTGGCTGAGGTGCCCGGTCCGGTACTGCACCTCCAGCAGGCCGAATCCCCGCTCCTTCAGGCGCCTGGCCAGGTGCACCAGCGCCACCTTCGACATATCCGTCACCCGGTGGAACTTCGATTCCGCAAAGAACGCTCCGCCAATCTGCACTCCGTACACGCCGCCCGCCAATGCGCCGTCCGCCCAGACTTCCACCGAGTGCGCCTTGCCCATGCCATGCAACTGTGTGTACACGCGGAGAATCTCCGCCGAAATCCACGTCGGCCGCCGTTCGGCGCACCCCCGCATCACGCCTTCGAAATCTTCGTTGAAGCTGACGCGAAAGTCCGCCTGGCGAAGCCTGCGCGCGAGAGAGTGTGAGACGTGCAGCCCGTTCAAGGGCAGAATCGCGCGTACACCGGGCCGGTGCCAGGTGATTTCCTTCCGTCCCGGATAACCCATCGGAAAAAGGCCGAGGGGGTAGGCGGCCAGCACCTGTTCCACCGTCAATCCGCGAGTGGTGCGGACGACATCCATCACCGCACCACCATCAGCGCACCACCATCACCGCATCGAGGTCCTTTTTCTCGAGATCGGGCACCGTCACCCCCTCTGCCGGGTAGCCTACCGGAATCAGCAGGAAGGGTCGCTCATTGGCCGGACGCTCCAGAATCCGCGCCAGAAAGCCCATCGGATTGGGCGTATGCACCAGCGTCGCCAGGCCCGCCACATGCAGCGCTACCAGCAGGAAACCCACGGCAATCCCCACCGATTCCTGCACGTAATAGTGCTTCACCCGCCGCTCACCGCTGAGGCCGTAGTCGATGCGGAATACCACGATCAGGTAAGGCGCCGTCTCAAGAAACTCCTTGTGCCAATCGGTGCCGAACGGCTCCAGCGCCTCCAGCCATTCCTCGGGAAAGCGCCGCTCGTAGTTCTCTTTCTCCTCCGCCTCGGCAGCCTCCCGAATCTGGCGTTTCACACTGGCATCGCGAACCACCACGAAGCGCCAGGGCTGCTGGTTTGCCCCGCTGGGCGCGCTGGAGGCGAAACGGATCGCGTCCTCGATTAACCCAAGCGGAACAGCCTCGTTCGAGAAACTTCGTACGCTCCTGCGGCTGGCAAAACGGGCCAGCAGATCCCGCACGGCCTGCGCCTGCGCGGCCGGGGTCATTCCCGGAAACTCCAGCCGGCGCCGTTTCATTTCGCTAACCGCAGGCGGCCGAAAGCTTCCGGCGTATGGAACGACGGCGCGTTCACCGGCTGCCAGGCAATGTACTTCCGCTTCTCCGGGCCGCCTTCGATGCGGTAAAGGTTGAGCCGCAGTTCATTGCCAGCGGCGGGCTTGCGCGTATCGATCGACTTCCACGGGATCTGCATCTCGCAATACCAGATTCCCGCCTTGCGGTCGATCCGCGACCTGAACCGGAAATTCGAATTCCACAGCCAGTCCACTTCCTTGCCCTTCCTTGCGCGGTCCACGTCCAGGTCCACCCATTCGTTCTGAGGCGAGACCTCGAACTCCTTATACAGGCTGATGTTCTTCAGATCGTGGCCGATGAAGACTTCGGCCACATCGTAGTCCCACAGCCCCCAGGTCTCCTTGGTAGTACTGGGATCCGGCTTCAAGAAAAGCGAAACGAACCTGCCGGCGAACAGGAAGTACAGATTGTCGCGTGTCCACAGGCTTCGGACTTCCGTGCGCGCCTCCGGCATCGGTTCTCCGTAGCGGCCCGACGTTGTGACTACCAGTGGGGCACGCCGCCAGTGCCGCGCCGCGGGGTCTGCGCTTAAGGCGAACTCTCGCGCGATGTAACGGCTCTCGAGAACCGCCGGAGTCCGGTTCTTTGTTCCGGTGACCGGCTGGAATCCATACCGTTCGAGCAGTGCTGCTCCCTGAGCGCTCTTGAGAAAAGCCATCAGCCGTCCGGCCAGGGCGGCCTGCTTACTGGATGCAACGATTCCCCCGGCCTGTTCGATCGGGTCGTGTTGCGTCTCGGGCACCAGCACCCCGCCCTTGTCCTTCACCAGTGACCAGGCTGTAATCACTGCATCGGCGTTCCCGCTTTCGCCGTACTGCAGCGCCTGGCGGACGTTTTCCGCCATTACGATCCGGCTTTGGATCGACGCCCAGAGGCCTGCCCGTTCCAGCGACTGTTTGGCTGCGGCGCCGTAAGGGGCATGCTGAGGATTGGCAATCGCCACCCGCTGGACCTTCGCCAGATCTGCGATCACCGATACTTGCGCGCTGGCCGGCCAAATCCCCAGCCTGCCACGGGCATACACAGCCACCGACGCCGGGATGATGTGCCTGGCGGCGGCCAGCTCCGCCACATACGATTTGTTGGCCGACAGGTAGACATCGTAGGGAGCGCCGTTTTCGACCTGGCGCGCGAGGACGCCGCTGGCGCCTGTGACGAATTTCAGGCTCTCCCCGCTAAGCTTTTGAAAAGAAGCAGCTAAATCGGCATGCGCGGGCGCCAGATCGGAGGCCGTGGCGACGAGTAGTTCGGCGTGCATAGGGATGCTGCCAATCATGGCGAAGCCAAT
The DNA here is from genome assembly GCA_033762895.1 of Bryobacteraceae bacterium. Taxonomy (GTDB): domain Bacteria; phylum Acidobacteriota; class Terriglobia; order Bryobacterales; family Bryobacteraceae; genus CADEFT01. Next base: position 40,162 of record JANRLE010000134.1, on the reverse strand, counting down.
ACTTGACAATATCGCACTAATATTTAATACTAAGCTTGAGCGCAATGAGCGCGACCTGTTAGGGAGACCGCGCAACCAGGCTAAGGAGTCGAATATGAGCAAAATCATCGGTATTGACCTCGGCACCACCAATTCTGTGGTCGCTGTCATGGAGGGCGGCCAGCCCGTGGTCATCCCAAATCAGGAAGGTGGCCGTACCACCCCCTCCGTCGTCGGTTTTACAAAGGGCGGAGAACGTTTGGTTGGCCAGGTGGCGAAGCGCCAGTCCGTTACCAACCCTGAGAATACCATCTATTCCATCAAGCGTTTTATGGGGCGGCGCTCCAGCGAAGTGACCGACGAAACCAAGCTGGTGCCCTACAGAGTGGTGGCCGGCGACAACGGTGACGCCCGCGTTGAGGTGCAGGGGAAGAAGATGTCCCCGCCGGAAATCTCGGCCATGATCCTGGGCAAGCTGAAGGAGGCTGCCGAGGCCTACCTGGGCGAAAAGGTATCGAAGGCCGTGATCACGGTGCCGGCCTATTTCAATGACGCGCAGCGCCAGGCTACCAAGGACGCAGGCCAGGTGGCCGGTCTCGAAGTGATGCGTATCATCAATGAGCCCACGGCGGCGGCGTTGGCCTATGGACTCGACAAGAAGAAGGACGAAACAATCGCCGTGTTCGACTTCGGCGGCGGCACCTTCGATATTTCGCTTCTGGAAGTGGGCGATGGCGTGGTGGAGGTGAAATCCACCAACGGCGATACGCATCTGGGCGGCGACAACATCGATCACCGCATCATCGATTGGCTGATTTCCGAATTCAAGAAGGAACACGGCATCGACGTTTCCCGCGACCAGATGGCGCTGCAGCGGCTTAAGGAAGCCGGTGAGAAGGCCAAGATTGAGCTCTCCACACTGCTTGAAACTGAGATCAACCTGCCGTTCCTGACGGCCGATAACACCGGTCCGAAGCACCTGGTGATGAAGCTGACCCGCGCGCGGTTTGAACAGATGGTGGACGATATCCTGCAGCGCGCCATGGGGCCCTGCAAGCAGGCGCTATCCGACGCCGGCCTGACGCCGCCGCAGATCGATGAGGTGGTCCTGGTGGGTGGATCGACGCGCATCCCCAAGGTGCAGCAACTGGTCCGCGACTTCTTTGGCAAGGAGCCCAACAGGACCGTGAATCCGGACGAAGTGGTGGCCGTGGGCGCGGCCGTGCAGGGTGGTGTGCTGGGCGGCGAAGTGAAGGATGTTCTGTTGTTGGACGTCACGCCGCTGTCGCTGGGCATTGAAACCCTGGGCGGCGTCTTCACCAAGCTCATTGAGCGCAACACCACCATTCCGACGCGCAAGAGCGAGGTATTCTCCACCGCCGCCGACAGCCAGACGTCGGTGGAAATCAAGGTCCATCAGGGCGAGCGCGCCATGGCCAGAGACAACCGTCTGCTGGGTGTGTTCCAGCTTGTCGGCATTCCGCCCGCTCCGCGCGGCATCCCGCAGGTGGAGGTGACATTTGACATCGACGCCAACGGCATCCTGAATGTCTCGGCCAAGGACCGTGCCACCAACAATGAGCAGAAGATCACCATCACTTCCTCATCCGGCCTGAGCAAGGACGAAGTGGACAAGATGGCGCAGGACGCCAAGAGCCACGAATCGGAAGACCGCAAGCGCAAGGAAGAGATTGAGGCCCGCAACAAGGCCGACGCCATGGTTTACAACGTCGAGAAGATGCTCAAGGAGCATGGCGCGAAGATCTCCGAAGGCGACAAGAAGAACGTCGAATCGGCACTCGAAGAGACCAAGGCGGTCATTAATACCGGTTCTGTTGCGGAAATCAACTCGGCGGTGGATAAGCTCACGCAGGCCTCGCACAAGCTGGCTGAGGCGATGTATTCTGCGGCGGGCACGCCGGGTGATGGCGCAGGTCCCACGGGCGATGGCGCCGGCGGCGGTGCGGCGGCTGGCGAGAAGAAGGACACGGTTGTCGACGCCGAGTTTGTCGACATGGACGACAAAAAGTAAGCGGCGAGCCTTACGGCCGGAGGGGGTGTCGGAAGCGCTCCTCTCCGGCTGCGCGCAAGGAGAGTCGAAATGGCTCAAAAACGAGATTTTTACGAAACCCTGGGTGTCGGGAGAACCGCATCGCAGGACGAAATCCGGAAGGCATACCGGAGGCTCGCGCGCAAACACCACCCTGACCTGAATCCTGGCGACAAGGCGTCGGAGGAGAAGTTCAAGAACGTCCAGGAAGCCTACGATGTTCTCTCTGACGACAAGAAGCGCCAGATGTATGACCAGTTTGGGTTTTATTCGGACCAGGGGTTCCCGCCACCGGGCGCGGCGGGTGCGCGGGCGGGAGCCGGCGGACCCCAGATGGGCTTCGGCGGATTCGATTTCAACGATGTCTTTGGGGGGGCCCAGCAGCAGGACCGCGGCTTCTCCGATCTGTTCAGCCAATTCTTCAACAAGGGCAGGGGCGAACAGCGGGCGCCTGAACGCGGCGCTGATCTTGAGTACGCGCTGAACATCGACTTCTGGCAGTCGATTCGCGGGACCCAGGTCCGGCTCAATGTCAGCCGCCACGAAACCTGTGCCGCTTGCGGCGGCAGCGGCGCGTCCACCGGAGGCGCCATCTCCTGTCCTCAGTGCCAGGGCTCGGGCAACGTGACGCAGATGGCGGGCGCCATGCGGTTTTCGCTCACCTGCCCGCGCTGCGGCGGCAAGGGCAAAGTGAAAAACGTCTGCCAATCCTGTCAGGGCGAGGGGCGGCTGCCTCATCCGGAATTCGTGGAAGTCCGCATTCCGCCGGGCACCCGCAATGGTTCCCGTTTGCGTGTGGCGGGCAAGGGCAGCGCCGGAACCATGGGCGCCGCGGCCGGCGATCTGTATATCACGGTGCGCGTGGAGGACCATCCGTTCTTTAAGCGGGACGGCGATGACGTGCATATCCGGGTTCCGGTGAGCATTCCTGAGGCGGCTTTGGGGGCGAAGATCGAGGTTCCCACCATCGACGGCCGCGCTTTGTTGAAGATTCCACAGGGCACCCACAATGCCCAGAAATTCCGCCTGCGGGAGAAAGGCGTGCTCAACGCGCGCACTAACAGCCGCGGAGACCAGATCGTGGAAGTGGAGTTGATGGCGCCAAAGGCCAGCGATGAGCGCACCAGGGAGATCCTGCGCGAACTCGCGTCGCTTCACCCCGAGGATCCCCGAGCCGAAATCTGGAAGCAGGTTTAGCCGATGTCAAAAAAGCGCAAGGGAGTTTATACCATCTCGTCGGTGGCTGAACAATACGAAGTGCATCCGCAGACGCTGCGGATCTATGAACGCGAAGGGCTTCTCACGCCTTCGCGCTCAGATGGCAACACGCGCCTGTACACCGATGAGGACCTGCAGCGGCTGGAGGTGATTCTGGAACTCACCAGGGAACTTGGCGTCAATCTCGCGGGTGTGGAGATCATCCTCAACATGCGCGAGAAGATGGCGGCAATGCAGAACCAGATTGAAGAATTTGTCGACCGGTTGAACAAGGAACTAACCAGCCAGATGACTCCGCACCAGCCGGCGCCGGCCAACACGCTGATCCCGGTGGTTCGGGCCGCTCCGGTTCTGGTCAAGGAAACCCGTAAGATTCGCTAATCGGCGGCCTGGCCCTACCCTCGCAATAAGTCCGCAACACCCACATCGTCTACCGCGGTCTCCCGCCTCCAACGGAACTATTCTGTAGGAGAGCTTTCTTCATGATTCATGCATTCCCCGCATCGTGGTTAGCGAGAATCGCGGCCTCCGAATTGGCATTACCGATTCCCCTTGGTCCGCGAATCGGACTGAAGTGGATTTTGAGCTCCTCGACGAAGCTGGCGTGGCTTGGCCTGAATGACATCGACGTCACCGACGCGCTGTCGGCGTTCCTGTCCACCGGCTGCGTCTTCTATGACTTTGGAGCAGGCGCCGGCTACCACTCATTGATGGCTTCGAGAGTGGCGGGCCCGGGCGGCGCAGTGTACAGTTTCGAGTCCAGTCCCCGCCACCTGTCTTACCTGCACAATCACATTGAGATGAACCGGGCTCGCAACATACGGGTCTTTGCGATGCCCGAGGGGGGCACCCACGAATGGCGCCTGGACACGCTGGCGCTGAGCCGGGGTCTGGCGCCGCCGGATCTGGTGCGGATTCACGCCCCGGGCCGGGAGGTGGAAGTGCTACGGGGCTGCCGGGCGCTGCTGGCGGCGGCGAAACCGGTGGTGGTCCTCACGGTCACGCCGGCGGCAAACGCCGCAGCCGAGCGCGATTCGGTCCATTGCTCGTGGCTGCTGCGCGAGCTTGGGTATCGGGTGACCACCAAGCCTGGTGGGGAAATCGTGATGGTGGCCACTCCGTAGGACGGCCTCTAACGCCGGAGGTGGGAACTGCCGATTGTCACCTACGGAGACATCCGGCATCATGAAAATCAAGAACCTCACAAGCGCTTTGCCGGAGAAGGGCAGCTTCGCTTGGATCATGATGATGATGGGCTTGGCTTCCATCGTGTTGATTCTGCTGCCATTCGCATTCTGGTATGCGGTCTGGCACGGCCCGTCGATCGGACCCGGGGAGGTCGAAAAGGCGCTGGCCGAACCGGTGGAGCCTTCCGCGGCCGGTTCAATGGTGCTGAGGATCGCCGAAAAGATCAGCCGGCAGGACAGGGCGATGCAGCGCTGGTACCCCCGTCTGATCGACCTCTCGCGGCACGCCGCGCCCCACCTGCGGCGAACCACTGCCTGGGCGATGGGAAAGGACCCGAAATCGGAGGCCTTCCATGCCAGGTTGCGGGAAATGGTGAACGATCAGGACCGCCACGTACGGCGGGCCGCCGCTGTCAGCCTGTCGGCTTTCGAAGACCCCGCCGCGCGGAAGGAACTGGTGACTGCGATCCGGCCGCATGTGGTGCTCTCCACGCTGGCCGGTTCGGTCAACCTGCGAATTCTCCCCAAGGACACCGCTTCGCCGGAGACCGCGGTGGCGAGGGTGGGCGACAGTTTTGTCGAAGCCGGCATATTCGGCACGGTCAAACGGCTGCTGGTAAAGGAGGGCGATCCGGTGTCGGCCGGACAGCCGCTGGTGGAAATCACGCCCGCCCCCGAGGAAACACGTGATATGCTGCGCGCGCTGGCCCGCGTGGGTGTCCAGGAAGACCTGGCAGCAATCCAAGAGTGCCTTGGCGACTCCACCGAGGCGATGGTGCGCGAGGAGGGACAGAATGCGATCCGCGCGATTGAACGGCGCGGCAACAGCACGGCGGGAGTCCGGATACAATAGTCGGCGGAATGAACCGCCGCCAGATACTCAAGACACTGGGCGCCGCGCCCGCTTTTCTCAGCCATGCGCAGACGACGGAAAAGCCGCCCAACGTCGTCTTCTTCCTGCTGGATAAATGGCGCCGCGACGCCGCGGGCTGCTACGGCTCCTCCGTCAAAACACCCAACATCGACAACCTCGCCGCCTCCGGTGTCCGCTTTGAGAACTGCTTCACCCCCCAGGCGCTATGCGGCCCCGCCCGCGCCTCCATCCTCACCGGCGTACACCCGCACATGCACGGGCTGCGGCGCAACGTCTACCCCACCAACGCCGGCAAGACGAACAGCAACTACCAGGACAGTATCCCCGATCCGTTTCGCGATCCACGCTTCCGCCTGTGGGAGAACTTCGTCTACTACCTTTCCAACGCCGGCTACGCCACCGCGCACATCGGCAAGTGGCACCTGGGCCCGGGCAACCCCGGTTTCTTCGATTACTTCAAGTCATTCAACTCCGTGCTGCGGCACTGGATTGGCGAGCCGCACAAGTCGCGCTACCGGCCCGATGTGCATACCGACCTGGGAATCCGATTCATCGATCAGCACGCCAGTGAGCCATTTTTCCTCTACCAGTCCTACTATGCGCCGCACGAACCGCTGGATCCGCCCAAGCAGTGGATTGAGCAGTATGCCAACAGCGAACATCCGGGCTATTACGGCTCTGTGGCGAATCTCGACTGGAATATCGGCCGTGTTGTCGAGGCGCTGAAGCGCAACAACCTGCTGGACAACACGCTGATCGTCATCACCACCGAGCACGGCCGGAGTTGGACGCCGCGGCCAGGCACGGCCGAAGGGATGTGTACGGCCTACGAGGAATCGGCGCGGATTCCCATGATCCTGCGCTATCCCAAGACGCTGCCCACGGGCCGCGTGTGGCGATCGGGCGTCACCTTGTGCGATCTTGCGCCCACCATCCTGGAGGCTGCGGGGGTGGAAGCCGTGGTGGGGGGCATCGTGGATGCCGTAGCCGGATCGCCTTTCCAGGGCCGCAGCCTCATCGGCCAGATCCGGGAAGGAAACGACGACTGGAGGCGGCCGGTGGTGATCGAAAACATTCCGCAGACGGCCATCAGTGGATCTTTGTACGAGGAACGCGCCATCCGCACCGAGCGTTACAAAATGATCCTGCGCCGCTTCGACAACCGGCCGGAAAATCGCGCCGGCGAAATCTACGACCTGCTGGATGACGCCCAGGAAACCAAGAACATCTGGGGCCGCCAGCCGCAACTGATGGAGCGGCTGGCGGAACAGCTGGTGGGCTGGGGGCGGGACTACCGGGACCCGCTTTCAGTGGAACTGGGCGAGTGGACGTTGAAGCAGATGCGAGGTTAGTGGCCGAAATCCATGCCTTCGCGCCGCTCCTTGAACCGCTCATGCAGCCTTTCGAGCTTGTCTTTCTGCGGCTGGCTGAGCGTGGCGTAGAGCTTCGACATGCTCTTGAGATGGCTGCCGGCGATCTGGGCCACCAGCGGGGCGGCGGAGTTGGCAATCTGCTGCAGTTCGGCGTCGGACTTGCCGGCCTTCACCGCGGTGTGCGCCTGTTCCATGATCTGCTTAAGCTGGGCGGCGGCAGCCTCGTTGGCCTTCCTGGTCTGTTCCATCTGCGTTTTCGCCGCTTCCTGCTGGCCCGGCGTCAGATCCAGATAGTCGGCCAGGAAGGCGGCCATTCGCCCGTGCCCGCCTCCAAAGCCGCCGAAGTGGCGGCCCTGCGCCCAGACAACGCCGGTTGTGGCGGCGGTGGCCAACAGGGCGACGGCCGCGAATTTTCCAAAGTTCGTTTTCAGATATTGCCTCATGGCGTTTGTTCGAACCTCCTGAGTCCAAGCTATCGCCCGGGTTTGTGGCCAGTATTTGCCCGCTGTAAATTTTTGCAAAGCCGCCTTTACAAATCCTTACGAAGGCAGCCGGACATGCGTGTTACATTGTTGCCGTGCGTGTGCTTCTGATTGATGACGACGTGGAGTTGTGCGGCCTGCTGGGCGAACTGCTGCGCCGCGAGGGCAATGAAGTGGAAGCGCGCCACGACGGCTTGTCGGGGTTGGAAGCCGCGCGCTCTGGCGCCGCCGATATCGTGATTCTGGACGCCGGCCTGCCCAGGCTGGACGGCTTCGGTGTGCTGCGCAAGCTGCGTGAGACCAGCCGGATTCCCGTCCTCATGCTCACCGCGCGGGGCGAGGACGTGGACCGCATCGTGGGCCTGGAACTGGGCGCCGACGATTATCTGCCCAAGCCCTTCAATCCCCGCGAACTCACGGCGCGGCTGCGGGCCATCCTGCGCCGCACCGAGGACCGTGAGGACAGCGCCGGACGCGCGCGCATTGAGATCAATGGCGTGCGGCTTGATCCGGGCAGCCGCTCGGTAACGGTGGACGGCAGCCCGGCCGCTCTCACCACCTTCGAGTTCGACGTGCTGCACGCGCTGATGAAGGCCGCCGGCCGGGTGTTGACGCGCGACGATCTGATGGAGGCGATCTATCAGCGCAAGTCCACTCCCTTTGACCGCGCCATCGACGTGCATATCAGCAATCTCCGGCGGAAGCTGGAGACAGACCGCGTGCTGATCCGCACGGTGCGTGGCATTGGCTACCAGTTTTGCCGCACCCCGGAGGAGAGCGAATGAACTCGCTGTTTTCGAAGATCCTGGTGTGGCTGGTGCTCACCGCCGTGGTCACTGGCGTGGGGCTGCTGGTGGTGGGTCACCGGTGGGCCGATCCCGAAGCGGAAGGCCCGTGGCCGCCGGCGCGTATTGTGCAGTTTTACGCCGATGAAGCCGCCTATGCGTGGACCGAAGGAGGGGATCAGGAGTTGGCGGCGTTCCTCAGGCGGCTGCGAAAGACGACGCGCTATGAGGCGCACCTGGTGGATGAGGCGGGATTCGATGTGTTGGATGGCTCCGATCACAGCGCGGCCGTTTCACGGCTGAGGCGCGGGCGGCTGTTCACCATCGCGCATGGACGCGGGTTGGCGGCGGGACGTTCCACTTCCGATGGGCGAGCCTTCCTGCTGATCTACGCCGATGGCGGGGAGAGTCTGTTTGTCCGGCGCCACCTTTGGGTGCTGGGGTCGGCCATGCTGCTGTCGTATCTGCTGGCGCGCCATCTGGCCGGGCCGCTGCGCCAGATGGAGGCCGCCTCGGAGAGGCTGGGCCGGGGCGATCTTGAGGTGCGCGTGCCGGAAGGCCGCAGCGACGAGTTGGGACGGCTGGCGGTTTCGTTCAACCGCATGGCGGCGCGCATTCAATCACTGCTGGGCGCGCAGCAGCGGCTGCTGCTCGACGTGTCGCACGAGTTGCGCTCTCCCTTGACGCGGCTGGCGGTGGCGGCTGAACTGGCCAAGTCCAGCGCCGATCCGAAGCCCGAGTTGGAGTGTATCCAGCACGAGGTGGATCGGCTGAATTCACTGGTATCGAGCCTGCTGCAGGTGAGCCGTGTGGAGGCCGATCCCACCCGGTTGAAGCGCGAGGCGGTGGACCTGGACGCATTGCTGGCCGATGTGGCTGATACGTGCCGGATTGAAGCCGCGGGCTGCGCGATCGAAGTGGCGGGGGAGGGCGGCGTGGTGAAGGGGGACGCCGAACTGCTGCGGCGCGCGGTGGAAAATGTGATCCGCAACGCCATCCGCTATTCGCCGCCCAATGGGCGGATCGAGGTCAGCCTTTCACGGACGGCATCGGCCGTGCGCGCCGCCATCCGGGACCATGGCCCCGGCGTTCCTGAACAATCGCTGCCGCTTTTGTTTGAAACGTTCTACCGGGTGGATGGACAGCAGTCCGGCGGCCACGGACTGGGGCTTTCCATCAGCAGGCGGGCCGTGGAATTGCATGGCGGCCGCATTGCCGCGCGCAACGCGCAGCCGGGGCTGGAAGTGGAGATCACCCTCCCAGCATGAGCCCCTCAATGATGGCGGCCACGTGTACCGGAGGCGCCTTGGCCACCAGGTAGGCGTGGTTGCCCGCCGGGCCGTCCTTCCATTCGTTTGCGCCATCGGCATGTATCACACAAGCGCCGCCCCGGCGCAGGCTCCACCACGGTCCGCCTTCTGTATCAAGGCATCGCACTGCGTAGAGCACCGCCGTCTGGTCCCAGCTTTTGTGCGGCTGCGCGCCGTTGTATAGTTCGTAGGCGCGGCGTACGGGGTTTGTCTCGGGCAGTACCTTCATACGGCCGCCGGTAAGCACGTAAAGCCCGATTTCAAAGCCGCTGAAGATCACCGGGGTGGGCCAATTTTCGATGGCGTATTTCGCCGCCGTCGCGTCGTTTTTCAGATTTGCTTCCCTGCCTTTCGGAAAGCCGCCGCCCATGCAGACCCATGCCTTCACCTTACGGGCCACCAGATCGCGGCTGGTCTTCAACAGTTGACTCATGTTGGAGCATTGGCCTACCGAGACCATGACAACGGAGTTGTCGGGCTGATTTTCCAGCACCTGCCGGTAGAGCGTGGCGGCCTCGGGGAATGTGTCGCGATGTTTGTAGGCGGCGGCGATCTTATCGGCGTAGCGGGTGTCGCGCAGGAAGCCCTCGCCCTTGTTGACGCCCACGGGCAGATCGGGGCGCTGGAAGTGCGCGTTGAGCGCATCGAGGCAGGCCGGGCTTGACGGGTGCTTCGAACAGACGCCCATTGCGAGAATGCGCGCCTCGCCACGATTTTCGAGCGCATGCAGCATGGCCACGGCGCCCACGTCGTCCACGTCGCCCATGATGTCGGTATCGAAAATCACCGGCACCGCCGCCCGCCCGATACGCTTCACCGGCGTCTTGCGTTCCACGTAGACAAAGTAGGCTCCGCTGATCTCCTGGCCGGTGGCATCGTAGAACCACGTCTGCATCTTCGTCCAGCCTTCGCTGAGCCGCAGTGTGAAAACGGCCTCGCGATCCTCGGCGCCCACGGCCGCGGACAAGTCAAGAGCGGCGATGGCCAGTCTCGCTCTGGCGATGGGAAGCGCGACGCCGGCGGGGTAATCGCCGCCTTCGCCATCGTGCGCCTTCAGGCCGGCGCGCATCGGTACGTCGATCTCCCTGGGCCAGCGGCGCAGCGTGAACGTGTACTCGCCGTCATGCTCCACCATGACGTGCCAGGCTCCGTTCTTACGCTGTCCGCGGCGGATCTGCGTGCCCTGGTCGAGGAAGACGTCGGCCCACTCGGTGGGAGACACGAGCGCGGGGTTCTCCTCCTCGGCGCCGATGTGAACCGGAAGGAAGGTGTCCAGCCGGGGGGAGACGTTCTTCCACCAGCCGTCATAATGTTCGCGCATGCGCGAGGCGATTTCCGGGTATTGCCCGGCCACGTCGTTCTGCTGGGCGGGATCTTTGGCGACGTCGTAGAGCTTTGAGTGGGACACCAGCCGCCACTTGCGCCACAGCACGGCAGCATCGCCAAACTGCGGGCGGCCCACGTTCATGCGGCTGAACTGCACCACGGCCATGCGGTCAGGCAGTTCGCGCACTTCGCCGCGCACCAACCGTGTCAGATCCATGCCATCGAAACGCGCGCCCGGCGGTGGCGCGATGCCGCAAAGCCCGGTGAGCGTGGGCAGGATGTCCTGCACCAGCGTGAGTTCATTCACGTCGCGCCCGCCGCCAAGCCCGCCTTGCGGCCATCGCAGGAAGCAGGGCACGCGGTGGCCGCCTTCCCAGAGGCTGATCTTGCGTCCGCGCATGCCGGCGTTGTAGAAGTCCACACCGTTGGTTCCACCATTGTCGGTCATGAAGACGACGATGGTATTGCCACCGAGGCCCGTCTCCTTCAGCATTGTCTCCAGCCTGCCGATGTTCTCATCGATGTTGGTGATCATGCCGAAGAAACTGGCCACGTTCGGCGGCAGATCCTTGAACCTTTCGCGATAGCGCGGGTCGACGAAGAGCGGGCCGTGCGGGGCGTTGGTGGGAATGTAGGTGAAGAAGGGCTCGGCGGCGGCGTGGCGCTGGCGCATCCACTTCATCGCTTCGTCGAAGAAGACGTCGGTGCAGTATCCCTTGTAGCGTTCCAGGCGTCCGTTGCGGCGGTAGCGGTCGTTGAAATAGTCGTTGTCCCAGGCGTCGGAAGTGGAGCCGATGTGGGAGGAGGGGAACCACAGCGCTTCCTGAAAGCCGCGGTCTTCGGGCCGGTAAGGATAGGCGTCGCCGAGGTGCCACTTGCCGAAGATGCCGGTGCGATAACCGGCGCGCGCAAAGATTTCCCCCATCGTCGGCAGGTCGCGCCGGAGCAGGGTGCGGCCGCTCGAGACGTTCATCGCCTGGGTGGTGAGCGCGTCGCGGCCGGTCATCAGTTGCGACCGTGTGGGCGTGCACATCGGCGTGGCGTGGAAGTCCGTGAGGCGCACGGATTCGGCGTGCAGCCGGTCAAGCTGCGGCGTCTTCAATCGCGGATTGCCGTGGGCGGAAAGATCGCCATAGCCCTGGTCATCGGTGAGGATGACGATCACGTTGGGGCGGCGTGGCGGCTGTGCCATCATGGGGGCGGCGCCGGTGAGGAGGAAGCTTCTGCGGTCCATCGAAGTTTTCAGTCTACATCGCGATGGGCATAAAAACCCGGCCCGCCCGCCGCCACGTAACCGTTACTGGCGCCCGTCGCGCACGGCGTGATCCAGAACGAAAACAGGCGCCCCTGATGGAGGTGGAATTTCAGCCGTATCGCGCGGCCGGTGAGTGCGGAAAGATCGCAGTCCAGCCGGAGTCTGGCCGAATCGGCCTTTACCGCCCGCGGAGCCGCCACCACCCGCCCGCGGCTGTCCATTACTTCCACCGACAACTCGCCCTGCAGGTTTACGAAAAGATGCGCGCCGGAACATCGTAACAGGCGCGTCTCCAGGATGCCGCCGCCGCCGGCATTGAGCGAAACGAACCCGTCGCGGCGCAGGATTGCGAGGCCCGTGGAAGCCTCCCCCATGCGCGGCGTCCCCGGTACGCCGCTTCTCGCCGAACAGTAGAAGTACAACTGGTCCCCCACGACGTTGCATCCGCCGCCCGCTGACTGCACGTTCGTCCAGTTCCAGGCCCCCGGTGTTTCCGACACCGGCAGAAAGGGCGTGCGGTTTGGCCGAATCCAGTCAAAGCCATTGCGCGTGAAGCCAAGGAACACCTCGTTCACCTTGTGCCGGTGCGGCGGATGTCCCTGCCAGATCGCAAACATCCCGATGAGCAGGCTCTCATAGGCGAACACATCCAGGTTGTACAACTCCGGCCGCACTCCGTCGCGGACCGGATCGAGCGAATCGGCCTGTGTCCACCAGACCGGATCGTGCTCTTTGAAGCGAAACAGCTTTCTCACATCGGCGTGCGCGTAGTATTGCCGGGCGCGGCCAACGCCTTGCCGGTCTGCGCGAATGCTCAACACCCACACACGGCGGAAGGGATCGAAGAAGGCCGTCGTGCGGTCATGGATCCTGATGCTCGACGCCAGCGGCCCGCTCCAGCGAATTCCGTCCGGCGACGTATGCAGCATCAGTGGATTGGAATGATAAGGAATCCTCAACATCTTAAAGCGGGCCGAAGAATCGGGATCATCCAGGTCCATCCATACGGTGGTGGAATCACGCTCGGCGGCCATTACGATGTTGGTCCCACGCACGATATCGAGCACCGGCTTCTCCCAATGGATGCCGTCGTGCGATTGCGCATAACCCGTGTGGCGCTGATTGCCGCAGTAATACCAGAGCTTGAACAGGCGGGCGGAAGGATCGTACCAGACGCCGTCGCTGAAGGGGTACGCCATTGGGTTCTCCCCCCGGCGTTCCCACGGCTTGTCCGGCCGCATGACGGGACAGGATGGATGGTAGACGGGGGAGTGCCACTGGCGGCGCAGATCGGTGCGGGCGATGAGGTAGTCGTCCACAAAAAGCTGACGCCCGGTGTCGATGGGGATCACCGCCGGCCGCGTGTCCCCGGGTTGATGCTGGGTTCGTTTCCCCACGATTCAGACCAGCAGATCCTTTACCACCGTCCCGCCGACGTCGGTAAGGCGGAAGTCCCGGCCCTGGTAGCGGTGCGTCAGCTTCGTGTGGTCGATACCCAGACAGTGCAGCAGGGTGGCGTGCAGATCATGCACGTGGACGGGCTTCTCCACGATGTTGTAGCAATAGTCGTCGGTCTCGCCGTAGCTGATGCCGCCCCTGATTCCGCCGCCGGCCATCCACATGGAGAAGCATCTTGGATGATGGTCGCGCCCGTAGGTCTGCGGCGTCAGATTGCCCTGGCAGTAGATGGTTCGGCCAAACTCGCCTCCCCAGATCACCAGCGTGCCGTCGAGCAGCCCCCGCTGTTTCAGATCCTTCACCAGCGCCGCCGACGGCTGGTCGGTATCGCGGCACTGCGGCGGCAACTGGCGTGGAATCGACTCATGATGATCCCAGCCCATGTGATAGAGCTGCACGAACCGCACGCCGCGTTCGATGAGCTTCCGCGCCAGGATGCAGTTGGCCGCGTAGGATCCGGGCTTGCGGGCGTCCGGGCCGTACATCTCAAAAACATGCTCAGGTTCTTTTGAGAGATCCGTCAGTTCCGGCACCGAGGATTGCATGCGGTAGGCCATTTCGTATTGAGCGATGCGGGTCTGAATCTCCGGATCGCCGAAGCTCTTCAGATTCATCCGGTTGAGTTCGCCCAGATCGTCCAGCATGGATCGCCTTGTTGCGTCCGATATGCCGGCGGGGTTGGAGAGATACAAAACCGGATCGCCGCCATCGGAACGGAACTTCACGCCCTGATATTGCGACGGCAGGAATCCGCTGCCCCACAAGCGGTCATAAAGCGGCTGGTCAAAGGGCCGGCCAGACCCGCGTGAGATCATGACGATGAACGCCGGCAGATCCTGATTCGCGCTGCCCAATCCATAGCTCAGCCACGAGCCCATGCAAGGACGCCCTGCGATCTGGCTGCCGGTCTGGATGAAGGTAATGGCGGGGTCGTGGTTGATTGCCTCGGTGTAGAGCGTCTTGACCACGCAGATGTCGTCGGCAACGGACGCTGTATGCGGCAGCAGTTCGCTAAACCAGGTGCCGGCCTGGCCATGGCGCGCGAACTTGTAGATGGAAGGCGCAACGGGAAACGCTTTCTGTTTCGACGTCATGCCGGTGAGCCGCTGGCCGCGGCGGACTGAGTCCGGCAGATCCTCGGCGAATCGCGGCGCCAGCGCGGGCTTTGGATCGAACAGGTCCATCTGCGAGGGTGCGCCCGACTGGTGCAGATAGATCACCCGCTTCGCCCTGGGAGCAAAATTGGGAAAGACCGGCGCGCCGTGTAACAGCGAGTGCAGCGCGGGAATGCCGATTCCGGTGGCGGCGCGGCCGAACAACTGGCGGCGGGTAAGGAAAAGTCCGCGGTTCATTGTTTGGTCACCACTTCGTCGAGATTGAGAATCACGCTGGCCACGGTAGTGTAGGCGGCCAGTTCCACCGGATCGATCCGGCCGGGCCGCGGCGATTCTCCCGCTTTCAGCAGCGCTTCAGCCGCCCGCGGATCTTTGCGGTATTCCACCATCCGCCGCTCCAATCCGGCGGTGAGTACGTTCATCTCTTCCGGGCGCGGCGGCCGTAACGTGGTTCGCCTGAAGGCGTAGTTGACGCGTTCAGCCGGCGTTGAGCCGCCTTCGGAGATCATGCGCGCGGCCAGCACGCGGGCCGCCTCCACATAGGTCTCGTCATTCAACAGCGCCAACGCCTGTAGCGGCGTGGAACTGCGGTCCCGGCGCACGACGCAGAACTCCCGGGTGGGCGCGTCGAAGGTGGTGAGGCCCGGAGGTGGAATGGTGCGCCGCCAATAAATATACAGGCTGCGCCGGTAGAGGCTGGCGCCGGTGGAGCGCTGATACTCTCCCTTTGCCCCGCGCACGGAAATCTGTTCCCAGTAACCTTCCGGCTGATAGGGCTTCACGGGCGGGCCGCCACGCTGTTCGTGCAGCAGGCCGGCGGCGAACAATGCCTGATCGCGAATCATTTCGGCGGCCAGTCGGAATCGCGGACCACGCGCCAGCAGCCGGTTCTCCGGATCGCGCTCCACCATCTCCGGCGTCATTGCCGATGATTGCCGGTACGCCGCGCTGGTCACCATCAGGCGGATGAGCGCCTTCACATTCCAGCCCGATTCCACAAACTCCACGGCCAGCCAATCGAGCAATTCGGGGTGGCTGGGAGCTTCCCCCTGCGATCCGAAGTCTTCCACCGTCTTCACCAGGCCGGTGCCGAAAATCGACTGCCAGATGCGGTTCACCGTGACGCGCGCCGTGAGTGGATGGGAAGGGCTTACCAGCCACCGCGCAAAGCTCAGCCGGTTTGCCTCCGTCCCAGGGGCGAGCGGCGGCAGGATGGCGGGCACCGCGGGCTTGACCATCTCTCCCGGCTTGTCGTACTGCCCGCGCATCAGCAGATGGGTCTCTCTGGGCGATTCCATCTGCGCCATCACCATGGTGGAGGGGATTCGATTGAGAAGCGCGCGGCGCAGGTTTTCGATCGCCGTGACACGTGTCTGCGCACGCCGGTGTTCGTGGAATCGTGAAACGTAGTAGCGGCGCAGTTGCTTTTCCTCGGCCGGTGTACGGCTGGGGGCGGGCTTGTTGCCAATGGCGGTGATCTCCTCCGGCAGCGGGGTGGGGAACTCATCGGAGGTGTAGGAAAGGCGGAACCGGCCCAGCAGCGCGCCCTCGCCCCATTCGCTGCCCAGGCGGATGGACAGCGGTTTCGTGCCGGCCGAGTTGACCAGGTTGCGTGTCTCAATGAACAGCGCGTGCGGCTCGCCGCAGCGATCACCCAGCGTCCAGCCACGCTTGATCTGCTCCATCGGACGCAGGACACGCTCAAGGATCGACTCCGGCGTGCCGTAGGTGGCGGTGGCGGTTTCCAGTTCCAGAGTGCGGCCGTCCAGTTTCGCTTCAAACAAGGTAAGTTCCGCTTTGCCCTTCGCGCCGCGCCCCGAGCAGCCGCCGGGCAGGAGCGGATCTGGAAGCAGTTCCAGGCGGAACGCGCTGACGTTCTCCAGTTTTACGTCAGTGTCAACCGTGTAGATGTCCTTGGGAGGGTGCGCCCCCGAGGCCCGTACAGATCCGTCGGCAAGCGCCAAGAGCTTCACGCCTTCCCGAGAAGAGAGGCGCGTTGGCTTCATCGTGCGCCACCGGGCCTTTGCCGCCCGTGGACTATCCTGCCAGGCCTGGTAGCCAACCTCCAGCCGCGACTCCACTTCCTTCAACTGCGCCCTGGCATCCTCCAATCGTTGATCCACCTTGGCGATCTGCGTTTCCACTTCGGGCGCCGGAAGGCGGAGGAAGGGAGCGGCATTGCCTCTGCCATCGCGAGGCCCGCCGGTACCCACTTCGGGCACGCCGTTGTAGATGGCGTACATCGCATAGAAGTCGCGCATCGAGAGCGGGTCGTACTTATGGTCGTGGCAGCGGGCACAGCCGATGGTAAGGCCCAACCACACGCTGCCCGTGGTTCCGATGCGGTCAAAGATGTTTTCGGCGTGAAACTCTTCGGCGATGGAACCGGCTTCGGTGTTGATGCGGTGATTGCGGTGGAAGCCGCTGGCGATCTTCTGCTCGAGTGTGGCCGATGGCAGCATGTCCCCGGCGAGTTGTTCAATGGTGAACTGATCGAACGGCTGATTGCGGTTAAACGCGTTCACCACCCAATCGCGCCACGGCCACATCTCTTTCTGCGGGTCCACCTGGTAGCCGTGCGTGTCGGCATAGCGGGCCGCGTCCAGCCAGTCCACCGCCATACGCTCACCATAGCGGGGCGACTCAAGAAGGCGGTCCACGGCGCGCTCATAAGCGCCGGCTTTCGAATCGGCCAGGAACGCGTCCATCTCGCCGGTGGAGGGCGGCAAGCCGGTAAGGTCCAGCGAAACGCGGCGGAGAAGGGACTCCGGGCTTGTTTCCCTCGAAGGGGACCATCCCTCTTTTTTGAGGCGGGCGAGGATGAAGTGATCGACCGGATTGCGGGGCCAACTGGAGTCCGAGGGCGGAACTGCCGGCCGGCGCGGGGCGCGGAACGCCCAGTGCATGTCATAGCGTGCGCCCGCTTCCAGCCACTCCCGCATCAATCCGATCTCACGGGCGTTCAGCTTCGCCGCGCCGGCGTAGGCGGGAGGCATCCGCAGCGCCTGGTTGTCACTGGTGATTCGCCGCAGTACTTCGGCGCGCTGCCGCGCATCCAGCGCCTCTCCGTTGGCGGCGGCATCCAGGCGCAGCCTGCCCTTGCGCGTTGCTTCATCGGGACCATGACAGGTGAAGCACTTGTCCGATAGAATCGGCCGGATCTCCCGGTTGAAATCGGCGGCGCAGGACTGGCCAACGCACAAAGCCGCCGCCAGCCAAGAAAAAATCCGCATGATCACAACCTATCACGCCCGCTGAGCATCTAAGATGGTCTGTAGCGCCGTAGAGGGAATGAGTGACGGTTAAAACTGGGACGCTGATTTTTTGCTCTGTCCTGTTGTGCTCCGGCCAGGAAACCCGCACAGCGGAAATCGAGCGGCAACGCGATGAGAAGGCCAGGGAACTGAAGCCCGAGGATGTCAGCAAGGGCGAACGATTCCTGCGCGACATCAAGGAACGGAAATACCTGGAGCGCGTGGCCTCCGGCTACAACGGACTGCGCGCAAAGATAGGGAACATGGTTACCGGCGGCGGCTTCGCGCTGGGACCGGAGTATTTCCGCGAGGATTTCTTAAGGGGGCAACTCACCACGCGGGCTTCCGCCCAGTTTTCCACCAGGGGTTATCGAAAGTACGAAGCGGAGGCGATCCTGCCACGGCTGGCGGGTGACCACCTCTTTTTAAACGCGATCGCCAGCCGCCGCACCTATCGCGGGATTCAGTACCACGGGCCGGGTCCCGACTCGTCGCGTAGCCGCACCAACTACCTTTTGGAGGACACATCCATCGACGGCATCGCGGCCGTGAAGCCGGGACGGTTCCTGAAGCTGGGCGGATCGCTGGGGGGCTTATGGGTCAATGTCGGGCCGGGACAGGACAGCCGCTTCGCATCCTCTGAGCAGGTTTTTACGCCGGCACAGGCGCCCGGAATCGACCGCCAGACGAACTTTTTCCGCTACGGCACCTTCGGCCAGTTCGACTACCGCGACAGCGCGGCCGGGCCCAAGAGCGGTGGGAACTACGTGATGCAGTTCAGTTGGTTTCGCGACCAGCAACTGAGCCTGTACAGTTTCCGGCGCCTGGACATTGACCTGCAACAGTACGTGCCGTTCTTCAATCGCAGCCGCATCCTCGCCCTGCGGGCGCGCACCACGCTTACCGACACCGACGCCGGCAACCTGGTGCCCTTCTATCTGCAGCCTTTTCTTGGGGGCTCGGACGATCTGCGCGGCTTCCGTCCATTTCGTTTCAGTGACCGCAATTCGATGGTGCTCAATGCGGAATACCGCTGGGAGGTATTCTCCGGGCTGGATGGGGCGATCTTTGTGGACGGCGGGAAAGTGTTCCCGCGGCGGGGATTCCTGAATTTTCGCGACCTGGAAGGTTCGGCGGGATTCGGCCTGCGGTTCAACGTGCAGAACGCGACTTTCCTGCGCATCGACGTAGGTTTCAGCCACGAAGGTTTTCAGGTGTGGTTCAAGTTCAACGACGTGTTCAATCAGCGCCGTTTCGGCACCACCACCGGGCAGCCGGTCTACTGAGGAAGCCATGCGAAGACTCATCCCCCTGCTTTTGATCGCTGCGATGAGCGCCGGGGCGCGCAAGTTTTATGACGACGATCCGCTGGAGCGGGAACCAAAGCCGCGGCGCGTGGAGCAGGTGAAGTCGCGCAAGCTCAGCGATTATTACGACCTGTTTTCGCACCAGTTCGGCAAGGTGGGTGAAAAGCAGCCGAAGAAAGGGCCGCCCATCCGCGCCAGGGCCGTGAACACGCTGGGCGAACCCCTGCAGGGCGCATGGTGGGAAAAACGGCATTATTACCGGACGATGTCGAATGAGGAACTGATCCGCGGACCGGGTGATGGGAACGCGCCAGCCGATGGGCCCTGGACCGTGATCTCCGCCAAGACCGAGGGCATCACGCCCGGCTTTGTGATGCGCGATTCACGCAAGCGGCTCTACTTCGTGAAGTTCGATCCGATTTCCAATCCGGAAATCGCCACTTCCGCCGACGCCATCACTTCACGGCTGTTCTATGCCCTGGGTTATCACGTGCCGCAGAACTACCTGGTGTATTTCACTGAGGACCGGCTGGTGCTGGGCGAGAACGTCGAGGTCAAGGACAGCCGCGGACGGCCGCGGAAGATGACACGCCGCGACCTGGTGGAGATCATGATCAAGGTCCCCAGGACCGCCGATGGCAAGTACCGCGCCACCGCCAGTCTCGGTCTTCCCGGCCGCCCCGCCGGTCCGCCGCGCTACTACGGGACCCGGGCCGATGACCCCAATGACGTCGTGCCGCATGAGCACCGCCGGGACCAGCGCGGCCTGCACGTGTTTGCCGCCTGGACTTCGCACGACGATTCCCGCGCCATCAACAACCTGGACACTCTGGTGGAGGAAAACGGGCTGAAGTACGTCAAGCACTTTCAACTCGACTTCGGATCCACGCTCGGCAGCGCCAGTTCGAAAGTGAACAGCCCGCGTTCCGGTGTTTACTTCTTCAGTTGGAAGGAATCGGCGATTTCGTTGTTCTCGCTGGGCCTGCATGTGCCGTATTGGGCACACGCCAAGTATCCGGATTATCCCTCGGTGGGCCGCTTTGAATGGAAGGTCTTCGATCCCGAGCGGTGGGTGCCGGAGTACCCGAATCCCGCTTTCCTGAACCGCCTTCCCGATGATGAATTCTGGGCGGCAAAGCAGGCAATGGCCATCAGCGATGACAACTTGCGGGCCCTGGTGAGCACGGGCCAACTCACCGACAAGGCAGCGGAAAAGTGGTTGACTGAGTGCCTGATCGAACGGCGGAACAAGATTGGCCGCGCCTACTTCAGGAAACTGCTGCCCCTTGATCAGTTCGCCATCGTCAACGGCCGGCTGGAGTGGGTGGACCTGTCGGAAAAGCATGGTTTCGGAGGCGCCGGTCCGGTCTCGGTTGAGTGGTCAGCCTTCGATAACGAGACTGAGAAACGAACTCCCATCGAAGGAGCCGCCTCGGCCTCGCTTCCGCCCATGAACGGAGATGGTTACTGGGTGGCCGGCCTGACCTCCACAAAGATTCCGTCGCACAAAATCAGCGTATACTTGCGCAAGCGCGGCGGAGTGCCGCAGATTGTGGGGATCGACCGCCAATGGTAGAACGTCCCGAGTATCAATCCAGACCGGAAATCAAATCCTATTCCTCTTTCCCGGCGTTCAGGACGCTGGGTGAGAAACCGAAGGGGCCGTTGGAAAAGTTTCTCAGCATCTTTGCCGACGTGCGCGCCGGCGAGGGCTTCAGCGTGCTGGTGCTGGCGATCAACGTTTTCCTGCTTCTGTTCGCTTACTACCTGCTGAAGACGGTGCGTGAGGCGTTGATTCTCAGCGAGGGCGGCGCGACGGTGAAGTCCTATTCGGCGGCGGCGCAGGCGCTGGTGCTCATCGCAATGGTCCCCGTTTACGGATGGCTCGGTTCGAAAGTAGTGCGCATCCGCCTGCTCACCGGGCTGACGTTGTTTTTTGTGATGAACCTGGCAGTGTTTGCGATCATTGGCGCCACCGGCGCGCAATTGGGCGTCGCGTTCTACATCTGGGTGGGCGTGTTCAATGTTTTCGCCATCTCGCAATTCTGGGCCTTTGCCAACGATCTTTACACGGAAGCGCAGGGCAAACGGCTATTCCCGTTCATTGGAGTGGGCAGTTCACTGGGCGCATGGCTTGGGGCGCGCGCGGCGGCTGAACTGGTGAAGGCGTACCAACTGACGCCGTTCGCGCTGATGTGGATCGGCGCCGGTTTGCTGCTTGTATGCGTGGGGCTGACGTGGCTGGTGAATCGGCGGGAGAGTAGGGCTGGGACATCGGAAATGGCGCAGCACGCCGACAAGGCTCTGGGCGCGCAGGACGGATTCAAGCTCATCTTCTCCAGCCGCTACCTCACGCTCATCGCCGTGCTCATCGTGCTGTTGAACATCGTCAATTCGTGCGGCGAGTTCCTGCTGGGAAACGTGGTGACCGAACAGGCCGCGGCGCTGCCTGACCGCGCGGCCAAGCAGCGATTCATCGGGGAGTTCTACGGGAACTTCTTCAGTTGGGTGAATGCCGCCAGCGCGCTGATGCAGATGTTCGTTGTGTCGCGGCTTTTCCAGGCCATCGGCGTGCGCGGGTCTTTGTTCGTACTGCCCTCCATCGCCATGGTGAGCTATTCGGTGCTGGCTGTTGCGCCGCTGCTGGCGGTGGTGCGCGTCGCCAAGATCTTCGAAAACAGCACGGACTATTCGGTGCAGAACACGGTGCGCCAGGCGTTGTTCCTGCCTACCAGCCGCGAGGCCAAGTATAAGGCGAAGGCGGCGATCGACACCTTTTTCATGCGGTTCGGAGATGTGCTGCAGGCCGGTGTGGTGAAGGTGGGCACCGAAATCGGCGCGGGTCTTGCCGGGTTTGCGTGGTTCAACGTGGCGCTGACGCTGGGCTGGCTGTGGATCGCCGCGCGGCTTTCCAGGGAACATCGCCGCCTTTCGTTCTAGCCGCCCGCGCACCTCAATCGGAAAGCCCGCTTTCAAACCGCGGCATGCTATGGCGGAAGCCGCCGGTCTTCCAGGCGCCGTAGGCAATGCCGACCGCCAGCCAGGCCGCTCCGGCCATCTGCGCGTTGCGGCTCAAGCTGATCCAGAGATAGAAACAAACCAACATCCCCGCCAGCGGCGGAAGCAGATTGGAAAGGTTCCGCTGGCGGCCGCGCACCCAGTAATGCAGCATCGAGCTGAGGTTGACGCCCATGAAACCGATCAGCGCGCCGAAGTTTAACAACTCCGCTCCCAACTGGTAGCTCATGGCAAATCCGCCGATCATGCACATCGCGCCGATGGCGATGACGTTGTTTGCCGGCACCATCGTCTTGGGATTCAAAACGCCGAAGATCGACTTTGGAATCGTGTTGTCGCGGCCCATGCCATAGAGCAGCCGCGCGCCGGCAAGCTGTGCGCCGGAGCCGGATCCGATGGTTGCCACCACCAGCGTGATGGTGATCACCTGGAAGAGCAATGAACCGCCGGCGCGGCCCGCCGCGTGGATGTAGGCGGTATCGTTGTTCGGAAAGGGCTCACCCGCCGGCCACACCAGTTGCGCGGCGTAGACCTCAATGGCCGACAGCGCGCCGATGATCAGGCAGACATACACTGTCGCCAGCAGGATGTTGCGCCGCGGATTCTCCACTTCTTCGGAGAGCGTGGAGATCGCGTCGAAGCCAATGTAGGTGAGCACCGCCACCGAACTGGCCGCCGACAGCCGGCCCGCGGTGAACGTGGCCGGATCGTAAAAGGGCCTCAGCCAGCCGGGATCGGGCAGTTTCATCACATACTGGAAGGCCGCCGCCAGCGTCCAGGCAATCACCGCGCCCATCGCCGCGGTGAGCACCTGGTTGGTGCGCGCCGTCGCCTGAATGCCGCGCAGATTCATCGACGTGAACAGCAAGGCGAAGAAGACGATCCATACGCCGCCTGGCACCGCCGGCAGCAGGTCATGCGCGGCGCTGGCGCACCAGATGGTGCAGATCAGCGGATTCACCACGTAGTCCAGCAGCATCGACCAGCCGGTGAGGTAGCCGGCCACGGGATGCACTTCTTTTCCCACGTAGGTGTAGGCCGAACCCGCCGCCGGATAGGCGCGCGCCATCCTTCCGTAACTCACCGCCGTGCAGAGCATGGCCAGCATCGCGATCAACACCGCTGTCACCACGTGGCCGTGGCCCACCACGTGAATCGCCCCATATGGCGGCATCGGCGCCGTGGGCTGCACGAAGATGATGCCCATGACGATGAGTTGGCCCAGTGTGAGTGAGCGGCGCAATTTCAAAGGTTGTGCATTGGGCATGGCGTCAGTTCAATTCCAGATCCGCCTGGGCGGTGAGCAGCGCCTGAAAATGCGTCGCGGCGGCGATCAGCGCCGCGTCCTGGTTGGAAGCCGCCGTCATCTGCAGGCCCATCGGCAGCGAACCGGTGTATACCGGCATGGGGATGGTGCAGGCGGGAACCCCCAGCGCCGTCCACGGCGCGTTGCAGCGGGGATCGCCGGTGAAACCCAGTCCGGATGGCGCGGGGCCCGGCGCAGCGGCCGACAGAATTACGGGAAATGTTTGAAACAATTCCGCCATCTCCTGTCGCGCCTGCTGGAAGACGGAAAGCGCATCCTGGTACCGCGATTCGGGAATGGCCAGGCCGTCCCGCACCAGTTGCGCCAGCTTCACGCCAATCGCGCTGCCGTGGTCGCGGTAGTGTTTCTCGTGTGTCCGTGCGCCTTCATACTTATTCACCCACGGCACGGCGTCCATCAATTCCAGAAAGACCGGCGGCGGCTCCACACGCCGGATGCGGCATCCGTAGGAGCCCAGCCGCACCACTGTTTCCCGCAGGATCTCATCCATCTCCGCATCCACGTCAAGTTCGAACCAGGCGTATTCCGCAGGCAGTTCCGCGTCTACCGCAAATCCCAGCCCCTCCCAGACCAGCCGCAGATCCATCGCCGTCTGCGTGAAGAGACCCAGCGTGTCCAGAGCCGGAGCAAACGGCATCACTCCTACCAGCGGCAGCACGCCGTAGGTTGGCTTGAAGCCCACCACGCCGCAGAACGACGCCGGGCGGATGACCGAGCCCTGCGTTTGGGAGCCGAGGGCGAGGGGCGTCATTCCAGCCGCGACCGCCGCCGCCGAACCACTGGAACTGCCGCCGGGAGTATGCGATGGCTGATGCGGATTGCGCGTCGGAGCGGGATCGTAATAGGCGAATGCCGTGGTCTGCGTCTTGCCCAGCAGCCTCGCACCCCGCGCGCGCAGCACCCGAATGATGGAGGCATCCTCGGTGGAGACGTGTCCGGCGTAAACCTGGGAGCCATAGCCGGTCAGGTATCCGGCCGTTTCAATGATGTCCTTTGCCCCGTAGGGCAGTCCCGCCAGTGGGCCTTCGGTGGCGGACTCTTCCGGGCGAACCTGCACCCAGCAGTGCAACTGCGGTTCCCTCTCCGCGATGCGCTTCAGAAAATCGTCCAGTACGAGTTCGCCTTGGAGGAATCGTTGCACCAGGCCGGGCGTAGGCATTCCCAACATCGTAGCTGACTGGCCTTGTACTATGGTTAGCTGGATAGGATTCAGATTCTCATGGCTCACGTCTCCAGACGCTACTTCTTCTTCGGATCGCTGTTCGCCTCGGCCGTTCCCGCCGCGGGCTACGGCAGCGTTGCTTCCCTTCGCGCGCTGGGCTATAAGCCCTTCTACAACAAGCTGAATGTCGCCGCCATCGGTTGCGGCGGGCAGGGGGGCGTGATTCTCAACAACGCCGCCGAGACGGAAAACATCGTCGCTTTGTGTGACGTGGACGTCAATCGCGCCGCCCCGAACCTGAAGCGATTCGAGAAACTGCCGGTGTACAAGGACTTTCGGGTGCTGCTGGACAAGGAAGGCAAGAACATCGATGCCTGCACCATCGCCATCCCCGATTTCATGCATGCCACGGTTGCGCTGGCCTGCATGCAGCGAGGCAAACATGTGTACCTGGAAAAACCGCTGACGCGCACGGTGTGGGAAGCCCGCCTGCTGGCCCAGGCTGCGGTGAAGTATAAGGTGGCGACGCAGATGGGCAACCAGGGCTACTCCCACGAATCGCACCGCGTGGCGGCGGAGATTTTGTGGTCGGGCGAAATCGGCGATGTCACCGAGGTGCATGTCTCCACCACCCCCGGTACCCATCCCACGGCATTGCAGGCGCCCCCGCCCGAAGAATCCGTGCCGGACACGCTGGACTGGCAGGCATGGCTCGGCAGCGCTCCCATGCGTCCCTACAGCTCTTACTATGTGCCCTATAACTGGCGCGGCTTTTACGATTTCGGCACCGGCCAGATCGGCAACTGGGCCACCCACACCGCGGGTCCCGTGCATCATGCGCTGCAGCTTGGGGCTCCGGTCAGTGTGGAAGCCGTATCCCAGTCCGGGGCGAGCAAGATCACCTTTCCCGATCGCGCGATCATCCGCCTGGACTTTCCCGCGCGCGGCGGCATGCCGGCGGTGAAGGTGTTCTACCATGACTCGGCCCGCGCCACCGATCCCGATGTCTACCATGTGCCGGGCATGGAAAACGAGGTCATTCTGCCGCCGCCCAACAACCTTACGGAGAAGGGGCGGCCGATGGGAGGGCGCCAGGGCGGGCCGGGTGCGCCGAAAGGACGTCCCAGGGCGGCGGGTGGTCCGCGGATGGGCGCCGGCGGTCCGGGAGTGCGCGTGTTCGGAGCCGAACGCGGCTCTCCTCAACGGGGTTTGCTGACGGGCAACGGCGCGGTGTTCATCGGATCCAAGGGCATCATGGCCACTGTGGAGCGCGGAGAGGGCGTGTGGCTGCTGCCGGCCGCGCGCTGGGCCGAATACAAGCTTCCACCGCAATTGCTGACCCGCTCGCCGGGCCACATGGCGGATTGGGTGCGCGCGTGCAAGGGCGGCGATCCGGCGTGTTCGAACTTCAGCATCGCAGGCCCCTATGCCGAGTGGCTGGCGCTGGCCGCCATTGCCTTCCGGGTGTCGGGCAAACTGAACTGGGATAGCCAAACGCTGCGTTTCACGAACAGCGCCGAGGCTACCAAGCTCGTCCGGCCGGTGGTTCGCGCCGGTTGGGAATTGAAGCTTTGAGTTTGGGGGGCCGGTTCCTTCGGTTACCAGATCAGCTTGAAGCCGAGCTGCATCTGGCGGGGATAGTTGGAGGCGGGGGCGCTGACTGCCGCCTTGATCAGTGAGCCGAACTGGACGTTCTCCGGGTTGTTGTTGAACTGCTGGGAAACGACGAAGAACGAATTGGCCACGTTGAAACACTCGGCACGGAACTGCAGGGAGAGATGCTCGGTCAGGCGCGTGGTTTTGTTCAACGATGCGTCCGCCATGGCTACAGACTGCAGACGGATACGGCCGTCGTATGTCGGGTGGTAGCGGGGATTGAATCGGGGAACGATCAACCAGTTGGCTTCCGTGCAGCCGGCGTCCAGGCTGAACGGCTGCATGGTAATCGTGTTGTTCTCGTTCCAGCGCTGCACGCACGGCTTGACCGCTTGTATGGTTGACCCGGTCCAATTACTGGGGAGTTTGGCGTCCTTGAGGTAGAGGACGTTCGTGGGCAGCGTCCAGGGGCGGCCAGTGCTATAGGAGACGATCGTCGTAGCCTGCCAGCCGGAAATGACGCGGCTACGCCAACCGGAAACAGAGCGGAAGAATCGCTGCCCCCGGCCAAAGGGGAGTTGGGTGATCATGCTGGCAGTGAAGCGGTGGGGCTTATCGAGTGCGGTGAGACCCTGCTGCATGACGAGGTTCTGGGGGTCGAGGTAGCCGTTGCGCGCCATGCTCTTAGAGAACGTATAGTTCACGTTGAGATTCATGCCGGAACGGGTGCGCCAGGTGAACAGTGACTGGACGGCGTTGTACCAGGTGAGGCCGTCGTTGCGGCCCAGTTCGGTGATGGCGCCGAACTGGGGGAAGGGGCGGAGAAGGTTGGAACGGGCGATGGTGCCGTTGGTGGCGTAGGTGGTTCCCTGGAAGGCGGGGATGGCACGGAAGGGGTTCTGCTGCCCTGCATCGCAGAAGGCGGGGTTGCCGCCTCTCATCAGGTTGCAGCCATCGCGGAAGCCGGCGTCCTCCACCTCGTTGTAGACGCGGGTGCCCTGCTGGTCGTAGCCGCGGCTGCCGGCGTAGGTGATTTCAAAGCGGGAGCGGGCGGTGACCAGACGCTGGATGGAAAACGAGAACTGATCGATGTGCGGCAGGCGGAAATCGGAGTTCATAAAGCTGAAGGTGCGGCCGGCGAAGGTGGAGAGGCCGGCGGAGGCGCCGGGCGGCGTAAGGACGATGGGGAAGGGGTCGGCGATTTTGTTCGGGATGCCGGTGCGGGAGGCATCGTTGGAGGAGACCAGAGCGGTGGAGTTGGAAAAGCCAAACGTCTGCTGGAAGTCGTTATTCGGGTTGAGGTGATAGCGGCCCCATCCTCCGCGGATCACGGTTTTGCGGTTCCAGGAGTAGGCGGCGCCGATGCGTGGCTGGAAGGTTTTCCAGTCAAGGTTGGTGGCGGAGCGGGGGGCGCCATCGACACCGGCAAAGCGCAGGCCGCCGCGGATGGTGGGCAAGTCCGGGAAGGCTGCGCGATCGATGAGGGCGTCAATGGGGCTGATGACGGACTCGTCGAAGCCCCGGTTCATGCGGTTGAAGCGTTCATTGGGGGCGAAGTTGAAGTCCATGCGCAGGCCGGTGTTGATGGTCAGTTTGGGGTGGACCTTCCAATCGTGTTGAAGCCAGGGCGCGAGGTAGCGGTACATGAAGATGGGGAAGACGGGGTAATTGGCGGTGCCGGAGGTGGGAGTGCCGAGCAGCCAACTGGCCAGGGAGTTGCCGGAGAGGGCGTCGGCGCGGTTAAAGACCTGCTGCGTGTAGGCGGCGTTCTGATTGAGGCGAAAGATATCGCCGGAGTTCTGGGTAGAGTATTGGATCCAGCGCATGTCAAAGCCGCCTTTGAGTGTCCTGGAGCCGGAGACGCGGGTGAAGGTGGGGTGGGTGGTGAAGGTATTGGTGACGTTGGAGGAGAATCCGCGGCCGAGTTGGATGTAGCCGTTGAGGACGTAAACGCCGAAGCCGAACTTGGCGCCGAGTCTCTGAGGGAGGTCCCTGGGAAACCCGAGTTCGGTCATGTCGAAGTCGAGGTTCGCGTCGCTGCGGGAGGCTTCGACGTAGCGGCTGAAGGAGCTGCGAATGTTAAGGATCGTCCGGGGGGAGAGCGTGGACAGCCAGTCAATCACATAGGCGTCGTTGATGCGTTTGAGGGGGAACTGGCCGTTTTCGCCGGGACCCGAGACGCCGTTGGTGGAGCGCCATTCGGTACGGTCATTGGAGGCGTGGCGGAAGAACATGCGGTGGCGGGAACCGATGTTGTGGTCGAACTTGAAGACGAGGTTGTAGAAGTCGTCTTTGGCGGGGTTGCTGCCGCCGGAGAGGAAATAGTTGGAACTGGCGTAGTCCGCGCCGGCAGTGCGGACGTTGGGGGCGGGGAAGTAGGATGCGACCTTGCGGGCGATGGGGTTGATGCGGTCCTGCGGGATGACGTTGGACGGGAAGGGGTCGCGGGTCCAGACGTTGCCAACGAGACGGCCGGAAGCAGGATCGTAGATGGTGATGCGACGGCCGCGGGCATCGGCCAGTTGAGAGAAGTCGCCGTTCCTCATTTCGGGTTCAGGGACGGAGAGGACGAGGGGCTGGGGGGTGCCTTCGCGGTAGCCTTCGTAGTTGAAGAGAAAGAACGTTTTGTTGCGCCCGTTGTAAAGTTTGGGAAGCCAGACGGGGCCATCGAGCTGGACGCCGAATTGATCGAGGTAGTGGCCATCCTTGGGAGCGCCGCGGGCGTTGTTCTGGAAGGAGTTGGCATCCAGCCAGTTGCGGCGCATGAATTCGTAGGCGGTGCCGTGCACCCGGTTGGAGCCGCTTTTGAGGACGACGTTGACGGTGCCGCCACCGGAGCGGCCGTATTGGGCGTCGTAGGAATTGGTTTGGATTTTGAACTCCTGGACCGAGTCGACCGGAGGGACGTAGGCGAGGTTGTTGCCGCCGGCCTGGGCGTTGTTGGGGGCGCCGTCGAGAAGGAATTCGGTTTTGCGGTTTGTGCCATTGATGCCCCATTCGGCGATCGCTCCATTGTCAAACGGGCGCTGGTAGGCAAGGGAGCCATTGAAATCCACGCCCGGGACGAGGGCGGCGAGCATGAATGGGTTGCGGCCGTTGAGAGGGTATTCCTTGATCGCTTTTTCGTCGATGACGCCGCCACGGTCGGCCGAGGAGTCGTCGAGCAGTTCCGCTTCGGCGGTGACGGTGACTTCCTGGGACGTGGCGCCTAGTTCGAGGGAGAAGGAGAGAGAAGCGGTTTGATTGACGCTGAGTTCGAAGCCTGTGCGGGTGGACTTCTTGAAGCCTGGGGCTTCGACGGTGGCTGAGTAGAGGCCGGGCTGAAGGAAAAGAATGGTGAAATTACCATCGGCGCCTGTGCGGGCAGAAGAGGCGGCGTTAGTGCCGAGGTTTGTTACGGTGACCGCGGCGTCGAGGATAGGGGCGCCGGATGGATCGGTGACGCGGCCGTTGAGAGTGGCGCGGAACTCCTGCGCGTATAAGTTGGCGCAGGTCAACATTACCCCCATCACAAACCTCATTTCAAATACAGTATCAGAGCGCTGGGGGAAGGCTCAACCGGTAGTGGGAGGTGAAGGCATAAGCCGGATGGGTCGCCGATACCTACTTCCGAAAAGGCCGGTCGGCCGGCCGGACCGGTTGCCTGTCAGCTACCGTGCCCGGCGCCCAGAGCCTGGCAATGGCCACGTCGTGTTCGGTCTTGGCTACGAAAGCGGGAAGATCCACCGTACCCACGCGATTGTAGAGCAGCGGCTGCCGGTATTGAAGCGTATAGGCCGAGGCATAGCGCTTCCAATGGTCTACTGCGAAGAGAAGGTGGCGCACGGCCGCCTCCCGCTGCTCGGGTCTGCTGGTTTTGTCGAATAGCGCAAGCTGGGCCGCGCCCCGGATTTTCTCGGCGTAGTAGTTACCCAGGTGGGCCATGGCGGTCATGTCCTGAAGGGTCGCTTTCAACTCTGCATTGCCACCCGCTTGTGGCGTCAACTCGCGCACAACGGCGAGCGCGGTAGTTGCATTCATGGCCAGGGTATCGGCGACCTCCAAAGGCGTGATGCCGCTCATCGGCGTGGACGCAAGGAACTTCTGCCGCCACTCGACGATGTTCAGGATGCCGCTGG
Source organism: Bryobacteraceae bacterium (assembly GCA_033762895.1). GTDB lineage: Bacteria > Acidobacteriota > Terriglobia > Bryobacterales > Bryobacteraceae > CADEFT01. The sequence continues at coordinate 9,968 of JANRLE010000134.1, read as the reverse complement.
CGGGCATGGTGCCGCCTTCGATGAAGTGATGAACGGTATAAAAGCCCTTGTGGAACCGCGGATGACTCAGGCAGGCTTCCGGCATCCATCGCAGGTCGATATCGCCCCAGAAGAACTTTGTGATTTCGGGGAACACGCGCGAGGCGGCAGCCCATCCCTCTCTAAGCCGTGCGACCGGAACCTCGGGGAACCGGTGGGCAACAATGCGGTCCAGATGCGCTTCGGTCAGTGAAGGGTCGAACGACAGGCGGCCCCAGAGCAGAAACGAGAACCACTTCTTGGCCATCACCTGTTGGGCCGGACTCTGCGGCGCGAGGTTCATCGCTTCGCGGCCCCAGTTATAGCCGTCGGGTCCCATGTAGAAGCCGGCCATTTTGTCTTTGCCCGGCATGTTGCGGATGTACTCGCGGGCGTAGCCGCTATCGGCCCAGCGAAAGCTGTAGATGTCGTCATCGCGCACTGTAAGCCACGTCCTTCGCTGCGGATTGAGGAACGGTAGCGCCGCTTCAATGAACAGCGGTTTCGGGCTGGAGTACATGTGCGCGATTGAGTATTTGAAGCTGACGTCGATCGGGTCCGGGTAACCCTGAAACGCCTGTGTGATCTCCTCCAGGCCCGTCATGTGGAAGCGGTGGATGAGCCGAACCTTTCGTTCCGGGGCGAGTTTCCGCGCGTCCATGATGCCCTCGCCGTAAGTCCGCCACAGCCATTGCTCTTTGCTCTTGGAATCCTGCTTCATCTGCTCACCCGCGGTGATGCCGATGCCATCGAGGTCGGGGTAGGTCAACACCAACTCGCGGACTGAAGCACGGAAGTAGGCAGCCGTCCGCTCGTTCTCCTGGTCTGGCGTGATCCCATACTTGCCCGTGGCGCCAAACGTGAAGATGTTCCAGGTGAACCAGTAGACCTCGATGCCGCGTTGGTGAGCGTATCGCATTACGTCGCGCCAGAAGGCGATCTTGTCGTCGATGGACATCTTGCGCACGACCTCGACGCGCTCCTGAAGCATAGGGCGGAACATGTCGCTCCCGCTCATGGTGTAGGTGTCGTCGAGAGGCACGCGAGTCCGGTGTACATCGTGTAAGGCCACGTCGGGATACTCGGGCACACGGACGAGCGACGGGAACGGATGCAGGTTCCACAGCGACAGGACGTTGTAGCGGTTCCGGGCCATCGTATCAAGAAATTCGTACCAGAAGTCCTTGCTCCACATTTCGGGGATGTTGGCCTGCGCGGCGGTGGAGTTGTCGGAGTAACTGGGCGTGCGCAGATCGAGCGGCGCGTTGAACTTGATGCCGCGGCGCTCTATGTGAGGCGACTTGTCGGTATCCGCCAGTTGGTCCAGCGTGCCGAGACGCACCGCCTCGGCCAGGTCCAAACCGCCGTACATCGCGCCCACCGCATCAGAGGCGAGGACCTGCCAGGTCGTCTGGCCGCCCTCCACGCGCCGGCGAAGCGAGTACGATTGCGGCGCGCCACTGCCCTCGCCTGTCACCGTGAGCACCATTCGGCGCCCCCCCGCCGCGGCTGGGGATGGTGGACGCTCCACCAGCCGCTCACCCCGCTCCGCAAAGGCCCGGCGAATCTCCGTGGCGGCGAAGCGGACAGGCTCCAGTGAGGCATCGTAGTGGAGCACAGGGCTGGGCGTCTGGCCGTACAGCGCCAGCGGGAGGAGGATCATCCAAGTCGGCTTCATTGTCATCCTTCCATGGTCTCAGAAGGCGAGTCTCATGCCAAACTGTGGCAGGTGTCCGGAGCCCAACAATTCGCCAGGTGTCAGCATCCACCGCTGTTCCTGATCGGCAGCGAACGGTCGGTGCCGTTGAGATTCCTCGAGCGCACCGTGCCGGAAGCGCTGACGATGAACTGGCCCGCACTGCGCATCATGTCGTACAGGGCGTGATGGATGAGATGGATCGGGAGATGGGACTCGAAGCCCCCGAAGAAACCACGGATAATTGACGAAGCCGCTTTGGGACGAGTCCGATCATGTTCATTCGTGTTCAGCCACATCCGGTTGCTCTCGCTGCCAAATTGTGACATCAGGTGAACGGGAAAAGATGCGTTCTCCGTCCAGTGAAGGAAACGTGACGCGAAAGCAAGAGCCCACGCCGAGTGTGGACTCTACGTCGATCGTTGCGCTGTGGCTCGCCGCGATCCATCGCGCAAGCGACAAACCGAGCCCAGACCCCGGTACCGAGCGTGAGGAGTCGGCCTGGAAGAAGCGGTCAAAGATTTTCGGCAGGTCGTTCGGGTTGATTCCGATCCCTGTATCTGCGACTTCAATCACGACGCTGCCGTCATCGCGAGGATTCACTCTCACGTCTACACGGCCTGGACTTGGAGTGAACTTCAAAGCGTTGTCGATCAGAATCAGGAGCAGCCTGCGCAGGGAAGCCGCATCGCCCAGCACGGGCACAGGTAGATTGGGCGTCGACACCCCGAACTTGAGACGTTGAGTACCCGCCCGGGTCTCCACCACCTGCTGAACTTCGCGCGCGATGACAGCGAGATCGACGATGACAAAAGAGGAGCGGATCTGCTCACCTTCCGACCGTGCCAGTGAGAGGAGGTTCTCTACCAAGTCGGACATCTCCAAGGATTGCTCTCGAATTCTCTCCAGCGCATCACGGTAGGCCGCCGGTTCCCGCTCCTGCCGCAACGCGAGATCCGCGGTTGTCCGGATCACCGCGATCGGCGTTCGCAATTCGTGCGAGGCGTCGGCCGTAAATTGCTTTAGCCTCAGCGCCGAGGCTTCTAGGCGGCTGAGCATCTCGTTCCATGCCTCGCAAAGCCTGCGGAGTTCGTCGCGCGCCGAAGGTAAGGGCAGGCGGCTGGAGAGGCTGCTGAGACTGACTGCGCGCGCAGCACTTGTGAGGTCATCTACGGGTTGCAGGGTTCGCCGGCTCAACCACCAGCCTCCGGCAATGGACAACACCAGGAACACGGGTATCAGAGTCGCCAGCAGTCTCGCAAGCTGCCACAAAGTGGCGTCAGCTTCTTCATATGTCCGCCACAGACGAAATCGGTAGTCTCGGCCCTCGATCGTCGTTGCCTGGCTAATCACCCGGGCGTGCCGGCCTTCCACCCGCACAATCGAGCCACCGTCGGTGGGACTCTCATTGATCGACACAAGCGGGCGTGACAGGAGCAGTCGACCGTGCGCGCTGAACAACTGTACGCCACTGCCTCGCGGGAGGCCGGTGGAGAACTCGCGGGCTTCCTCTAATACCGCGGCGTCATCGGTCCCCCTCAACTCCTGATGCAGGAATCGATCCAACCCCTCGGCCTGTGTGCTCAGCCACCGTTGAATCTCAGAATCCAGGATCTGCCGGGCGCCGATCCAGATCACGCAGGAGAACCCCAGCAGACCCACGGCAAAGACCGAAGCGTGCCAGGCGATCAGCCGATGTCGGAGCGACGCCACGTTTACGTTTCCCGCACGTCGAGGCGATAGCCAATGCCGCGAACAGTCTGGACCAGGCTATACCCTGCGTTGTGGTCAATTTTTGAGCGCAAGAGCCGCATAAATGCGTCAAGAGTGTTGCTCTCCACGCTTCGATCCCAGCCCCATACCTCTTCAAGAATAGTCTCTCTGGAAACCACCTGCCCCTTTCGCCGTACGAGCAGTTCCAGAAGGGTATACTCGGTCCTTGACAGGGCTACAGTCCGTCCAAGGACTTTCACTCCACGGCTGGACGTGTTCACTTCGAGTGGACCAGCACGCAGCACGACTTCCATGGTTGCGGGTCCTCGCCGAATCGCCGCCCGTACCCGGGCACAAAATACTTCAAAATCGAAGGGCTTCGTCAGGTAGTCGTCTGCGCCCAGATCCAGGCCTTGAACCATGTCTTCTTTCGTGTCGCGGGCCGTGAGCATCAGAACCGGCGTGAGAACCCGGTTCTTGCGAAGCCGCCTTGCCAGTTCGAACCCATCGATGCCGGGAAGCATGACGTCCAGGACAATCAGATCGAACGGCGAGGTTGAGGCGATCGAGTAACCCTCGGTGCCTGTGTGCACGGCCACCACGACATACCCCTCCTCGGTCAAACCCTGCACCAGCAGGCTGGCCATCCGTTGATCGTCCTCCACCACCAGCACCTTCATGGCGCAAACCTCATGCCTTATTCTCATTCACTTCGAACAGGCTGTACAGAACCGGCATCACCACAAGGTTCAAGAGAGTCGAAGTGAGGAGTCCACCCAGAATGATGACCGCCATCGGATGCTCGATTTCCTGTCCCGGCTTGTTGCCTGCCAGTGCAATTGGGATGAGCGCCAGCGCAGTCGCAAGCCCGGTCATCAATATGGGCGAGAGCCTTTCCACGGAACCGCGCACGATCAGCGCACGCCCCGGCGATTCACGCTCTTCCCGCTCCAAGTGGCGGTAGTGGCTCACCAGCATAATTCCGTTCCGCGCCGCAATGCCGATGACGGTGACGAAGCCCACAAGCGAACCGAGCGAAAGAATGCCGCCGCTCACAAATGCCATCGCCACGCCGCCAACCAGGGCAAAGGGCAGGCTAAGGAAGACCAGACTTGCGAGCCTGGCCGACTGGAAATCCGAGTGGAGGATCAGGAAGATCCCCAACAAAGCAACGCCGCCCAGCAGCAGAAGGCGTTGGCGCGCCTGCTGACGCGCAGCGTACTCGCCCAGGAACTCCGGGTGATAGCCCTGAGGAAAAGCCACGCCGCGAACCTTGGCCTCGATCTCTCGCGCCACACTGCCGAGGTCGCGGCCCTTCACGTTGCAGCTCACATCGATGCGGCGCGACGTGTTCTCGTGTTGAATCACATTGGGCGCCGGCACGATCCGAAAGTCTGCGACATCGCGAAGAGGAATGTTCGCGCCGGAGGGTGTATCGATCCGCAGCGTTCCCAAGGCCTCGGGGCTGGCGCGGACTCCCTGTTCGCTCCAGACGGCGATATCGAAGATCTTCTGATCCTCATAGATCTCGCCCGCTTTGGTCCCACGCAGCAGCGTAACGGCCGACCGGCGTATTTCTCCGGATGTCAACCCAAACCGCGCCGCCGCGTCTTGTTTCACCGCAATCTCGATCTGAGGTACCAGCACTTGCGGTTCCACCTGAAGGTTCGTGACGCCGGGCACATCCTTTACGGCTGCCGCTACTACCTGAGCCTGTTGCTGCAGAGTTTCGACGCCGGGTCCATAGATCCGGATCACGATCGCCCCGCTACCGCCACTCAGCACCTCCTTGATACGTTCTTTCAAGTAGGTCAGTAGATCCCGGTAAAGACCTGGATAGCCGTCCACCACGCTTTGGATGCGAGCGATCGTACTCTCATACGGAACGCCGGGGTCGAGGCTGATCCACAATTCGGTGAAGTTCGGCCCTACCACCTCATCGGCGACTTCCGCGCGGCCAATGTGCGATCCGAAATTGCGCACTCCCGGAATGGCGCGCAATTCCCTGCTGGCGCGGATGGTGATGCGCCGCATCGCGTCGAGCGATGTGCCTGGTTTTTCCACCCAATGCATCAGAAAGTCATACTCACGGAAGTGTGGGAGGAAATCTTCGCCCAAAAACGGGAGCGAGGCGGCACTGAGCACGAGTACCGCGGCCGTCGAAGCAAGGACCGTCCGCGGCCGTTCGAGCAGCCGGACCACCCACCCTTCGTAACGGGCCTTGAGCCAGTGGAGCAAGGGCGACTCACGACGATCGAGTGGGCTTCCGGGCAGCAGCAGAAGCGCCATCGCCGGAGTCACTGTCAGTGCAACACCGAGCGAGGCGAGTACGGCCAGCACGTAACTGAGCGCCAATGGCCGGAAAAACGATCCGGCAAGTCCTTCAAGAAAGAGCACCGGCAGAAACACCAACGCCACGATGACGCTCGCATATACCACCGCGCTGCGCACTTCGAGTGACGCATCGAGTACAACCCGGAACGCCGGTTGCGGCGAACCGCCTGCCCGATTCAACCGCAGCCGTCTCACGATGTTCTCGACATCGATAATTGCGTCGTCTACCACCTCGCCCAAGGCAATGGCCAGCCCCGCGAGCACCATGGTGTTGATGGTCTGGCCCGTGTAATAGATCACCAGCGCCGCCGAGATCAACGATAGCGGCAGCGCCGTGAGGCTGATAAGCGCAGTGCGCCATTCGTAGAGAAACAAGACGAGAACGACGATCACCATGATCGCGCCATACAGCAAGGCCCGGCCCAGGTTGTCCAGCGACATCTCGATAAAGGTGGCCGGGCGAAAGATGGTTGGGTCCACATCCACATCGCGCAAGCCAGGCTTCAGCGCACTCAACGCAGCCTCAACGCCTCTGGTTACGTCAAGCGTGTTGCCTGTAGGTTGTTTTTCAACGATCAGAAGGATGCCCGGAACATCATTGATCACCGCGTCGCCAATCGGTTGGGGAAAGCCTTCGGTCACACGCGCGACGTTCTTCACCAGAATCGGAGAACCGTTGCGGAAGGCAACCGGAATTCGGCCAATCTGCTCGGCGCTGGCAATCGTGGGCCGATGCGTGACCGCCAGCCGCTGGTTTGGTGTGTCGACGAACCCGCCAGCCGCGGGCGCGGCGGCCTCCCGGGTCGCCACGATGACACTGTCGAGGGTGATCCTCAAATCACGAAGCCGCTCGGGATTCACGAGTACCTGAAATTGCCGGTCCCTCTGACCCCAGATCGCCACGTTCGCAACCCCGGGAACCGCCATCAGCCGGGGCCGGATGGTCCAACGCGCCAATGTGCTCAACTCCACCTGACTGAGCTTCTTCGAGGTGAGGCCGATCTTCAATACGCGACTCGTGGAAGAAAGCGGCGAAAGGATCACGGGCGGACGCGAAACGGCCGGGAGTTGAGGCGTCACGATCGCTAGTCGCTCCTGCACCAGTTGCCGGGAGCGCATCAGGTCGGCGCCGGTATCGAAGATCAGCACGACGGACGAAAGGCCAAGCACGCTCTTCGAGCGCAGCGTCTTCAGGCCTATCACGCCATTCACGGCGTTCTCAATCGGAGTCGACACCAAATCCTCGACCTCAGTGGTGGAGAGGCCCGGGGCCTCCGTCTGGATTTCAACCAGTGGTGGGGCAAACTCCGGAAATACATCCAGGGGCGAGTGGCGTATGACCGAGAGACCACCGGCCATTAACAGAATGGCGGCTGCCATCACCGCGACTCGAAGATGGAGTGAAGAGGTAATCAGCCATCGCATCATGGCTATTTCCCCGCTCCAAACTCAACACCCCACAACTCCGCGACGCCCTCCACCAAAATGGGCGTGCCAGGGGCGGGGCCTGAGGCAAGGTAGGCTACTCCACTCATCTGGTGATGAATCTGGACGCGGCGCCTCACGTAGCGATGATTCGCCGCCTGTTCGTATAGCCAACTGCCGCCCTGTATGTCGTAGACGACTGCCGAATAGGGCACGGTGCGCAGCGTGTTTGAAGTGCTGCTGAGCATTGCAACCGCAACCCGCTCGCCAGGCTTCCAGTGATGGCCCGAAGCGGGCGCTTCGTAGTAGAAGTCGACGGTTGCTGCCAGCGGATCCCCTGTCGGCGGGGCCTCGACTGGCCGGGCATTGCCAAGTGGGACTCCAGAAAGAGTTTCGACGCCTACAGACCTGCCCGGCCGGAACATCGTGGCTTCACCGGCATAGATGGGTACACGAAGCCAGAGCGTTCGCAGATCGGCGATCTCGAACAAGGGCGCTCCACCATTGACGGGCTGGCCGGGACCAGCGAGCACCTGACGGATGATGCCGTCTCGCGGCGCCCGTACCTTCACGGTGACATCCCCTTGCAATGGAGCGCGCCTGATCTGATCCAGGCGTGCCTGCGCCGCCTCGAGGGCAGTCTTGGCGAGATCCAGTTCATTGCGAGCATCCTCTTGGGCGCGGACCGTGCCCACCTCATCCTTTAGCATCTTGTCGGCTCGCGCCTGACGGAGTTCGGCGGTATGGAGACGAGTCTTCGCCTGCTCGACATCGGCTTCGGCGGTCACTCGCAGATCGCGAGGAAGTGGCAGCAGCGGGGTGATCTCGAACAGGACCTGGTCGCGATGTACGGCGGCTCCCGGCGCAGGCGGCTGGAAAGAAGTGAGAACTGACCCCGAAACCGGGGCGGAGACGATGAGGCTGTTTCCTGGCGGTAACACCACATCCGCCGTAAAGCGCCTGACCTCGGTCCCGCTGCCGGATGCGACAGGTACGACTCGGACTCCCAAACGAGACTCAGCTTCGGGTGTCAGGGTCACGGACGCCAATTCGCCTTCCTTTAGAAGTGGTCCGGACACCTTGGCGGGAGACGCACTCTTTGCGGGAGCAACCTGTTGCGCGGACCCGCAGTTTGTCAGGAATAAGAGCGCGGCGCCGGTTGCCGCTAACAGCCAATCTTTTCTCATATCTTCTTCCCCACGGATCGCTCCAGTTCGGCGTGTGCCTTTGCCAGCGCGGCCTCCGCCTCCCGCTCGCGCAGAATGGCGTCAAACTTCTGCCGTGTCGTCTCCAACACGTTCAGATAGGACGCGTCGCCATTTCGATACGCCGTCTCCGTCTGCCTTATTGCCCGCTCGACGATGGGCTTCAATTCAGTCCGAAGGAGTTCCAAAGACGCGCGCGCCTGCTTCAGGCGTGCCATCGCGTCCCTCACCTCACCTTCGACCTGGTCGCGCAGCGCGGCGTAGCGCCACGCCGACTGTGCGACTTCGGCATCCGCGCGGGCAATCTGACCTTGATTTCGATTGAAGATGGGGATCTCGAGGGTCAACCCAGGTCCCGCTCGAACTGCTTGAGGTGAGCCGGACTCCTTGACGCTGAGCATCGGAATCAACAGATTGAAGATGCGGCTGCGCTGCCACTTCGCTCTGTAGCTGCTTGCTTCGATGGCAAGTTCCGCCGCACGAAGATCCGGACGGGATGTGTAAGCAGACCGCAGCAGTTCATCAGTACTCGGAATCGCCGGCCAATCTGACCACCCAATCGCCGATAGGGCTCGCGGGGAATCACGAAGGCCGATCAACTGATGCAATCGGACGCGCGCGACCTCGATATCTCCAGTGGCACGATTGGCCAGTTCCCCTACGGATCGGGCATCCGCCCAGGCCAAGCTCACCTCCATTCCACTTGCGTCGCCGGCGTCTTTCCGGCGCTCCGTAAGTCTGGCGATTCTCTCCCGGAGAGCGGCGGATTCGCGTAACGCTTCGGCCCGCTGTCCGGCTAGCCAAAGATCAGCATGGGCACTCTTCACGTCGCGAACCAGATTCAAGCCATTCTGTACCAGGCCGGTGGCCACGGCATCCAGATTCTGCCTGGCAGCCAACACCCGCTTTTTGCGCTGCCAAAGATCCTCAATCGGCCAGTTCAACAGGAACTCGAATGGCTTGGCCCCGACCGCAATCAAACTCTGAAAGTTCGGGTTCTTGAGCAGGCCTGCGTCAAGAAGGTCCGCCTGCGCGATTCCCACTGCCGCCAAGTTCGCTTCGAGCGCCGAGTTGTTCCAGAGAGCGATGGCCACCGCGTCATCCACACTGATCTGGTCCGAAAGACTCACACCAGGCGGCAAGCTAAACGGTCTGCGTGCCGCCGGAGCCTGAAGGGGGATCGTCGGGCCAACACGCGGCTGAACCTCCTGGCTGATAAACTGCCGGCCCTTGTTGTCGGCGGCGCAAAGTTCCCCCAACACTAGGCACGCAAGGACCGCGGATTGGCGCATGGGGACTAGCATGGCAGGCCAAACTGAAAACTCTCTGAAAGTGGAACTCTCAAGCGACCTTTCTAGTCAGAGATGCGCTCCGGCCGCAAACCAGCTATTTCGGCCTCGATCCAACCGATTAAGAGGATCGCTCAAACTGAGCGGTACGAGCACCCAGGTTTTCACGATGACACTGTCGGGTGCTCGTTTGAAGCTCCTGCGCGCCTGCCTGTCGACAGGCTGGTGGAGTCGGCAATCATGGTCGCGCCAGAAACACAAAACTCGCCGTCGATGCCGAAAACTACC
>JANRLE010000133.1:0-7211 GCA_033762895.1 Bryobacteraceae bacterium | reverse complement strand
CTTCCATCCGAATGGCGCGAGCGCATCCACCAGCCCGGCAATGCGCCCCTGATCGTCATGGTCGTAACTGAGAAAGATATCGTGCACTCGTTCTCATACGATACAATGACCCCGATGTCCAACACAGCCCGCAGACAATTCGTTCAGGCCGCTGCCGCTGCCATCGCCACGGCCCGCTTCCCCATTCTGGGCGCCAATGATCGCGTCAACCTCGGCATCGTCGGCCTTGGCGGGCGCGGCAACGATCATATGAACTTCTACGGCACGCTGGATACGGATTGCCGCATCGCCGCCGTCTGCGACGTCAACCAGGCCGCCCGCGAACGCGCCGTCGCCAAGATCCAGAAGGAAAAGGGCCACCAGCCCAAGGACTATGCCGACATGCGTTCGATGTTCGAATCCAAAGACATCGACGCGGTTTCCGTCGCCACGCCCAACCATTGGCACGCGCTCTCGGCCATCTGGGCCTGCCAGGCCGGCAAGGACGTGTATGTGGAAAAGCCGGCCAGCCACAACATCTTTGAGGGCATCCAGATGGTGAAGGCGGCCCGCAAGTACAAGCGCATGGTGCAGGTGGGCTCGCAAAGCCGGTCGATCGCGCACAAGATGCGCGCCATTCAATTACTGCGGGAAGGAGCGATCGGGCAGGTTTATCATGCCCGCGGCCTCTGCTACCGCCGCCGTTTCTCCATCGGCCATACGCCGGATGAAGCCGTGCCGCCCGGGCTCGATTGGGATCTGTTCCTGGGCCCCGCGCAGATGAAGCCTTACAGCAAGAATAAGTTCGCCTATAACTGGCACTGGTTTTGGGATACGGGCAATGGCGATATCGGCAACCAGGGCGTCCATGAAATGGATATCTGCCTGTGGGGTATCGGCCGCACCGGCTGGCCGGTGAGCGTGACATCCACCGGAGGCAAGTACGTCTGGCAGGACGATCAGGAAACGCCGAACACGCTGAATACCAGCTTCGAATTCGGCGACGCCATGATCACCTTCGACACGCGCAACCTGCCCACGCCTCCCGAAGGCCTGGCCGGCATGCGCGGACCCAACTACACCGGGAACATCTTCTACGGCTCCACCGGCTTCATGGTGGTGGACCCCGGCGGGTTCCAGATCTACAAAAGCACCGTGGGCAACCTGAGCCGTGAGCAGGCCACGGGCGCCGGCGCCGGCCGCGCCGAGAAGTACGAGAAAGCGGTGGAAGAGAAAGCCCAGGAGCAGCAGGCCTGGCAGACGCAGCCGCACATGAAGAATTTCCTCGATGCCGTGAAGCACCGCGATCATAAGAAGCTGAACGCGGAAATCGAGATCGGGGCGCGGGCGGCGGCTTATTGCCATCTGGCCAACATCGCCTACCGCGTGGGCCGCGCGCTGCGTGTGGCCCAGTCCACCGGCCACTTCGTCGGCGATCAGGAAGCCGATTCGATGCGCACGCGCCATTACCGCGATCCTTACACCGTCCCGGCGCAGGTGTAAGTTGCTGCCGCTGCTGTTGGCGCTTTCTTTGGCCGCGGCCGACCACGGCATGGATCCGGCGCTGCTGGCGCGGATTCCCGAACGGATGAAGGCGTTCGTCGCCGGCGGGGCCACCGCTGGCACGGTCACGCTGATCCAGCGCAACGGAGTGCTGGCGCGCCTTGATGCCGCAGGCTGGCAGGATCGCGAGGCGAAGCTGGCGATGAAGCCGGACACCATCTTTCAGATCGCTTCCATGACCAAGCCCGTTACCGGGGCGGCCATCATGATCCTGGTGGATGAAGGACTGGTGGCGCTGACGGATCCTGTGGAGAAGCACCTGCCTGAGTTTCGCGGCCAGGTCCTAAGTGACGGACGCAAGCCCACCCGGCGGCCCACCCTCAGGGACTTACTCACCCACACTTCCGGCATGCCGGGCGGCACACCCGCCGGCGTCTCCGATATCTTCCAGCGGCGTGACCGCACGCTGGAGGAGGCGGTGCTCATCTATTCGCAGCAGCGGCTGTTGTCTGAACCGGGGGCGCAGTGGCGCTATTCCAACATGGGCATCGCCACACTGGGCCGCATCGTGGAGGTGGCGTCCGGCATGGCCTACCACCGCTTCCTCAAGGAGCGTATCTTCGAACCGCTGGGTATGAAAGATACTTTCTTCTTTCCGCCGAATGAGAAGCACGGCCGTATCGCCGCGATGTACTCCTATGACAACGGCAAACTGACGCGCGCCGAATTTGAACTGTATCGCAAAGACGCGAAGTATCCGGCGCCGGAGGGCGGACTCTATTCCACGGCTTCCGACATGGCCGCGTTCTATCAGATGATGCTCGATGGCGGCGTCTTCCAGGACAGACGTATTCTGTCGCCCGCCGCAGTGGCCGCAATGACGGGGGTGCATACCGGCGAGTTGAAAGCGGGCTTCGCCCCCGGTATCGGTTACGGGCTCTCATGGGGCGTGGTGCGCGACAACGACGGCATCTTTCGCCTTAACTCCACCGGCGCTTACGGTCATGGAGGCGCGTGGCGCACCTACGGCTGGATCGACCCCGCAAAGAAGCTGGTGGGCGTCATCATGATGCAGCGCATCAGCCGCGACGGCGACCTGGCCGATGAGATCAACGCCGTGATGGCCATGGCCTCGGCGGCAATCGTTAACTGACCCACCGCGAAGCTGTATCATGACCGGATGAGACCTTTCGCTCCGTTCCTGGCGCTGGGCGCCCTCTTCCTGGCCATTCACGCTCCCTGGCTTGACGGTATGCAGATTCCGCAGTTCCGCGATCTGTTTAACGGCAAGGATCTCACCGGCTGGGTCAACGTCAACACCGATCCCGATACGTGGTCCGTACGCGACGGTCTGCTGATCTGCAAGGGCCGCCCCATCGGAGTGATGCGCACTGACCGCCAGTATGAGAACTTCATCATGCACATCGAATGGATGCACAAGGAGCCGGGTGGCAATTCAGGCACGTTCATCTGGAGCAATGCCGTGCCCGGGGAGAAGAACCGCCTGCCCGACGGCGTGGAGGTGCAGATGCTGGAGTTGGGTTGGGTGGACTTGAACAGGCGTCCGGATTTCGATCCGCCGGTTGCATACGTTCACGGTGAGCTATTCGGAGTGGGCGGCGTCAAGACAATCCCCGACAACCCGCGCGGCCCGCGCAGCAAGTCGATCGAAAATCTGTGCAAACCTCGCGGTGAGTGGAATACCTACACCGTGGTAGCCGTCGATGGCGTGATCAAACTGGCGGTGAACGGCAAGTTTGTCAACGGCATCAGCAAGTCCACGCAGAAAAAGGGCTACATCTGCCTGGAATCGGAAGGCGCCGAGATCCATTTCCGCAACATCAAGATCATGGAACTGGAGCCGGGCGTCACCCTGCCTGAGCAGACAGCGCCGCTATTGCCCTGACCGCGCGCCGAGCGCCGCCGGACGGCCGATAGCAGCGTTCAGATCCCCAACTTTGATGTCCGGGTCGGCAATGCCCTGGCGAATGTCGATTCCGTGCAGCCGCCCTTCGCTGGATTCCCACTCCTCGCTGAGGATTACGTTACCCCGCAGATCCTTGTATTCCACCGCCAGGCGGTTACCGTTGAAGCGCAGGTTGGCGAACCCGTTGTAACCTACCGGTTCTGAAAACAGGTCCGGGTATCTGCGGTCATCGTAGATGGCGGGAGGAAACTCCGGATGCACAATGGGATCGCGAATGTCCACCGGCATGCCGCCGTGCCCCAGGCAGCGTCCGAAGGCCGTAATGCCTCCGTCCACCCGATGGGCGCCATAAGCCGCCATCCGATGTTCATGCCCCCAAAACCAGAGCACCGGCCGGTCAATCATGTCCGCAAGTTGATCGGCGGCCTTCGGATACTGCGATTCGAAGGCCGAATAATACTGGTGATGGCTCAGCAGAACCAGCGCCCGTCCGTTCGTCTTCGGCTGCACAGTTTCCTTCAGCCATTCAAGCAGCGCCTTTTCCAGCCGCGCGTTGGGGCGGACTATGTACTCGATGATGGCCCAACCTACTGAGTTGTACCCCGTATCCAGGCCGATGACGGACCACCATTCGTTCTGCAGGCAGAAGTAACTGGCGGCCTGCCCTGACGGCGGCGCCCCGGGTTGGCGCCGCACCCCCAGTTTCGGCAGGAACAGGTCAAAATAGGCGTCGCCATTGGCGTACATCTCGTGGTTGGCGTTCAGGGCAAACGAACCCGTTGAGCCGATGGGCCACACAAGCCCCGGCGCGCCCGATTTTTCGTCGCTTACGCCCAGGCAGTTTTCCGATACCTCCTCGGCTCCTCCCACATAGTAGATGTCGCCGAGATGAATGGTGTAGTGCGGATCGGACTCCTTCATCCGCTCCGCCACTTCAAAGGCCTCGCGGGTGCCTGTGCCCCAGTCGCCGCACATACTGACGCGGACTTCCTCCCCGGCCGCAAGCGGATAGATGCCGGTCTGCGAAGTGCTCTCATATGTGAGGAACTTATGTTTCCTGCGGATGAAATTTCTCAGATACGCACCAATCCAGCCGAATACCTGGTGGCGGAGAAACGCCGACAGGCGGTTCGGAAAAGAGGCCTGCGGCGGGGCCTCCCGATGCGCTCTGTCCATCTGACGGCGCATGTGAGACATGCCCGGCTGCCGGGGCATATCCATAAGGTCGTCGAGTTTCCGGTAAGGTCCGGGCGCTCCGGGCATTGAACTCATAGTACCTCCAGTCGACGCCGGTAGAATACATCGATTCAACGCCGCGCGCAAGCCTAAAAGTAAATGCCATCGCCGTCCTGCCCCGCGCCCTTATGGTGTAACATCTCACTTCCCGTCGCGGATGGCCGCTCCGTCGAACTCATTCCCATACCAGCGGCACTCCGTAGTGGGCCAACGTCTTATCCTTGCTGGCCAGCGTCAGCCCTTCGGCCATCGCCTGAGCCACCAGCATGCGGTCGAACGGATCGCGGTGCCGCTCGGCGAGTTCGTTGAGCCGATCGACGTGCATCACTCTGATCGGCAGCACTTCGACCGCGTGGCGGGTCACATAGCGTTCCCACCATAGGAGTGGATCGAGGACCAGCGACGACGGCCGGCCCTTCTTGAGAATCAGTTCCCAATAGGAAACCACGCTGGCTTTGACCTCGCCCTCGGCCAGGATCTCCCGAACGCGTGGCGGGAGCTTTTCCGGCGCCGCGACGCCCCACACCAAGGTGTGCGTATCGAGAAGGTACATGATTAATAGCGGCCTTCGAGAAAGGCGTCGTACTCTTCGTCGGTCATGGGCCGCCACCACTCGTCGCTCGCCAATGCCTCGGGATTGAGACTGGGGTCGTTCCGGCCAATGCCGAAGGGAAATGGGCGGCGGCGGGCCGGGACCAGTTCAGCGACCGGGACGCCGTTGCGAGTGATGAGGACGGTCTCGCCTTCCAGGACGGAATCGAGGAGGCGGGAGAACTGGGTCTTGGCCTCATGGACGTTGAAGGTAGACACGTTCCAAGCTTAGTCCATTTTACGGGCCAAGTCAATTCTTGGCCCCCCGTGCTAACTTGGGGAGACGAACCTCCACAAGCATGGCCGCTTCTGTTGCCATCCGCCGTATCTCGAAGGCGCCCGGATTGCTGGGCTTCTCCCTGATCCTGTGCATGGCCTCGCCTTGCCGCTCAATGGCCGCTGATCATGAAGCGCTCAAAGCCGATGCCGAAGAATTCTTCCGTGGCCGCGTAACGCCGTTTATCACCACCTATTGCCTGCCCTGCCACCAGAACAGGCGGCCTACGCGGGCGGGAGTCAATTTTTCACCGGCGCTCAAGGCTCCTGGCCACGCCGCCTTCACCGAACAGTGGAAGAGAGCCGCCGCCAGAGTGAAGGCGCATGACATGCCGCCCAAAGGCTCGCCCCAGCCAGGTGATGCGGATCGGCAGATGTTCGCTGATTGGCTCGCCAAGCTGAAGTACCTCAGCCAAAAGGATCCGGGATCTTTCGTCATCCGCCGGTTGACCAAGACCGAGTACGGCAACACGTTGCGCGATCTGTTTGGTGTCGATCCGTCGATTGTCGATGGACTGCCGGATGAAGTCAGCGGCGAAGGGTATCTCAATTCGCTCTCACCCCTCCAGCTCGAGCAGTATCTGGCGATCGCCGACAAGGTCTTGCACCGGATCGTGGCGCCCGAAGGCGCCCCGGCTACGGAAATGCAAAAGCGGCTGTTCGGCGAACCTGCCGCGCCGAAGGCCAACCCCCGGGGAGCGGCGCGCGAAGTCGCCCGGTCGCTTGCCAAAAAGGCCTACCGCCGCCCACCGGCAGAGGCGGAGTTGGATGTCCTGGTTGAGACGTTCGACCTGGGAAGGCGTAACAACCTGGGCTACCACCAGGCGCTTCACCTGATGCTCAAGGCCATCCTCGTTTCTCCTCAGTTCCTGTTTATTACGCCGGCTGGAGTAAGCCAGCCGGGCGCCGGGATCGTTCCGCTGGACGACCATCAACTCGCTTCGCGTCTGTCCTATCTGCTATGGGCCACGATGCCCGACAACGAACTGATGGCGCTGGCCGACAACGGAACGCTGCATGAGCCGGCCGTCCTAAAGGCGCAGGCGCAACGTCTGCTCGACGATCGCCGCTCCCGCGCGTTGTTTGACGGTTTCGGCGCACAGTGGCTGGGCGTCGGCGGCCTGAAGCGGCAAGTCTTCGATCCGGCGATGTTTCCGCAAATGACCGCGGCGATGCGCCAGGCGATGTACGATGAAGCCCGCCTGTTTTTCGAAAGCATCGTGCGTGAAAACAAGAGCGTCATCCGTTTCGCCGATGCCGATTACACGTATCTCAATGGAACGCTGGCCGCGGTTTACGGCCTGGAAAAAACCATCAAGGGACCCGCGATGCGCAGGGTCCGGCTAAGTGACGGCAATCGCGGGGGGGTCCTGGGAATGCCGGGCGTTCTCGCGGCAACTTCTTTCCCCAACCGCACCAGCCCGGTCAAGCGTGGCGTGTGGGTGCTGGAACAACTGCTGGGGGACCATGTGCCGGCCGCCCCGCCCGACGTTCCGGCGTTGGACCAACAGGACCAGGCGACGATTACAAACCTCACCGTCCGTGAGCGTACCGAGTTGCACCGCACGAATCCCGTGTGCGCCAACTGCCATCAGATCCTCGACCCGATCGGGTTCGGTTTGGAAAAGTTCGATGCCATTGGGCGATGGCGCGACCGTGACAGTAATGGCCAGCCGATTGACGCGGCCGGGGAACTTCC
>JANRLE010000132.1:0-3902 GCA_033762895.1 Bryobacteraceae bacterium | reverse complement strand
TCTTCATTCCGCAAGACACATGAGCGCAGCAACAAACACGATCTCCGCCAGAGCGGAGAAACCCTCATTCCTCGCCACCACGATCGGCAAGAAAGTGGTCATGGCGGCCACTGGCATGATCCTGTTCGGATTCGTGACCGGCCACATGCTGGGCAATCTCCAGATTTACCTCGGACCCGACAAGTTGAATGCCTACGCGCATTTCCTGCAGAGCAACCTGGGGCTTCTCTGGGGCGCCCGCACGGTCCTTCTGCTGAGCGTGGTTCTGCACATCAGCATGGCCATCCAACTGGCCGCGCTGAAGTCCAAGGCCCGCCCGATCGCCTACCAGAAAAAAGCCAACGCCGGCTCCAGCTATGCCTCCCGGACCATGTTGTGGAGCGGCCCGATTCTCTTCGCCTTCATCGTTTACCATCTGCTTCACTTCACCATCGGGTCGGCTCATCCGGATTTTCGCGAAGGCAGCGTTTATCACAACGTCGTGAGCGGCTTCCAGCAGCCGCTGGTTTCCATCGCCTACATCGTGGCGATGCTGCTGCTGGGCATCCATCTGCACCACGGCGTCTGGAGCATGTTCCAAAGCATTGGCGTCAGCCATCCGCGCTACACGCCGATGCTGAAACGCTTCGCGCTGATGGCAACCATCGGGATTGTTGCCGGCAACATCTCGATCCCCCTTTCCGTCCTCACAGGCCTGGTGAACTAAGACAGAATGAAGCTCGATTCACGCATCCCCTCCGGTCCCATCGAACAGAAATGGGACAAGTGCAAGTTCGACATGAAGCTGGTGAACCCGGCCAACAAGCGCAAGTACAACATCATCGTGGTGGGTACGGGGCTTGCCGGCGGATCGGCAGCGGCCACGCTCGGCGAGCTTGGATACAACGTCAAGGCCTTCTGCTTCCAGGATTCGCCGCGCCGCGCGCACTCCATCGCCGCGCAGGGCGGCATCAACGCGGCCAAGAACTATCAGAACGATGGCGACAGCATCTATCGCCTCTTTTACGACACGGTGAAAGGCGGCGACTTCCGCGCCCGCGAAGCCAACGTTTACCGGCTGGCGCAGATCAGCGTCAACATCATTGACCAGTGCGTGGCGCAGGGCGTGCCCTTTGCGCGCGAGTACGGCGGCCTGCTGGCCAACCGCTCTTTTGGAGGCGCCCAGGTTTCCCGCACATTCTACGCCCGCGGGCAGACGGGCCAGCAGTTGCTTCTGGGCTGCTACCAGGCACTGGAGCGTCAGGTGAATGCCGGCCGCGTCACCATGTACCCGCGCACGGAAATGCTGGACCTGATCGTCATTGACGGCAAGGCCCGCGGCATCGTCACGCGCGATCTGGTGACGGGGAAGATCGAAACGCACCTGGCCGATCTTGTCGTGCTCGGCACGGGCGGCTACGGCAACGTTTTTTATCTCTCCACCAACGCCAAAGGATCAAACGCGACGGCCATCTGGCGCGCGCACCGCAAGGGCGCCTTGATCGCCAATCCCTGCTTCACGCAGATTCACCCCACCTGCATTCCCGTTTCCGGCGACTATCAGTCCAAGCTCACCCTGATGAGCGAATCGCTGCGCAACGACGGCCGCATCTGGGTGCCGGTGCAGAAAGGCGACAAACGCAGCCCCGGCCAGATCCCCGAGGCCGAACGCGACTATTATCTGGAGCGCCGCTACCCCAGCTTCGGCAATCTGGTTCCGCGCGACGTCGCCTCGCGGGCGGCTAAAGGCGTTTGCGATGAAGGCCGCGGGGTGGGCTCCACCGGCCTCGGCGTCTATCTGGATTTCAGCGACTCCATCAATCGCCTGGGCCGCAACGTCATTGCCGAACGCTACGGCAACCTGTTTGAGATGTACGAGCGGATAACCGGTGAAGATCCCTACAGCGTGCCGATGCGCATCTATCCGGCCATCCACTACACGATGGGCGGCCTGTGGGTGGATTACCGGCTGATGAGCACTATCCCGGGTCTGTTCGTGATCGGGGAAGCGAATTTTTCCGACCACGGCGCCAACCGCCTGGGCGCCAGCGCGCTGATGCAGGGGCTGGCCGATGGCTACTTCATCCTGCCCTATACGGTGGGCGACTATCTGGCGAACACAAAGCTGGATAAGATAAGCGCCGATCATCCGGAAGTGAAACGCGTGGAGCAGGAGGTGGCGGCAAGCGTAAAGAAGCTGCTCTCCATCGGTGGTAAACGCAGCGTGGATTCGTTCCACCGCGAGTTGGGCAAGCTGATGTGGGATCACTGCGGCATGGCGCGCAACGCCACGGGGCTGCGGCTGGCCCAGGGCAAGATCGCCGAACTGGAGCAGGAGTACTGGAAGAACCTCAGCGTGCCGGGCTCGGGCGAAGAACTGAATCAGTCCCTGGAAAAGGCCGCGCGGGTGGCGGACTTCTTCGAACTGGCGCAGTTAATGTGCCGTGACGCGCTGGAGCGCGAGGAGTCCTCCGGCGGCCATTTCCGCGAGGAGCACCAGACGCCGGAGGGCGAAGCGCTTCGCAACGACGACGATTTCTGCTACGCCGCCGCCTGGCAATGGCAGGGCAAAGGGAACAGGCACACGCTACACAAGGAAGCGCTGGAGTTTGAGTATGTCCACCTTACCCAGCGCAGCTACAAGTAAGAGAAAACCGGCATGGAACTGAATCTCACTCTCAACGTCTGGCGCCAGAAGAATGCGGCCTCGCCGGGGCGGATGGTGGCCTACAAGGTGCGCGCCAATGAGCATATGTCCTTCCTGGAAATGCTGGACGTGCTCAACGAAGACCTGATCGCAAAGGGCGAAGAACCAATCGCGTTTGACCATGACTGCCGGGAAGGCATTTGCGGTTCGTGCGGTTTCCTGGTCAACGGCATCGCGCATGGTCCATTGCCGGGAACCACCGTCTGCCAACTCCACATGCGGCATTTCAGGAACGGCGAGGAGTTGTGGCTGGAGCCCTGGCGCGCCGCCGCGTTCCCGGTGGTGAAGGACCTGGTGGTGGACCGCGGGGCGTTTGACCGCATCATCGCCGCCGGGGGGTATGTGTCGGTGGCGGCAGGCTCTGCGCCGGATGCCAACGCCGTCCCGATTCCCAAGAAGGACGCCGACCTTGCCATGGACGCGGCGCAATGCATCGGCTGCGGCGCATGTGTGGCGGCCTGCCCGAACGCTTCGGCATCGCTGTTTCTGTCGGCCAAGGTGAGCCATCTGGGAATGCTGCCGCAGGGCCAGCCCGAACGCCATCAGCGCGTGACCAACATGGTGGCGCGGGCCAACCAGGAACTGTTCGGATCCTGCACCAACATCGGCGAATGTGAAGCTGTGTGCCCGAAGAACATCCGCCTGGAATTCATCGCGCGCATGAATCGCGATTTCATCAAGTCGAGTTGGATATTCCGCAACGACCGTGTGGCCGGAGGAGGAGAATGAACCCCATTGACGCGACCGTGCAGTACTTTCACAAGGCGGCGAAACTGCTGGGCCTTACCGACCGCGAGATGCGGCAACTGATTGTGCCCTACCGCGAGGTGAAGGTGGAGTGCAACATCGAGCGCGACGACGGCACCACGGCGACGTTTGTGGGCTACCGGGTACAGCACGACAACGCACGGGGTCCGATGAAGGGCGGGTTGCGCTATCACCCCGAAGCCGACGCCGACGAAGTGGGCGCGCTGGCCTCACTGATGACATGGAAGTGCGCGGTGGCGAATCTTCCCTACGGCGGAGCCAAGGGCGGGATTCAGTGCGATCCGAAAACCTTATCCAAGGCCGAGAAGCAGCGCCTCACGCGTACGTTTACCAATCGCATTCACGATCTGATCGGACCGAACGTGGATGTGCCGGGACCGGACATGGGCACGGGCGCGGACACCATGGCGTGGATGGCGGACGAATATGGCAAGCTGCACGGCTGGAC
>JANRLE010000131.1:0-9499 GCA_033762895.1 Bryobacteraceae bacterium | reverse complement strand
GGGCGGCTGTGATGATTGAGATGGTTGTGCGCGTCGATGACGGGGCCGGATTGCGGCGCCTGCGGGACCGCCAGCCCGCCAAGGAAAGTTCGCCGGTGCATTGTGGTTCGGAAGGGATCCAGTGGAGGGAGGGAAGCGGCCTTTTGGTTGCGGGGGAAGGATTTGAACCTTCGACCTTTGGGTTATGAGCCCAACGAGCTACCAGACTGCTCCACCCCGCATTTCAATCTTAACGCAGCCGGAGGCGGTGTGCAATTTTCGGGAGAAGAAATATCGCACAAAACGTGATCCGGTTTGCGGAACATCCACGCGGAAATGATCGTCTCCTCAAAGGGGAAGGGAATATGCAAACACACGTGAGGGTTCTGGCCTGGCTGCACATCGTGCTTGGCTGTTGCGGGCTGTTGGCCGGCCTGCTGGCTCTGCTGTTTTTCGGCGGAATTGCCGGGATTGTCGGCGTGGCGGAGCCGGGACCGGACCGCTACATCGCGATCCCGATTCTTGGCGGCATCGGAGCGCTGTTTTTTGTCATCGCGGCGGTGTTATCGATTCCCGGCATCATCGCCGGATGGGGCCTGTTGAACCGGCAGCCGTGGGCGCGGATCATGACGATCGTGCTTTCGGTGCTGGAACTGCTGCACGTGCCGTTCGGCACGGCGCTGGGCGTTTACGGGCTGTGGGTGCTGCTATCGCAGGACTCAGAGCGTATGTTTCAGCCAGGCGCCTCACTTCACCGCTACTAACGAAATTTCCTCGAGCTTCGGCCACTGGCCCTTGTCGTTGGCCTTGCGGCTCACCGATGCGGTGGGCTGCACGGTGGTGCGCGTAGGTTTGATGCCGGTGAAATACTGGGCGTAGATGCCGTTCATCTTCGCGAATTCATCCAACTGGTCCAGGTAGACGTTGGTGGCCACCACGTGGGTGAAGTCCATGCCGGCCTCCTCCAGCCCATCGAGCAGATTGCGCATCGTCTGGCGGACCTGTGTCTCCACGGTTTCGGCGTAGATGCCGGCATTGGGCCCGGGAATAAAACCGGACTTGGCTGAGCAATAGAGCGTATCGGTGACCTGGACACAAGGGCTGGCGGTGGGGCTGGGCGGCATGTTTTTCGGCCGCACGGCGCGGCGGTCCTTCAGATTGCGCACGGCCACGCCGGTGAATTCGATGTTGGCGCCGTAGGGCAGGCTGGCCACCTGGATGGTGGCCCGGGCGGGCGTGTTGCCGAACTCGAAGTGTTTGGCGTAGACGTTGTTCATCACGTTCATCGGCAACTGCGGTGACAGGTAGGGATTGACGAACACCATGTGGCGGAAGTCGAGGCCAGCGGCCTTCAGCGTCTCCTTCATGCGGTCAAGCGCCAACTGGACCTGCGCGGCGGGATCGGCGGGAATGTTGCCGGTTTTGACGTCGCGGCCGAGGAAGCCGGAGAGGAATACGCGGTCACCTGCGATGATGGCGGGGGCGATGGCCATAGTGGCGGGATAGCCCTGCGGGATCACCGCTTTCTTCCTGGAAAGATCGCGTATGGCGACGGCGCTGATCTCAATCGGGGTGCCGGTAGGCATTCTGGCGACGCCCAGGGAGGCGCGCGCCGGGGGATTTTTCGGGAAGTACTTCTTCCACATGGCGTCCATGACCGGGTAGGTGGAGACGTCCTCCAGATACACCTGCATGTAGACGACATGCTCCATGGTGAGCTTGCCGGCTTCGATGATCGCCTTCACGTTTTCAAAACATTGCGCGTAGCGCGCCTCCACAGACCCGGCGTCGGCGCCATCGGGCCGGCGCGCGCCCTGCCCGGAGACATAAAGGAAGTCCTTTGTGAGGACGCCGGGCGTGTAGGGCCCCACGGGTTTTGGTCCGTTGCTGGGGATGACGGCTTCGGCCGCCATCAGGGGCAGCACGGCAAAAAGAGCGGGAAAACGGAGTGCCATGGACTCCCAGTTTAATTGATCTGAATCCACTGGTGTTTCCGCGTTCGTATGCAGAAGCGATGAAACGAATCCTGTATGTGGTGGCGGGGCTTGTGGCTGCCGCCGGAGGGGCACTGGGCTACTTGTGGCTGAAGAAGCCCAACATGCGGCCGGCGCCCCAATTGAAGATTCTGGCCTCGCCGGCCACCCTGGAGCGAGGCCGCTATCTCTATGACAACCTGCTGGAATGTGACGGCTGCCATTCCCCGAGGGACTTTTCCCGGTTCGGCGGGCCGGTATTGGAAGGCCGCCGCGGCGCGGGGCAGACGTTCCCGCCGGAGATGGGATTGCCGGGCACGGTGTCGGCCGCCAACATTACCTCTGACCGGGAAACCGGGATCGGGGCCTGGACCGACGGCGAGGTCCTGCGCGCCATCCGCGAGGGTGTGTCGCGCGACGGCAGGGCGCTG
Organism: Bryobacteraceae bacterium; assembly: GCA_033762895.1. Taxonomy (GTDB): domain Bacteria; phylum Acidobacteriota; class Terriglobia; order Bryobacterales; family Bryobacteraceae; genus CADEFT01. The sequence continues at coordinate 7,116 of JANRLE010000131.1, read as the reverse complement.
TTCATGATGCCCTACACCTTCTACAAGGACATGAGCGATGACGACGCGCAGGCTCTGGTGGCGTATGTGCGCACGTTGCCCGCCGTAAGGAATGAACTGCCCGCCACCGCGATTGATTTCCCTGTCAACCTGCTGTTCAAGCTGGCCCCCGCCCCGGTGGAAACCGTGGCCGCGCCGGACCGCGCAGACAAACTGAAATACGGGGCCTACTTGGTAGGCATCGCCGGCTGCAAGGAATGCCATAGCCCGTTCGAGAAAGGGCAGGTGGTGGAGGAGAAGGCGTTCGCCGGCGGGCGCGAGTTCCGCGTGGGTACCGCACGGGTGATTTCGGCGAATATCACCCCCGACACCCAGACCGGGCTCGGCAAGATGACCGAAGATCAGTTTGTGGAGAAGGTCTACCAGTATAAGGACTACGTAAAGAACGGGCCGCCGAAAGCAGGGGATGACGCCTTCACGCTGATGCCGTGGCTGGCCTATGCGGGGCTGGAAGAAGGCGACCTGCGCGCCATGCACGCCTATCTGCGGACCGTCAAACCGATCGTGAACTCGGTGGAGACGCATCCGGATCAGGCGAAATAGAAACGAAAGGGGCGGGGTGGCCGTCTTATCAGGCATGAACGTCCTTGCTCTGGCCGTGGCGGCTGTGTCCTGTCTGTTCGCACAACAGCCGGCCCGGGAGCCGAAACCGGCGCGTATCACCGGCCTGGTGGTGCACGCGGTGACTGGAGAGCCGCTGCGCAAGGTGCAACTGCGGCTGACACGGGATGGCGCTGGCGGACGTGGCGCGATGCCGCAATCGCGGGCCGCAACGTCGCTCCCTGATGGCAGGTTCACATTCGAAAAACTGGAGGCGGGCACTTACCGGCTCTCGGCCCAGCGCGTGGGGTTTCTTTCGATGCAGTACGGAGCGCGGTCGTCGAACTTCAGCGGCACGCCTATCAAGCTGCGCGATGGAGAGGAAGTGACGCTTCAGTTCAAGCTTCCTCCGCAGGGTGTGATCACGGGCCGGGTGGTGGACGAGGATGGCGATCCCATGCCGCGGGTTCAGGTGAGCGCGGTCCGTTCGGCTCCCACGGGCCGGCCTCGCGAGGACATGTCGGGGGAAAGCAACGACATCGGCGAGTTCCGCATCGCCAATCTTCCACCGGGCAAGTATTACGTGGTGGCGAAAACACGCGGGCGGCGCTCGTTCGATCCGCGCATGCCAATGCCCGCGCCGGCCGCTGAGGAGGTACAGCAGGACTACGCGCCGACTTATTTTCCGGGCGCGGTGGACGTGTCGGCGGCGGCGCTGGTGGACGTCGGTCAGGGAAGGGAAGTGAGCGGCATCCAGATCGGCCTGCTGAAGTCGCCCGTCTTTCGCATCACAGGACGAGTGGCGGGCGAAGGGGCCGTGCAGAACCTGATGGTGAACATGGCGCCGCGCGGGCAGGGGCCGGGGATGTTTTTCGGACGCGGTTCGGGCGGGCGTGTGCGGCCGGACGGCACTTTCGAAATCACTGGAGTGCGCGCTGGTTCCTACACGGTTTCGGTGATGTCCATGCAGCGCGGTCCGCGCGCCATGGGACGCACGCAGGTGGATGTGACGGGTGACCTGGACAACGTGGTGGTGACGCTGTCGCCGCCCATCGGAGTGACCGGCATGGTTCGCATGGAGGGCCAGGCGCAGCAGAAATTCACGGGCGGCCGTGTTTTTCTGCGGCCCAGCGAATCCGGCGGACCGGGTAACTCCATGGCGCAGGTGAAAGAAGACGGCAGCTTCCGTCTGGAGGGGCTGACTCCGGATAAGTACTCCGTGGTGCTCTACGGATTTCCGGAGGGTGTGTACTTGCGCAGCGCGCGTTTGGGGAACCAGCCCGCCAACGATCAGATTGACCTGAACAACGCCGGTTCGGCGCCTGTCTTGCACCTGGTGTTGAGTCCGAATGCCGCGGCGGTCGAAGGCGTGGTGCGCAGGAAGGATGAGGCGGCGGCCGGGGTTGCCGTGGTGCTGGTTCCGGACCCCTGGGAGCCAGCCAAGGCCCATCTTATCCGGCAGACCACCACCGACCAGACTGGGGCGTTCAGTCTCAAAACCATCCCTCCTGGTAACTACCGGCTGTATGCCTGGCCGGAGCCGGTTTCCACCTACGATCTTGATCCCACGTTCCTGAAGCCGTATGAAAGCTCCGCCGAGAAACTGGCGTTGAAGGAAGGGGCGCGGGAGCGTGTGGAGCCGAAGCTGATCGAGATCGAAGCGCCGGCGCAGTAACTTACTTCAGCGCCCGCTCAAAGAAATCCGTCATTGCCTCACGCATGTGGCGGACCAGCGGGCCCGTAACGCCGTGGGCCTTCTGCGGATAGATCAGCGTCTCGTAAAGCTTGCCCGCCTTCTGCAGTGCGATCTGCATCTGCATGTTGTGCTGGTAGAGTACGTTGTCGTCGCCGTAGTTGTGCACCAGCATCAGCTTGCCCTTCAGGTTGCGGGCGAAATGAACCGGTGAACTGTCGTGATAGCCCTTGGGGTTCTCTGACGGCAGTCCCATATAGCGCTCGGTGTAGATGGTGTCGTAGTGGCGCCAGTCGGTGACGGGAGCGCCGGAGATACCCGCGTGGAACACGTCCGGCGCATGCAGCATGGCCGTGAGCGTCATGTAACCTCCGTAGCTCCAGCCGGTGATTCCAATGCGGTTGGGATCGACAAAGCCGAGCGAGACGAGGTGTTTCACGCCCTCCTTCTGATCTTCGAGTTCGAGTCTGCCGAACTTGCGTGAGACCTGCGACTCCCAGCCGTGGCCGCGCCCCGCCGATCCGCGATTGTCCATTTGCCAGATGACGAAGCCGCGATGCGCCAGCGCCTGCTCCCACGTCAGCCCGGTCCACTGGTCACGTACCGCCTGCACGTGCGGTCCGCCGTAGATCATCACGATCGCCGGGTATTTTTTCGAGGCGTCAAAACCCGCCGGCTTGATCAGACGCGCATGAAAGAGCGTACTGTCCTGGCCGCGAAATTCGAGAAACCCGGTGGGCAGCAGGTCGTACTCTTCGGCAATGCGGCGGTTAGGTTCGCTGATAGTGGCGATCGCGTTTCCCGCCGCGTCGCGCAGTATCGTGCGCGCAGGCTCGGTGGCGCTTGAGAAAGTGTCGAGCCAGTATTCGGCGGAGGGGCTGACGGAGACGGCGTGCGTGCCGCGCTCACGTGTCAGCTTGCGCCGTTCACCGCCACTGAGGCTCACTGAATAGAGATGCCGTTCGAGCGGGCTTGTTTCGGTGGACAGGAAGAAGACGCGGCGGCCGGCTTCATCCACGTGCGCCACTTCGCTCACTTCCCAGCCGCCGGTGGTGAGCCGCGCCTGTTCGCGGCCATTCCAGTCGTGTATGTATAGGTGGCGAAAGCCCTCCCCGCGTTCACTTGACCATAGGAACTGGCGCTGCCCGGGCAGCCACCGGAAGTCGTCGGCGAGGTTGATCCAGTAGGGGTCCTTTTCTTCCATCACGATACGGGATTCACCCGTCGCAATGCCGGCCGCCAATAGCTGCATTTCATTCTGGATGCGGTTGAGGCGCAGCGCAAAAACCGCGGCCGAGTCCGGCTGCCAGTAAACACGCGCGATGAGGCGTTCGCGCAACTCGCCCAGATCCATCCATTTTGTGCGGCCTCCGGCGGCGGGGACTACGCCGAGCCTTACGTCGGGATTTGGCGTCCCGGCCTTGGGATAGCGCTGAGGTTCTGGCCTGGCATACAGCCCGAGCATGTCCACATGCGGATGGATCAACTCGCGGCTGGTGTCGAGTTGCAGATAGGCGATGTGCCGGGAATCGGGCGACCACCAGTAGGCCGAGCCGATCTCCAACTCCTCGGGATACACCCAGTCCAGTTCGCCGTTCAGCAGTGTGGCGGCGCCGTCGTGCGTCAGCCGCCGGGTTCGTTTCTCACCGTTCAGGTCCCGGACGTAGAGGTCGTGATTCACGCGATAGGCCAACCGCAGACCGTCAGGGGAAAGTTTCGGATCCCGTTCGGAAACCGGGGTGGCGGTGAGTTGCGTCCACCCGCCTGCATCCAGATTGACGAGGAAAACGTCACCTCCGGCCAGCGCCAGCAGCGTGCGGCTATCGTTGGCCCATTGGATGGGCTGCTCGCTCACGCGCCGGTTCTCCCACTGAAAGGCATCCGGCCTGGGGACCGCCGAGGCGGCCTGCTCCAGTGCGTTCCAACTCAGGATCTGGTTAGCCTTTCGCGCGGCCACGTCATAGACCAGCAGCTTGCCATCGTGGCGGTAGGCGAAGCGCTTTCCATCGGGCGACCAGTGTGGTTCAAAACGCACGGCTGCGGGCTGGGAAGTGACGGCTTCAATGGTGACGGGCTTCTTCTGTCCCGGCAGCGGCACAGCGGCGGTCAGCAGTAACGCCAGAGCAAGGATGCGCATTCAGTCCCCAGTATAATTCCGCGGCTGGGTATACTGGCAGATTGGCCTATGAAACTCACTTTTTGGGGCGCGGCGAAGACGGTAACCGGATCCTTGCATCTGGTGGAGTCATCGGGACACCGGGTGGCCTTGGACTGCGGTCTGTACCAGGGGCACCGGCGGGAGGCGGAGGAACGGAACCGGAACTTCCCGGTCTACCCCGATCAGATCCATTCGGTGATCCTTTCCCATGCGCACATTGATCACAGCGGCAACCTGCCCACGCTGGTGAAGCGAGGATATCGCGGGCCGATTTATGCAACCTCCGCCACGGCGGACCTTTGCGATCCCATGCTCAAGGATTGCGGCTTCCTGCAGGAGAAGGACGCCGAGTTCATCAACAAGCGGCGCAACCGGCGCCGGGCGATTGGCGCCGATGGCGAGGAAGGCGCAGTGAAGCCGCTCTACACGATGGACGATGCGGCGAAGGTGCTGACGCATTTCCGCCGCGTGGAGACGCACAAGGACGTCGCGCTGAACAACCACATGAGGTTCCGTTTGCGGGAGGCCGGGCACATGCTGGGCTCCGCGTGCGTCTACCTGGAGTCAGAGGAGAACGGCCGCACGGTGCGTTTGGGCTTTTCGGGCGACGTCGGCCGCGACGGGCTTCCCATCATTCGCGATCCCGAACGGCTGCCGCCGGTGGATTACCTGATCATGGAAAGCACTTACGGCAACCGGATCCACCAGCCGCTGGAGCAGGCGGCCGGCAAGTTGGCCGACGTGATCAGCCGCACGGCGGCGCGGGGCGGCAAGATCATCGCGCCGGCGTTTGCCGTGGGCCGCACCCAACAGCTTGTGCTCATGGTGCATGACCTGGTGCTGGCCGGACGCATCCCGTCCATCCCCGTGTTTGTGGACAGTCCGCTGGCTGTCAACGTCACCGATGTATTTCGCAAACATGAGGAATGTTACGACGCCGAGACACGGGAATTTCTGGAGGACGGCGCCGATCCGTTCGGCTTCCGGATGCTGCGTTATATCCGTGATGTGCAGGAGTCAAAGGCGTTGAACGACCTGCGCGGCCCGTGTCTGATCATTTCGGCGTCGGGGATGTGCGAGGCTGGACGCATTCTGCACCACTTGTGGAATAACATCGAGGACGGGCGCAATACCATACTGATTACCGGCTTCCAGGCGGAGCATACGTTGGGCCGTAAGATCGTGGAAAAGATGCCGGAAGTGAATATTTTCGGTGAGCCGAGACGGCTGCGGGCCGAAGTGGCAAAGATCAACGAATTGAGCGGACACGCCGATCAGCGGGAGTTGCTGCAGTGGATGAAACCGCTGGTCCGCGATCTCAAGAAGGTTTTCCTGGTGCATGGTGAGCCCGTGCAGCAGGAAGTGCTGGCGGAACTGATACGGGAAACCTACAACGTGGAGACGGAGATCCCGGGCCGGGGCGACAGTTTCGTGCTGGATTAATGGAAATCCACCCGCGCTCGCTACCAGTGTTCCAGCCGCAGGCCCGGGACGAGCTCAAACTCGCGTCCGTTGCGGGTGACCAGAACCAGGTCCTGTGCAAGGGCAATCGCCGCGATCATCAGGTCGTTCCCTCCGATGGGGGTTCCCGCTCGTTCAAGATCAAGGCGAATGGGGCCGTAGTGATCCGCCGCCAGGTTGTCGAAAGTCGAACGACCTGTAGAGTGAGAGGAGCACGTGAATTCCTCTCAGGTTTTCGGCCACATGTTGACTCTTGCGTGCGCCGAAGACGAGTTCAGCTCGGACGATCGAACAGCAGGCGATCTCGGCAGGCGTCGTGAGGCGCAGTCGCCCGATCACGTCTGCGTCCCCCGTTCGCCAATGCGATCCAGATGTTCGTGTCTAGCAGGAACATCCTTAGTCCAGGTCCTCGATATCGTCGGGCGGTGGATCGGGCGGCAGCGAAATGTCCTCCTTGAAAAATCCACAAACCGACTCAAAATAGCCGGGTGGCCATGCGTCGGACGGATTCGGGTCCAGCTTCCGCAGGACGTAGCTGGACAGGGACAGACCGGCTTGAGAGGCGTCGCGCTTGAGGCGTTCGGCGACGTCGTTCGGCACATATAGGTTCAGTTGCGCCATTGGACAAGTACATCACGTATACGTGTCTTAGGGAAATCGCTCGATCAGTTCCGGTCAGGCAGTGGTACAAATCGAACCTACGCGCGCCGCCTCAAACGCCTGAATCGAAGCTTCCTGCTGTTGGATGTAACCCAGTTCATCAATGCCTTCCAGAAGGCAATGGCGCGAAAAACCATCCACGGCAAAATCGATCTTTCGCCCATCCGGCAGGCCCACGGTGCGGGCGGCCAGATCCACTTCCAGCGTCCAGTCAGGGTTGGCGAACAACTCGGCATGCACCTGCGCCGGCACCACGATCGGAAGCAGCGCGTTCTTGAGCGCGTTGCCCTTGAAGATATCGGCGAACGAAGTACTGATCACCGCGCGGAAGCCGTATTGTGTCAGTGCCCAGGGGGCATGCTCGCGCGAACTGCCGCAGCCGAAGTTATCCCCGGCGAGCAGGATCTGTTTTCCCTTGGATTCGGGCCGGTTGAGGATGAAATCGGCCTTGGGCGAGCCATCGGCCTCATAGCGCCAATCGTTAAAGAGCTGATCGCCAAGGCCCTCTTTCGAGATGGTTTTCAGAAACCGCGCCGGAATGATCTGGTCGGTATCCACGTTGTCC
>JANRLE010000130.1:0-3663 GCA_033762895.1 Bryobacteraceae bacterium | reverse complement strand
AAACAGAAAAGTGGCAATCCGCCCGTATTCGCCCGTGTACTGCCCCAACTGCAAATACTCCAGTTGCAGCACGTCGATCTCCTGAGTAAGCAGTTGCCGGTGGATCACCCACTCCATCTCCGGGTTCGCATACTCATGGATAGCATGCGGCAGGATGGAGCCAAACGTCTTCGGCTGCCCTTCCAACCGGATCAGAAACTCCGCCGATCCGCACTTCGCCGTCAGCTCCTGGTGCGGCGCCTGTTCTTTCGCCTCATCGAGCAACGTAACCAGGTGAAGCTCCGTCAATTCCGCCAGGTGCCGGCACGTCTGCGACATAAACACCGCTCCGCCGTGCACCGGCGGCAAGATGGGATACGGCGAAACGAACAACACGCGCAGCTTCTCCGCCCTCTCCGGCATCGCTGCGAAACGGTCACGGAAATATCCGCCCAGGGGCCGCCGGAACGCCTCGGCATCGTCAACCACCGCCAGACTCCGCGCCCGCCACCGAGCCGCCATCGCGCCGCCCGTCTGCCAGAACGCCTTCCACAGCGCATAGAGATTGGGCCGTTCTGGCGAATCGCCAAACAACGCGCTCACCACCGCTCCCGCCCAGACATAGAAGAAGTGGCCCGCTATTGACGGCCCATTCGTACCCGCCAGTGCGCTGGGTGCGCTGTCCGCCCCAATCCACGAGTGAATGTTCTTCCAGGCAAACAGCACGAAATTCTTCTTCACCACCGCATCGATGTAGCCCTGCGAAAACTTCTTGCCGATCGTCCCCCGGTGCTCATGATAAACGTGGCTCTTTGGCTGATACAACACTTTCCAGCCGCGCTTCCACGCCCCATACCCAAGGTCGGTGTCTTCCAAATAGAATGGCCGCAGCAACTCATCGAAGCCGCCCACCTCCAGGAACTTCCGCCGGTCAAACGCGCATGACCCGCCGCCGCCATAGAAGCAGGGGAACAGCTCCATCACCTTGTCGTCAATCCGGTGCCGCGCCCGCAGTCCGCCCGCTTCCCACCAGCACTGCGTCAGTCCCGTTTCTTCCCGCTTCTTCTGTGGATCGCTGAAGAAGATCTGGCACGACACCGCAAACACGCGCTCATCCGTGAAGCCATCCAGCAGAGGTTGCAGAAAATCCTTCGCCACCCGCATATCGCTGTTCAGCAGCACAACAATGTCGTTCTTCGCCGCCCGGAACCCGGAGTTTGATCCGCCGCCAAAACCGAGGTTCGTCTTGTGCTCAACCAACCGAACATTCGGAAAGTGCCGCTTCACGAACTCAGCCGAGCCATCGGTCGAGCCATTCTCCACGACAATCACTTCGTTGTCGGGATGGCCGCTCAGCGCTTCCACCACGCTCGGCAAGTATTTCTCCAACAGATCGCGCCCGTTCCAGTTGGGAATCACCACCGACGCCGACTGTGTCCGCGGCCGCTCGTCGCGCGGCGGTCGCCTCTGCCCGGCGAGCTTCCACACCAGGTCGGTCAATGCCAGCATCGCCATCGGGAACGCGATCAGGAGGGGAGAAACCAGCAGCAGCGGAAGTGAACGCAGAACCGCGAACAGCCGTGCCGTCATCTGCTTCCAAGGCCCTTAGGCCCAAGCCCAATCGACCGGCCCAGCTTGTGCCATCGTGAGGCCTGCACGGCGCTCAATTGCGCTTCCAGTTCTTCGCGCTGCTTGTCTAACGTCAGCGCCCAATTCGTGCGCTCTTCCAGCGTTTGCTCGGCCTGTTGCAGCAGCGCAACGCACTTCGCCAGCTCCTGGATCTTGCCTTCCATCTCCGCCGTCAACCGCTGTTCCGTCTCCTGCGCCCAGGCCACCTTGGCCGCCAGGTCCGCTTCCAGTTCTCCGACCTTGGCTTCATACCGCGCCACCGTCTCCCGCGCCGCCGCCTGTTCCGCGCTGAGCTCTTCCTGCAACGCCACCACACGGTCGCCCGCGGCCGCCAGTTGCTGGTTCAACTCCTGCGCCCAGCGGTTCCGCTGCTCCAGCTCTTGCTTCAACCCCTCGTGCGTCTTCACCAACTCGGCGTGGTCGGCAATGTTCTTCTCCAACCACTCCGTCTTCTGGACCAGCTCGCCTTCCAGCTTCTGAATATGCTGTTCGCGTTCCCTCAGTACATTCGCCGCCGTCGGCAGATACACAAACGTCGGCGCGCCGATCTGCGGACTCAGCGCGCACACCGCCACATAGAAGTGCGCGTCTTCGGCCTGCGCCGTCCCCCGGTCCATCCGCAGCTCCGTCCCAGCCGTCTTGCCCAACGGCTGAAACACGACAGCCCCTGCGTGATTCTGCGTGAACAGCGAAACATGGGGGAACAACTCCCGCAGCGCTTGATCGAACTCAGCGAAATCGAACTCGTGCTCGTGATAAGGGTTCGGTCCAGCCAGCCGCCTCGATTCGGCATAGTAATCGCGGTTCGGAGTGGAGATGATCAACTGCCCGCTCGGTTTCAACAACCGCTTGGCTTCCCGCAGCAGGTCGGCCCAGTTGCTGAGGTGCTCAATCACCTCAAACGCCACCACCAGGTCGTACGAACCCTTCTCCAGTCCCGTCTCCGTCGCCGACGCGTTGACGAATTCGACCTTCGGCGAAGCGTACCTCTCCGCCGCATATCGGACTGCTTCATCCGAAATTTCCACCCCTGTCACGTGCGCCGCCGACTCCGCCAGCGCCGCCGTTCCGTATCCGCTGCCGCTTCCCAGGTCCACCACCCGCCGTCCCCTCGCCAGCCGCGAAGCAAACAGGTAGCGCGCATAGTGCTCGTTCCACAGGTCGGCGTCCACCTGGCCCGGAATCACCCGCTCGCCCGTAAACTCAGCCAACGATTACGCTCCCCGTGGGCGCCGCCTTGCCCAACTGCGAATTCACCGTTACCTTACACGGCAAGTGCAGGTACCCATATACGGGCCCGGCTCCATGCCCCATCTGCAACGTGAGCGCGTTGTCGATCCAGTCACACATCTTGTACTCGGTGAGCGGGCCATCGGCCACCGCCGGCGAAAAGGAAAAGTGGCTCGGATACAGCGTCGGAATGTCGAGATGAAAATCGACCGTGTACAGGTCGCCCGGCTGTAAGGCGCCAAGCGTCACGCCCTCCCGCAGCGTATTCGTTCCGGCAAAGTCCACCCCAAGGTGATTGCGCAGCATGAACCCGACATTGGGCGAAGCGATCGCCTCATGCGCTTTCACGGAAATCCGCACCACCACCTTCATGTCTGGCATCAGCATGTGGACCGGCCTCTGCAACGCATCGTACACGGCTATGCCGATCACCTGGGCGCGCCCATTGCCATGGCGGTGGTCGATGTTTGGAATCGTCGTCACCACCTCCGGCGGCGCGGAAGCCACCGCTGCCGCGGCCTGCACGCCCGGCTTCAGCTCCAAATAGGCGGTGTCCTTCTGCGACATCGCCGCCAGGTACTGCGCCACCACTTTGTCTGTCTCGCCAATCGCCCGGATATGGCCGTGATCCAGCCACATCGTCCGGTCGCCGATCGCTTTCACATCGCCCATCGAGTGCGATACGAACAGGATCGTTACGCCGCGCTGCCGCAGTTCATGCACCTTCCGCATACAGCGCTGGCGGAAATAGATGTCGCCCACCGCCAGGGCCTCATCCACCAGCAGGATCTCCGGGTCAACGTGAATGGCAACCGCAAACGCCAG
>JANRLE010000129.1:0-4865 GCA_033762895.1 Bryobacteraceae bacterium | reverse complement strand
CGATATCACCACTGAGGCCTACCCCTACGTCGCCGGTATGACCAACATCTCCTCCGCGATATTCAAAGGTGGATGGCAACGGGATTTAGGGATCTCCTACTCCGATTTGATGTGGGCGGCCACGGGTGAGCGGCTCACCGCGCAGTCCTTTGAGCGCTACCGCAAGGAAGGCGGCATGGTGGTCACCTTCACCAATTCCGAGGAAATGATCCGGAAAGTGGTGGCGCACCCGGCCATTATGATCGCCAGCGACGGCATTCTCACCGATGGCACGGGACACCCGCGCGGGGCTGGCTGCTATGCGCGCGTGCTTGGCCGTTACGTCAGGGAAGAGAAACTGCTGCCGCTCATGGACGCCATCGGCAAGATGTCCCTGCTGCCCGCCCGGCGGCTGGAAGGTATGTCGCCCCAGATGCGCAACAAAGGCCGTATCAAGGTGGGCGGGGACGCCGACTTGACCCTCTTTGACCCCGGCACGGTGATCGATCGCGCGACATACGAAAAGCCCGCCGAGTACTCGGTGGGCATTCCGCACGTCCTGGTGGAAGGTGTCTTCGTGGTGCGCGACAGCAAGGTGCAGGAAGGCGTGTTCCCGGGGCAGGGCATCCGCGCCCGTTAGCTTAGCCTTCTGCTTTGCCGATGAGGATAATCGCGATCGGCGTGCCGGCGGACTTGGCCTGCAGCACCCAGTCTTCACCCATCTTGGAGAAGCCGGCCTGGAAGCCGTCGTCCACTTTCCACATGCTGAGCACAGCCGGATGCGGCGTGCCCGAAGCTTTCCGGCTCCACTTCATCAGCGTTTCAAAATCGGGGGTGGCGGCCGGGTCCGTATCGATGGCCACCGGCGTCAACACCAGAAAATCCCGCTGCGGCGCCACACCCTGATGATCGCCATTCACCGGATGAAAGCTCAGCCGCAGCGTGTACACTCCCGGATTCACCGGCTGGCCGCGGCGGTCCGCGCCCTTGGCCGGGAAGTGGATCACGCCGATGAGCGCGCCATGAGCCACGCCGGTCAGCGTGATGCCCTCTTCCGCGACGCCACCCGCGGCCGGCGCCGAACTGCGCAGCCAGATCTCGCAAAAGGTTTTGCCATCGGCGCCCAGGACCTTCACGCCCGCCTTCTCGAGCACGGAACCGAAAGCGGATGCATCGGCGGGCAATGCGGCGTTGGCTTCGGTCTTGTACTGCCCGAACAGTGTGGAAGCCGCAAAGACGGCGAGAATCGCTGGGGTTCGCATGATCGTCATCAGTGTGTTCGTGTCCTCCCTACATGTTACAAGATGCGGAAACGCTCGATTCCGGTGCACCTGATTCGTTAAAATTCGTCCATTGGCATGCCCCAGCGGATCCTGGTGATTGACGACGACAACAGCCTGCGGGACACCATTGTTCTCATGCTGGAGCAGGATGGTTTTAAGGCCCTCAGCGCGCCCGATGGCGCCGCCGGCCTCGACCTGGCCCGCAACGAAAAGCCGGATCTGGCCATCGTCGATCTGCGCCTGCCCGACTTGTCCGGCGTTGAGGTCTGCCGCCGCCTGAAGGCCGAACTCTCCCGGACCGCCATCATTGTGCTGAGCGCCGTGGGCGACGAGTTCGACAAGGTGCTGCTGCTGGAAACAGGCGCCGACGACTACGTGGTGAAGCCCTTCGGCCGGCGCGAACTGCTGGCCCGCATCCGTGCCGTGCTGCGGCGCAGTTTTCCCGAAGTGGTTGCCTCGCTTGCCTTCTCCGATGTTGAAATCGACCTGGAGCGCCGTACCGTCCAGCGCGCCGGCGCCGAACTGAAACTGACGCCGGCCGAATACAACCTGCTGGTCTACTTCCTCCAGAACCCCGACCGTACCCTCACCCGCGACGTCATCCTGAATTCTGTCTGGGGTTATGAGGGAATGACCAACACCCGCACCGTCGACGCCCACGTGGTGAAGCTGCGCCAGAAACTGGAGCCCGACGTGGAACAGCCGCGCCATTTCCTTACCGTCCACGGCGTTGGCTACCGCTTCCAGCCTTAAGGTCAACTGGGATATGATCGTGTGACACCGGCTCCGGCGCCGGGAATGTGCAAGTCCAATTAGATGAGACGCCTCGTATTTACCCTTTTCGCTGCCAGTTCCCTGTGGGGCCAGCAGCCTTTGAACCATCCTGACAATCCGTTTGACGGTGATCCGGATGCGATTGAGCGCGGCAAGAAGGTTTACATGGGTTCCTGCGGCGGCTGCCATGGCGGCACCGGTGAAGGCGGCCGCGGCCCGAACCTGCGCGACGGCCGCCTCATCCGCCGATCAACAGACTTTCAGGTCCTGAACACCATTAAGAAGGGTGTGCCGGGCAGTGACATGCCGCCCACCAATCTGCCCGACGAACGGATCTGGGAACTGGTGGCCTACGTTCGTGCCTTGGGCGCGCCGGCGTCGGAGACCAGCCCGCCGGGCAACCCCACCCGCGGCGAGGAGGTCTACCGCAACGCCGGCTGCGCGAATTGCCACGCCATCAGCGGGCGGGGCGGGGCGCTGGGGCCGGATCTGACCAACATCGGCGGCACCCGCTCCTACGGCATCCTGCGCGAGTCGATCGAAAAACCGGGAGACCGCCTGACGCCGGGTTACCAGCCGGTCACCGTCCAAATGAAGGACGGCCGGACGCTAAGCGGAGTGGTGAAAAACTACACCAACTACGACCTGCAGATGGCCGGCAGGGACGGCCAGCTTCATCTGTTTCAAATCGCCGACCTCACTGACGTGCAACTTTCCATGAAATCACTGATGCCCGCCGATTACGCAACCAGGCTCAGCCGGGACGACATGACCGATCTTCTGGCATATCTCAGCCGCCGCACGCTGCGGCCGGCCGATGCGCGCGCCGCCCGGGAGCGCAGGAGGCAGGGACGATGATAGGCGCCTTCTTACTGGCCGCGCTGCCGCTGGCCGCCCAGGTTACTTTCGAGGATCTGAAGGCAAGCCCCAATCGCAACTGGCTTACTTACGCCGGCGATTACAAAGGGCAGCGGCACAGCCCGCTCCGCCGCATCGACCGCTCCAACGTGCGGAACCTGGTGCCCAAATGGACCTTTCACATGGAGACGGGCCGCCGGCTGGAAACCGTCCCCCTTGTCTACGACGGGGTGATGTATGTCACCAATTCGAATGAGATCCAGGCCCTGGACGCGCGCTCCGGCCGCCGCATCTGGTCTTACCGTGATGAGCAATCCGAAGTGAACCGCGTGAATCGTGGCGCCGCGATCCTGGGTGATCGTGTCTTCTTCGTCGCCGGCGACTGCACGCTCATCGCGCTCGACCGCAGGACCGGCGCCGTGCTCTGGACGAAGAAATACGCTGGCGTCGACCAGGGATACTTCGCAACGCTTGCCCCACTTGCCGTAAAGGATCGCGTGGTGGTGGGTGTGGGTGGCGGCGACACGGGCAACCGCGGCTTCGTTGCCGCCTTCTCGGCCTCCACCGGCGAGGAATTGTGGAGGCTCTACACGATTCCCGGCAAGGGAGAACCGGGCGCCGAAACATGGAGCGAGAAACTGCTGGCCTGGGGCGGCGCGGCCACCTGGCTTAGCGGCACTTACGATCCGGAGTTGAATCTTGTTTATTGGACCACCGGGAATCCCTGGCCCGATTTTTACGGTGGTGACCGCAAGGGCGATAATCTGTGGTCATGCGCTTTGCTGGCCATTGATCCCGACACCGGGAAGATGAAGTGGGCCTTTCAGTTTACTCCCCACGATACGCACGATTGGGACGCGCAGGGCTGGCCCGTGCTGATCGATATGCCCTACCAGGGCACGATGCGTAAGGTGGTGATGCACGCCAATCGCAACGGGTTCTACTACATACTGGACCGTGTCACCGGCGAATACCTGCGCGCGACGCCGTTTGTCGACAAACTGGATTGGGCCAAGGGCATCGACGCCAAGGGCCGTCCCATCCTGGTCCCCGGCAAGGATCCGTCACCGAACGGGACCAAAGCCTGTCCCTCGGTGCGCGGCGCGTCGAATTGGATGTCGCCTTCTTACAATCCCGAGACCGGGCTCTTCTATGTGGTGACTCTGGAACAATGCGACATTTACATGAGTTCCGCTAAGGAACCCGTGCCCATGCAGAATTTCGCTGGCGGCGGCGGCGAGCAGATTCCCACCGAGCCCGGCAAGTTCTATCTGCGCGCGCTCGATCCAAAGACCGGCAGCCGGGTTTGGGAATATCCACTCACCGGGCCGGGCATCATGTGGGCCGGGACGGTCTCGACGGCCGGTGGCGTGATCTTCTTCGGCGACGATGATGGCCAGCTTGTGGCCGTGGATGCGAGGGATGGGAGGCATCTGTGGCACTACCAGATGGGGCAGCAACTGTTCGCCTCGCCGATTACTTATGAGGTGGATGGAAAACAGTACGTGACCATCGCTTCGCAGACCGATGTCTTTACTTTTGGGTTGTTTGAGCCGGCGCAGCCGGTGAAGGTGCTGCCGGGGTTGTCGAAGACGTTGGAGTAGCTTTCGGACTGCGCAAGGGGGGTGAGGCGGTACTCCGGTTCACTCTGGAGCCGACCGGAGCCACGCTTTGGCGACTGTGGCGAAGGGCCTTGCTCCAGTACCCAACGAAGCGTATACTGGAAATGCCCCGATTCGGAGGGGACTGAAACGGACGTACTTGATTCTCCGGTTCGCTTTTCCTGATGCGAACCGGAGGTCATTCCGATATCGAAGAAATGGTGAATATGTAGTAGTCAAAATTTAAAAGCGAACCGTAGAAGCAAGTTGTCTTATTCGAATTGGGCCGCGAACAGAAGTTCACGGAGATTCCAAGGCTGGGGTGTCGTCCGCCAGTGGAAATTACCGATTCGATGAGATGTCTATCTCA
>JANRLE010000128.1:0-2313 GCA_033762895.1 Bryobacteraceae bacterium | reverse complement strand
GTGAGGGGCTGGCTGAGCGAGCCGACAAATTCAGTCAACGGATCAATCAGGCCGAGCCGCGTCAAACCCATCCGGATCATCTCGTTCAGGACAAAGAAAATGGCAGCGAGCAGATACGGCCATCCGTTTCTGAAATCCCGGACAAGGAACAAACCCCCAACGATCAGGCAGATCGCCTGCCCCGTCATGGCCGCCGTCTGAAACCGGTAGAAGGTTTCCGGTCCCTCGATCCGGAACGGCGGCGCGAAACTGATCAGTGCAAAGAACAGGGCGATGCCCATGAACAGGATGGTCGTGCTCATGAGGAAGGCCCCGTGCAGCTGACGGTGTTTCTTCACGAGAAAGGCGAGGACGATCAGCAATCCCAGTTCGAGCGTGCCCATCACGTTCTGGATGATCAGGAAGTCACCATTCCCGGACACCAACCCCCTGTGCGCCGAGTGAACCGACAGCATGGCGGTCGTTGCGACCAGCACGGGCGCGGCCAACAGAACCATGCGCCCCGCTGTCCTGTGCCCGGCATAGTTGCCGCGCTCGATCTGCCTGAGCTGATAAAGCAGCAGGAACATCCAGACGAATGCGGTCACCACATGCAGATGATGATGCGGCTGCGGACCCGCGCCTGCCCCGAAATAGATGTCCCAGAACCCGAGGACACTGATCAGCATCACCGCCGCGATCAGCAGATACTCGAACAAGAATTTGCTGTTGCCCTTCATTTGCGGTCCCCCGCCTTTTCTAGTCAGCTCGGCCGGAGTTGGCCAGCCGTTCAAACAAACGGGCTCGAAGGCGACGGGGACCAGCCGCAGCGCGGGGGCAGCACTACTCGCTCGCGCTGGGCGCGGGGGTAACAAGCCGGTCATGCAATTCCCGAACGGCCCGGTTCAATGCCTGTAATTCGTCTGCGGACATTCCGGACCTCTCCGCCAGGTTCGTACTGACGCAGCCGGCCACATTCCTCAGATCCCGTCCCTTGTCCGTCAGCCCGATCAGCACCTGGCGCTCGTCGCCAGGGTTGCGCACGCGGCTCAGATAGCCCGCCACCTCCAGACGCTTCAGCAAAGGCGTCAGCGTGCTGGCCTCCAGTTCCAGCTGCCCCGCCAGCTCGCTGACAGACTGGTTGTCCCGGTCCCAGAGCAGATTGAACACCAGGTATTGCAGGTAGGTGATGCCGAGTTCGTCGAGCACGACCTTGTGCACCCGCTGGATGGCCAGGTTGGTTGCATAGATCGTGCGGCAGACATGCGCGCTGAGTGGCGGCGGGAGCGCCGGGGCGGGGCCGGGGTTGGTCATCGGTCAGTCCTTTCGGGCAGTGCGAAGAATAATTGATTATCGCGATAAAAATAACGGTTGACGCGAAAATCGCAATCCACTATCTGATGATTATTGCGATAAGGATTATCGCCGTAAACAAAAGGAGCCGCCCATGTTGAAATCCCTTCTTTCCGCCGCCGCACTCTCTGCGCTGGCCGCCTGCCAGCTTCCCGCCGCCAACCAAGCTCTCAAAACCTCAGCCCAAGGAGAACTTCAAATGTCCACGATCACCACGAAAGACGGCACCCAGCTCTTCTACAAGGATTGGGGCCCGAAAACCGCCCAGCCCATCGTCTTCCACCACGGCTGGCCGCTGACCGCCGATGACTGGGACGCGCAGATGCTGTTCTTCCTCTCCGAAGGCTACCGCGTCATCGCATTCGACCGCCGCGGACAAGGCCGGTCGACGCAGACCGATCTCGGCCATGACATGGACACCTTCGCCTCCGACACGGCCGATCTCGTCGCCGCGCTCGACCTGAAGAACGCCGTCCATATCGGTCACTCCACCGGCGGCGGCGTGGTCGCCCGTTATGTGGCAACCGCCGAGCCCGGCCGCGTATCGAAAGCCGTCCTGATCGGCGCCATCACGCCGGTCCTTGGCCGGATCGAATCGAACCCGACCGGCGTGCCGCTCGAAGTGTTCGAGGGCTTCAAGGTCGCCCTCGCGAAGAACCGCGCCGAGTTCTACCGGGAGGTTCCTTCGGGTCCGTTCTACGGCTTCAACCGCGAGGGCGCCGTGGTCAGCGAAGGCCTGATCCAGAACTGGTGGCGCCAGGGCATGCAGGGCAGCGCGAAGGCCCAGCTCGACACGATCAAGGCGTTCGCCGAGACCGACTTCACCGAAGACCTGAAAGTGATCACGGTGCCCGTCCTCGTCATGCACGGCGGCGACGACCAGATCGTCCCCGTGGACGAAACGGCGCGCCGGGCAGCCGCCCTGCTGCCGAACGGCACGCTCAAGGTCTATGACGGCCTGTCGCACGGGCTGTTCGCCAC
>JANRLE010000127.1:0-11888 GCA_033762895.1 Bryobacteraceae bacterium | reverse complement strand
GTGAACACGGGACTGGCCAAACATTTCGTTCTGAAAGAGAGAATGCGGCTGCGGCTGGAAATGACGGCGACGAACCTGTTCAATTCGCCGAATTACGCCAATCCGAATACAAACATCACGTCGATTGCCCAGGTGGGTGTGATCAACGGAGTGGGCGGCGTGGCGAACCTGGATGCTTCCGGGCCGCGGGCGTTTCGCAGCGGCATCAGGGTGGACTGGTAGGCGCTGCGGTCAGCTCACCGTATCCGGGGCGTTTTGCGGCGGAACAGCCAGCGGCATCGAAAGGGTGCGTACATGCAGGTCGCGCTGCGGGAACGGGATCTCGATCCGATAGTCCTGGAACGCTTCGAAGATGCGGTAGTATAAGTCGCTGCGGAGGATGGTTGGTGTACGCACCTGCCGCGTGGTCCAGACGCGCAGATCGAAGTTAAGCGAACTGTCGCCAAAACCGGTGAAAACCACGTCCGGCGCCGGGTCTTCCAACACGTCGGGATGCTGGCCCGCCACCAGCAGCAGGACGTCGCGCACCTGGCGGGGGTCACTGCTGTAAGCCACACCCACGGTCAGCCGAAAGCGAACCTTGCGGTCATTGGCGGTCCAGTTGGTGACGTGGCCCTCGATCAACTCCGAATTGGGTACGATGACGATGATGTTGTCGTTGGTACGCACCCAGGTGGCGCGAAACCCGATGTGCACCACATCGCCGTGCAGGCTGCCCACTTCCACGCGGTCGCCCACTTTCACAGGACGTTCGGCCAACAGAACCAGGCCGGAAAGAAAGTTCTTGGCAATGTTTTGCAGCCCGAAACCGATGCCGATGCCAACAGCGCCGCCGAGGAATGCCAGGCTGGACAGGTTGAGCCCGGCCGACTGCAGGCCGATGAGCAGCCCGAGCGAAAAAAGCGTGTAGCCGAAACCGCGGTCGAGCGCGTACTTCTGCCCTTCATCCAAAGAGGTGTGCTTCAGGACGTGGCGGCGAAGGAGGCTGCGGCCGAGGCGCATCACCGTGGTGAGGAAGGCGAGGAAGATGAACGCCTTCACCAGGAACGCGGGGCTTACCTCGATGTCGCCAAGGTGGAAGTAAGGACGCGTGAACAGACGGACGAACTCGGGATTGAACAGGTCGATGCTCATGGGATGTCGAGTCCGATGGATCTCATGAGTTCGAGAGCGTTGCTTTTCTGGACAACGCCGGGGCGAAGGGTGTAGTCAAAGCGCAGTTGTCCGGCTTCCAGGTGATCCTCGAAGTGCGCGTTTGAGGCGCGGTCCGCAAGGGTGGCGACGATTTCCGTGAGGGCCAGATCGTGGGTGGTGACCATGCCGAGCGCGCCTTTGGCCACCAGGCCGCGCAGCACGCCTTCGGCTCCGATGCGGCGGTCATGGGAGTTGGTGCCGTGAAGAAACTCATCCAGCAGGAAGAGCGCGGCGCCGCCGGAACGCGTGAGGTCGACGATCTGTTTGAGCCGGGTGATTTCAGCGTAAAAACGGGAGCTGCCGCCCTGCAGCGAATCACTCACGCTTATGGATGCGCCTACGTGGAGCGGGCAGAGCCGGAGGCTGCGGGCGCGCACGGGCGCTCCGGCCATGGCCAGGACAACGTTCACGCCCACGGTGCGGAGATAGGTGCTCTTTCCGGACATATTCGATCCGCTGATCAGCAGTAACTGGCGTTCGCCGCCCAGGCGTACGGGATTAGTGACGCAGCGGGCGGCCTCAAGCAGCGGATGACCGAGGCTTTCGCCTTCCAGAATAGGCGCGGAGACGAATTCGGGAAACGGATCGGAAGGATGTTCAAAGCTGTATCCGGCCAGCGAGAGCAGCGCCTCCATTTCGTTCAAAGTCTCAATCCACTGCCGCACCAGTGCGCCGGAGGCCTGTTTCCAGCGTTCGACGGCGAAGGCGAGGTGGGTGGTGTAGAGCAGCGGGGGACCGATGAGGCGGATGACGGCGTTATCGCGCGAGTCCACCAGTTCCGCCAGCCGGTGCAGGCGCGAAATGTGAGAGGAGGGCGGCGAGGCTTTGGGGAACGGGGGATTGGGAAAGGGCTCGGCTTCCAGCCGGAGCAGCATACCGCGCAGCAGGTCAATCTCATGAACCGCGTCGTCGAGATGGGCGATGACGGAAAGCACGCGAAGGCGCATGCGAAATCCGAAAGCCGCGGCCGCCATCACGGGAACCAGCAGCAGGGTGATGTGGCCGGTGAGCCTGGCGGCAAGTGCGCCCGCCACCACCAGGACGGTGAGCCCAACCGCGATCCACCTGCCGCCGCCGAGCACGGGCGGGGATTCGGCCCACGCGGCCAAAGCGTCAGAACGGAGCTTTCCGCGGGCGTCCTCGCCCAGCACGAAGAGATCCTCGCGCAGGTCCAGGCGGGCGCGCAGATCGAGGATCGCCCGCTGCCGTTCAGCGATGGCGGCGGCATCGGGCACCTCATCGGCGCGCAGCCAGGACGCAAGTTTCGCCTCTCCGCCGTGGGTGCGGGCGGCGTTGAGCAGTTCGAAAAGGCTGCCGCGGCCGAACAGATCGAGGTCGTCGGCATAGGGGTGGGCGGGGTCGCGGAATTCCTCGCCGGGCTCTCCGCTCCCGGTCCAGCGGTCTTCGATGCGGGCAAGGCCGCGCTCATAGAAACGTACGGCGCGCTGGGCCGTGGTCTTGCGGCGCAGAATAGCTTCGTGCCATACGGCAAGAGGGATGAAGGTCAGTACAGGCAAGGCCAACCATACGGCGGGCAGGGAACGTTCGGCAAACGCCATCCAGGCGATGACGGCGGCGGCCAGGCCGAGCAGCAGGCGAATGTTGCCCAGCCGCAGGTGCTGTTGCTCGTGGCCGCGGACGATCGCGGTCCGCTCCTCCAGCCGGCGGCGGTAAATGGCGGCGGGTGTCAACGCGAGACCGCCGTCAGGTAAGGTTGCGTGAAGATGGGCCGTGCGCCATCGATTTTTGCGCCGGCGGGATCGATGGCGAGGCCGAAACTCCTGCCGGAGGCAAGCGCTTCCACCAGCGCGGGATCCAGCGCGACTGAGATCCAGCCCTGGCCCGCGGGAGTTGCGCGGTAGGCTCCAAAGCGGGCTGGACGGCGGAACAGCGCGGAGGCCGCGGAGGCGGCATCCTGTTCCGTCCACGACCGGGGGACGGAGGAGACGCGCACGGTGCGCGGCGCAGCGCCTTCCGCAAGATGGAGCATCAGGGCGGCCTTGTCGATCTTCCAGCCTTCCACGCTGGCCGCGCGGAAATCGAAGAGCATGATTCCATTGGCCGCCAAGGCGCCGGCCGTGCAGTTCAACACGGCGGAGGCGGCCTGAAGCAGCGTGGCGGCGAAAACGAAAAGAAGAAGGAAACGCATCGCGGGAGGCTGTAACGCAATTATACTTGCTCGCGCGTGCTTTTCATCGGACACTGTGAAATGGCGCGTCTTTCCGGGGTAAGCTTTGGCCGATAAGGAACAAATCGAATTGAACGTTAAACTGGACCGCGATACCGTCTGGGAACCGACCGACAGATGGACCACCACCGACGCCTCCGAGCTTTATGATGTGGAACGCTGGGGCAAGGGCTATTTCTCCGTCGGCGAGAACGGCAGCCTGTGGGTACACCCCACAAAGGAAGCCGCCCGCAAGGTGGATCTGAAGGAACTGGTGGATCAACTGATGTTGCGCGGCATTTCGCCGCCGATCCTCATCCGCTTTGGCGAGATTCTGCAACACCGTCTGGGGGAGATTCACCAGGCATTCCGCAACGCCATTCAGGACCATGGCTATAAGGGCGAATATTCGTGCGTCTATCCGATCAAGGTCAACCAGCAGCGCCACGTGGTGGAAGAAGTGGTGGAGTACGGGCGGCCATACAACTTTGGATTAGAGGCGGGTTCGAAGCCCGAGCTGCTGGCGGTGCTGGCGGTATCCGACGATGAGGCGCCCATCATCTGCAACGGCTTCAAGGATGATGAATACATCGAATTCTGCATGCTGGCGAAGAAGATCGGCCGGCGCATCATTCCCGTCGTGGAGAAGTACACGGAACTGGAACTGATTCTCAAGCATTCGCAGCGGATCGGGGTGCGGCCGGAGATTGGATTGCGTGTGAAGCTGGCCACTCGCGGCGCCGGCAGGTGGAAGTCCTCGGGCGGCTACCGCTCCAAGTTCGGACTGACGGTGAGCGAGGCGCTGCGGGCGGTGGAAGAGATGACGGTGTTGGGAATGGCCGACTGCGTGAAGCTGCTGCACTTCCACCTGGGCAGCCAGATCACGAACATCCGCCAGATCAAAGGCGCCGTGATCGAGGCGGCGCGCTGTTACGTGGGGTTGAAGAAGATGGGCGCGGGACTGGAGGTGATGGACGTGGGCGGAGGGCTGGGCATCGATTACGACGGCTCCCAGACCGACTTCGAATCGAGCGTGAACTATACGCTGCAGGAATACGCCAACGACGTGGTCTACCACATCCAGAACGTGTGCGACGAAGCCGATGTGCCGCATCCGAAGATCATTTCCGAAAGCGGGCGGGCGATTGCGGCCTATCACAGCGTGCTGGTGTTCAACGTACTTGGGGTTACCGGCTTTGGAGACGAGCAGGCGATTCCCGACAAGCTGCCCGAGGACGCCGAACAGCCGCTGATCGATCTGCTGGACACCTACAAGGGCCTTTCGGCCAAGAACCTGCTGGAGAGCTTTCACGACGCGCAGCAGTCACTGGATTCTGCGTTGAACCTGTTCAGCCTTGGATACCTGTCACTGGTGCAGCGCAGCATGGCGGAGACGATCTACTGGGCCATCTGCAAACGCATTCAGCGGATGGGGCGCGATCTGGACTTTTTCCCGGAAGAACTGGAAGGGTTGGAGGGAATGCTCTCCGATACTTACTTCTGTAACTTCTCGCTTTTCCAGAGCATGCCCGATAGCTGGGCGGTGAAGCAGCTATTCCCCATCATGCCGATCCACCGGCTGAAGGAACAGCCTTCCCGGCACGCGATTCTGGGCGATATCTCCTGCGATTCAGACGGCAAGGTGGATCAATTCATCGACCGGCGGGATGTGAAGCGCACGCTCCCGCTGCACGCATTGGACGGGAATCCGTATTTCCTGGGGGCATTCCTGGTGGGCGCCTACCAGGAGATCCTGGGCGATTTGCATAACCTGTTTGGCGACACCAACGCGGTGCATGTGCGGCTGGGCGAGGATAACGAACTGCTGCTGGACGCGGTAGTGAAAGGCGATACCGTGCGCGAGGTGCTGGATTACGTGCAGTTCAATTCGCGCATGCTGGTGGAGGAGTTCCGCAAGGATGTGGAATCGGCGGTGCGGCAGGGCAAGATCGGGTTTGAGGAATCGGGCAAACTGCTCCGGTACTATGAAGATGGCCTGAACGGGTACACGTATCTGGAGGAAGTAGGGTAGGCAGGGCGCGCCGTCCTTTATCTCTGCACGCGCCCGGAACCGCCGCCCTTGATCAACGCATGCACTTCATCCGCCGTAAACCGGTTGAAGTCGCCGGGGATCGAATGCTTCAGGCACGAAGCCGCCACGGCAAACTCCAGCGCCGCCTGGTGATCGGGCAGCGCCAGCATCCCGTAGATCAACCCGCCGGCGAAGCAATCGCCACCGCCCACGCGATCCACGATGTGCGTGATCTCATAGTGGCGGCTGAGCAGAAACTCGGTGCGGTTATTCAAACACGCCGACCAGCCGTTGTGCGACGCGCTCTTGGATTCCCGCAGCGTAACGGCAATCGCCTTCAGGTTCGGATACGCCGCCAGCACTTTGTCCGTCAGCGCCTTGTACTGCTCGCGCTCCAGCTTGCCCGAATGCACGTCCACGCCGGCCTCGATACCCAGCGACATCTGGCAGTCCTCTTCGTTGGCGATGCCGATGTCGGTGTAGCGGAACAGATCCGGCATCACCTCAGCCGCCTTCCTGCCCCACTTCCACAGGTTCTTGCGGAAGTTGAGGTCGCAGGAGACGGTGAGGCCCATCTCATGCGCCGTGCGGGCCGCCTCCACCGAAAGCGCCGCGGCTGATTCGCTGATCGCGGGCGTGATGCCGGTGATGTGGAACCAGCCCGCGCCTTCAAAACATTTTTTCCAGTCAATGTCGCCGGGCCCGGCCAGGGCGATCGCACTCTGCTCCCGGTCATACACCACCTTGGACGGCCGCTGATTGGCCCCGGGCTCCACGAAATAAATGCCGAACCGCCCCTTGCCGCGCACGATCTGCGAAGCATCCACGCCGAAGCGGCCCATCTCGCCGATAAAGGAGTCGGAAATCGGGTTAGCGGGCGGCAGCACGGTGACATAACGCGCCGCGTGCCCAAATCCCGAGACGGCCACCGCCACGTTGGCCTCGCCCCCGCCAAACGTCGCCACAAACTGGGGCGACTGCAGGAATCGTTCAAATCCGGGCGGCGCAAGCCGCAGCATCACTTCACCGAAAGACACAACTGGTTTCTGCATACGAAACTAAAAGGATACACTGTTCCCAATGACTCGTCGAAGCCTTCTGGCCATGACCCCTCTTTCCATGTTCGCCAATCAGCCCTGGCAGAAGATCGTCTCTGTGAAAGCCGCGCCGCTGCCGCTGCTGCCCACCTCGCGATTCGGCACCAAAGCCTTCACCTCCGATCACGATCCGGCCCGTTGGCGCTGGTTCGGCCCGTTCTCCCAGCTTCCCGGCGCGATCCTGGTGCAGATCCGTACGGACCAGGGAATCACCGGCTACGGCATGGGCGGCGGCGGCACCGCCGCGGTGCACATCATCGAAACTCATCTCAAGGACCTGCTGCTGGGCGCCAACGCGATGAACATGGAACTGCTGTGGGACCAGATGTTTTCCTCCAGTTCCTTCTACGGCCGCAAGGGCGTGGCCATCATGGCCATCAGCGGGCTGGACCTTGCCCTTTGGGACATCGCCGGGCAGGCCGCGGGCCGCCCCGTGTGGCAGCTTCTGGGCGGCGCGGCCAAGGACAAGGTGCTGGCCTACTACACCGGAGGCAAGCCCGAGAACGGGCTGAAGCTGGGCTTCAAGGCTTTCAAGATGGGCCTGTATGAAGGCGTGGCGGACGCGAGCAAGGAGAGCATGCTGAAGCTGCTGGCGCGGCTGAAGGAAGTGCGCGGCATCATCGGGTTCGACAACAAGCTGATGATCGATTGCCTGTGCCGCTGGAACGTGGAGTACACGCTCGAGTTCGCCGAACGGGCCGAGGATCTGAAGCTCTATTTCATTGAGGAGCCGTTGCTGCCCGATGACGTGCCCGGTTTCCAGCGCCTTTGCCGCGAGGTCAAAGGCACGCGCATCGCCCTGGGCGAGCATGAGTTCACGCACTACGGTTTTCAGGAAGTGCTGCGGAACAAGGCGTCGCACATCCTGCAGCCGGATCTGACCTGGTGTGGCGGGCTCACTGACATCCGCCGCGTGGCGACGATCGCCGCTTCGCACGGCGTGCCCGTGATGCCGCATCGCGGAAGTTCACTCTTCGGCATTCACCTGGTAATTGCGCACCCCAATTGCCCGATGGCCGAAAGCTTCGGCACCGGTGAGCCGGGCAATGAGATGATGGCGCGGCTGACGGCGCCGTTCAAAGACGGATACTACTATCCGCCGGAAAAGCCGGGGCTCGGTGTGGAATTGCCGGCAGATGTGCTGAAAAAGCACGTTCCCACGCTGGCGGGCTGACCACGGATAGTGTCTCTAGAGGCTGTCCAGCACCAGCACCCAGTCGTTACCCGGACCGCGCTCGCCCGGTGGAGTAAATTGCCGCGTGCCTTTGTTGGCAAATTCGCCCACCGCCCGCGTCTCGCCGGTGCGCGGGTTCAACCATGAAGCCCGAACCTTCGAACCGCGGATCCGGCCCAGCCTCACTTCGAACGGCCGCGCCGCGTAGATGTAAAAAAAAGCGTAACTGGCTCCGCGCGTGGCGGCGATATACTCGTATCGCGATCCGTTGGTAACCACCAGCTCCTGGTCCGGCACACGCTCAAAGAACGGGCGTGACAACAGCAGCGTCTTCAGGTGCCGCATCTGTCCGGCGCCGGGGTCATGTATCGCCTCATTCCACGGCGTGCGCACACCATAGGCCGGTTTGGCGTCATCGGTCCTCGTCATCGCCATCACCGGACCGTTCCCATAGGTGTGGCCAAAGGCGCCGGCAAACACTGACCAATAGGCATAGCGGCGCACGTCTTTGTCCGTCCACAACGGCTGCCTGGCATCGTGCAGTCCCTGCGGGATCCTTTCGTAGGAGGGCTCGCCGTCCAGCGTTGGTTTGGGTGGCGTGAGCGCCAGATCCTCCGCCGTGTAGCGCCAGTTGTCCTCGCCTTTTGCGCCCGGTGTCGGGTCCTGGTCGTAGCGCCGGTGGCCCGATTGGTACATGTTAAAGTCGAGCCACGGTTCCCGGTGAAACCACGTGGACGATTGCGTGCGCCCGAACGGATGATAGGTTACAAGCTGGGAAGGCGCCACCTCCTTCAACGTGCGGCCCATCGTCTTCCATAACTCCAGGTGGCGGCTGCCGAGGATGTCACCGCCGGTCAGCCAGATGATGTTGGTCCGTTTACCGTAACGCCCCGCAAGGAACCGCGTGTAGGCCTCGACATTGGATTGGTTCAATTGGCCGCCACCGGCCAGCGATCCCCAGGCTGGCACCAGCGCCATGTAGATCCCTTTTTCCGCGGCCTTATCAATCATCCAGTCCACGGTGTCCCAGTAGCCGCCGGGCTCCAGGTCCGGCCTGGCCGGATCGCCGTTGACCAGCGCCGGCTTTCCGTATGCATTCCGCGCGCCGGCGGTGTGCAGCACCATTACCTGGATGACGTTAAAGCCTTTGGTGCGGCGGTCCTCCAGGTACCGCTCGGCCTCTTCGCGAGTAAGTTTATGGAACAGCAGCCAGCCGGTGTCGCCGAGCCAGAAGAACGGCTTTCCTTCGGCTGTTTCCAGGAATCGCCTGTTCGCCGAGACGCGTAAAGCGGACGGCTGGGAATCGGATGGCTGTGCGGATGCGGGCGGAAGCGGAAGCGCCAGAAGCAAAGCCGTCAGGCAGATCATGCCGCCATCGTAGCGTAGTAACGTTCCATGAGGATCGACCGGTGATGCGCCAGGTGCCCGGCGATGATGTAGGCCAGCGCGCGGACGCTTACCGGATTGCCGCTGGCCACGCCCGCGCGCGTCCATGCTTCGGCTGGCAGATTGCGGAAGAGCGTGATGGTGGCCGCGCGGACGGCGCGGAAATCTTCCATGTGGCTCAACCAGGGGAAATCGTCCGCACGCGCGGCAGGCACGGCGATGTTTTGATCGAAGCCGGGCAACGGGATGTCGAAACCCCGGCCGAACCACAGCGCGCGAAACGCAAACGCGCGCTCGGTATCCGTGACGTGGCACATCACCTCGCGGATGCTCCATTTTCCCGGCTCGTAGCGATGGAGCGATTGCTCTTCGCTGATGCCGCTCAGCAGCGCGGCCGTTTCATCCAACTGGCGCGTGAGAATGGAGACAATGTCGCCGTCCTCCACCAGTTCGATGTAGCGGGCGTAGTAGGGGGCGGCTTCGTTGGGTTGGGGGCGATTCATAGGCGGATGCTAGCATAGCCGGGCCGCTACACTGGACTTCATGTTCCGCCTCCTGATCCTCGCCGCCGCAGCCATCGCCGATGATTCCCTGCCCAAACGCCCCGACGTCGTCAAAGCCCTGGAATACCTGCGCGCCAATCACGAAACCCATCTCGCCAAACAGGTGCAGATCACCGAGATCCCCGCGCCCACCTTCCATGAAGCCGAGCGTGCGAAGTTCATGGCCGGTGAGTTCCGCCGCGTAGGCCTCCAGAACGTGGAAATCGACAAACAGGGCAACGTGCTGGGCTGGCGTCCCGGCAGTTCGGAAAGGACACTGGCCATCGCCGCCCATCTCGACATCTCCTTCGCTCCGGGAATCAACACCAAAGTTCGCAAGGAAGGCGGACGCTGGCACGCGCCCGGCCTCGCCGACGATTCACGGGGGTTAGCCGCGCTCCTCGCCATTGTGGAGGCGATGAATCACGCCGGCATCCGCACCGGGCGTACGCTGCTGTTTGTCGCCAACGTCGGCGAGGAAGGCATGGGCGATCTGATCGGCATCCGCTACCTGTTTAAGGAGAGCCCGCACAAAAGCCGCATCGATTCCTTCATCTCCATCGACGGCACTGACCCCGGACGCATCACCAATGGCGGCACCGGCGTGAAGCGTTACCGCGTTACCTACCGCGGGCCCGGCGGCCACGGCTATGGCAACTTCGGCCGTCCCAGCGCGGCCCACGCGGTCGGCCGCATGGTCAGCCGGATCTCTGCGTTCGACGTGCCCGCCCAACCAAAGACGACGTTCAACGTTGGAAAAATCGGCGGGGGTACGGCGGTAAATGCAATCGCCGAGGAGAGCTGGGCCGAAGTGGAGTTACGCTCCGACGGTCCGGCGGAGTTGGACAAGCTGGAGTTGAAGTTCTTCGAAGCTGTGCGGTTGGCGGGTGAAGAGGAGAATTCCAGGCACATCAAGTCCGGCCTGCAGGTGAAACCGGATACGAAGCTCGTCAGTAACCGGCCCGCCGGGCAGACGGCGGAGGCGAATCCGCTGGTGCAGGCGGCGCAGTGGGCCTCGCGCGCCACTGGCCACACGCCGCGGCTGGCCTTCAGCAGCACCGATTCCAACTTCCCGATCAGCCTGGGGATTCCGGCGGTGACGCTGGGTGGCGGCGGCCGCAGCGACAACGCGCATTCGCTGGATGAATGGTTTGAGCCGGAAGGGGCGTGGAAGGGGCCGCAGATGGTGTTGTTGACGGTGCTGGCGTACGATATGAAGAAGTGATTACCCAACTTCAAGTTCAGGGATTCAAGAGCCTGCGTGACGTACGTCTGAAGCTGGGACGATTTAATCTTTTCGTCGGGCCGAACGCAAGTGGCAAATCGAATCTCTTCGATGCGTTGCGCTTCCTGCAGGGCGTGGGGTACGGGTTCACGGTCGATGAGATTCTGAACGGCAAACCGAAAACGGCAAACAGCGAAGTCTGGGAAGCAATTCGCGGAGGGAGTACGAAGCTTGAGTTTGTCCCACAGGAGGCCGGCAAAGGCGTCATGGTTGGGGCGGCCTTCTCACAACCAGCGTTCTCCTACTCCCTGCGCGTTGCACCTGAGACAGGACATGTTCTCGGCGAACGTTTCAAGCGCGGTGCGCTAACAATCTACGAGGGAGAGGGCAACCACCCCGGATACACCGGTTTCACGATTCGCTACTACCACGGGAAGCGCGGCCAGCCGCCCAAGGAACTTCTTGAGAAGCACCGGCCCGGACTCCTCCAACTTCCAAAGAAGCCTTGGTGCCAGCCGAAGCATTCGGAATACGCTCTGGAGTGCGCAAGGGTCCTCTCGGATTCTCAGCGTTTGGACCCTTCTCCGGCAGTCCTCCGCGAGTACGCGGCCCCGAGAGCTCTGCGAATGGGCGAACGCGGCGAGAACTTTGCAGCAGTCGTAGACGCAATCCTCCACAACGACGGTACTCGGACCGCCTACCCTGCGTGGCTCAAGAAGCTAACTCCACAAGAGATGGGTGAAATCCGGATTCTGCACGGCGCTCTCGGCGAACCATTGTTCGCCCTTCGCCGCGACGGGGTGGACTTCCCTGCGCCGGTGCTGTCCGACGGCACACTGCGGTTTGCCGCCATCGCCGCGGCGTTCTTTCAGCCGGATATGCCTGGCCGTCTGCTGATTGAGGAGATCGAGAACGGCATCCATGCGGATCGCCTGCGCCTGTTGATGGAACTCCTTCGCACGCAGGCGGGGCAGCAGAACGTCCAGGTCTTTGCCACTACCCATTCTCCCGTGGCGTTATCGTGGTTGACAAAGGAAGACTTTCCGACGACGTTCTTCTGCCGCAAGGATG
>JANRLE010000126.1:0-9448 GCA_033762895.1 Bryobacteraceae bacterium | reverse complement strand
ACTTCTTCTAAACGGTGCGACTGCGCCCGCAGATCCCCCAGCACACGGGCGAGATCCTCCTGCCGGTTCCAGTTCGGGATCACGGCCGTCACCCTCACGAGAACCGCTTCTTCAGCAGAAACCAGAGGTTGTAGAAGCCGTCTCGCCATGGATTGAGCTTGATCTCCCCAAGCCGCGACGAATACTGGATCGAGATCTCCTGAAATCGCACATCGGCCCGCTTCAGAGCCTCAATCTTGATCTCCTCGCTGAACGCCATGCTGTCGGACTCCAGCTTCATGCCTTCCAGGATCTTCCGGCGGAAAACCCACATGCCGGACTGCGAATCACGCACCCAGCGGAAGTAAAGCAGCGACATCGCCACCGACAGCACGAAGTTCCCGAACTTGTGCTTGAAGCTCATCGCACGCCGGTCCCGCACCGGAAAGCGGGAGGCGTTCAGGAAATCGGCTTCCAGATGCTGGAACGCCTCCAGCAGATAGGAGAGCGCATCCACCGGGTAGGAATGGTCGCCGTCCAGGGTAACGATGACGTCGCCGGTGGCCGCCGCGAAGCCCCGCTTGTAGCTGCGTCCATAGCCACGCACATCTTCGCGGATCACCAATGCGCCGAATCCCCGTGCCACCTCCGCCGTCCGGTCGGTGGATCCGTTATCGACCACGATTACCTGATCGACGAATTCCGGCATGCGGCTCAACACTTGCTCAATGCCCTGTTCTTCGTTCAGGCAGGGGATGACGACGGTGACGGAAAGGCCTTTGTACAAATTGTCATTCTAAATCACCCAACCCTCAATCGTGCGGAAACGGTTCTACCAGGCGTCCCAGAGTAGTGCGCCCGCACTTTTGGGCAATCCGCAGAAGACGCAGGAACACCAGCGCCGTCAGGAATGCATCGCCCGCCGCCGTATGCCGGTCATAGGGTGTGACGCCGAATCTTGTACACAATGCGTCGAGCGAAAAATTGCGGATCGCCTCTTCCCCTCCAAACGCTCCGTCTTTCTCCAGGTGCAGCGTCAGATCCATCGTGTCCAGCGAGAGATTACCCAGAGTGATGCCGAAGTGTTTCCGGAAGCCTGTGTTGAAGGTGGCGATGTCGTGGCCGATGTGATGGCCCACAATCACGCCATCGCCCAGCCATTCCCGCAGCCGCGCCAGCGCTTCCCCTTCCTCCACGCCCGCCAGGCTCTCATCCCGTGTCACGCCATGCACCGTCACCGCGCTGCTGTTGTATTGCTGGCGCACCAATATCGAGAAGCTGTCCTCCAGCAGGATCTCGCCCCCGCGCACCGCCACCCCACCAATGGTCACCACACCGTCCTTGCGCGGGTCCAGCCCGGTGGTTTCCGAATCCACCACCACGAACCTCACCTCGCCCGCCGGCGTCTCAGAATCCCAAGCCATAACTGCCCTCGGCAAACTCCAACAGCCGCCCGATGCTGTCAAACCCGCGCTTGAGAAGCTGCTGCTCATAGCGGCTGAGCGTGGAGGCGCGAACCTGGCCGCCCGTGTTGCCGTGCCGCACTCCTTCCCGGGACTGGATCTGAAGCGCCAACTGTAGCGTCCATGCCGCTTCCCGGAAAACCGCCTCGCGATCCGGGTGTCGCGCCCGGGCCACCGCCAGCCGCTCCCTTGTCGAACTCCCGGCGCCCTTTCCAGCCGCAAGGCCGAACACCCGCGCGCAATCGGCGATCGGCGTCAGCATGTGCTTCTCCAATTCGAACTGCTCATGTTCCCGGCCGGCGAAATCCACTACAAAGCCGCGGAAAAACGTCAGCGGGGGCAAGGTGCTCAAGGAATCATGAGCCAGCAGCCGGACGAATACCGCATCGGAGGCGACGGCGGATTCGATCCTCTTCCACAACTCCAGCCACAATGAGCGGTCGCCGGCCACCGGTAACTGGTCAAACAGCGCCCGCCGTTCTGAAATTTCGTGTGGAATGGGATCGGCGATCCAGTTGGCGAAACGCGTGGTCCACTCCTGCAGCCCGGCAGCCTCCCCGCCGCCCGGCCCCGGTAAATATCCGCACTCGCCCAGCGCGGCCATCACGCGGCCGAACACCGGTGGGACGCCGTCATCGGCCGCAATCAGCGCCAGGGGCGGTGCGGCCGCCGTGATCTGCTCCCTGCGGCCAGCAGCGCCGTGGAAAAACCAGCACCCCGCCCCTTCGCCCCCTTCGAGCGTGATCAGCCGCCGCACAATCCGGCAGTCAATGATGGACGCCAGCTCCGCCAGCCACTCCGTAGCTCCCGCGCCGCCCAGTTGCGAGCGGAAGAACGCCCGTGCGCGAAAGTTCGCCTCCCTGAGCCCGTCCGTATTCCGCGCCCGGCTGGCACAGTTCAGGATGTCCCCGGGCCGGTCTCCAAAGCAGAAGTGTAAGTCTGTTGTGGTGACCAGCCCCGACAGTTCGCCCGAAGCCGTCCCGTCCTCCGTCAGAGCCACCACGTTTCCCGTCCGGCTCATCGCCAGCACGCCGTCACTCAGCGCCGCCGATACCGGCACGGTTCCCACTGGCGCCATGATCTGCGCCGCGGTTGTGCCAGCCATGCCGCCCGCTGCCCATTCCAGGATCTGATCGCGGCTAATCACGCCCGCAATCCGCCCCGTCTCCTCCAATACCGCGATGGCCTCAACCGCGTGGTCCCGAAGCAGCGCGGCCACCTTTGAAACCGGATCGCGGACGCCGCAGGTTACCGCCTCCCGCCCCCGCACCGCGTCGAACAAAGGGGACTCGCTCAGCGGCCTGGTTTCCTCCAGCCCGGCGAAATCCGGACTAACTGATCCGTGTATCTTGAGGTAGCGCGCGGCCTCCGGATACCTGGCAAGTAACGCCGCGAACTCGTTCCGCGGCAGCGCATAGAGGATCACGTCGCTGGCGGTCTTGGCCGACTGGCGGTAACAGCCGCCCTCTTCCCCATCGTCCAGAAACGAATCGATCCCCAGTAGGTCCCCCGCTCCCCTGATGTCGCAGAGCCGCTCTTTTCCTCCCGCCTCCTCCACCAGCCGCAGGGTGCCCTGCTGCACGACGAAAACGTGCGGGCCGGCCGGATTCCCCTGCCAATAGACGAACTCGTCGCTTTCGTGGAACTTTACCCGCCCGCGGCCGGCCAGGGCCACAAGGTCTTCTTCTTCCATGCTCTGAAACGGCGGAAACTTCTGTAGGAAGTCCGCCACTCGATAGCTGATAGCCGCTGTCTGCATGCACTGCTCCGGATCCGGTCAGGGGGTTGCGGGTGTGGAGATCGATCAGACAGGGATCGGCTTGAACCGCGCCGGTCACACGCCGGTCCCACTATAATACACGCGCGCGGTCATCGATAATCTCCGCACTTCGGATCGCGCCTGGTAACATTGACCGCGGCGGGTAGCTATTTCCTGTCCCATATCTATCGTATGTAATTGAAAATACGCGATGTTCGTCTGTGGCCAGGCATTTGCTAATGGCATCCGGCATGAATGCCATAGACCTGCTGCGTGCCTGGCGTGTCATTCTGGCTGGCCGCCGGCCATCACTTGCCATCGAAATCACCCGTGAATGCCCGCTCTCCTGCCCGGGCTGCTACGCCTACGACAGCAATCATCTCGGCGGCAACGGCACACTGCGCGAGTTGTCCGACTATCAGGGACCGGAACTGATCCGCCGCGTGCTGCTGCTGGTTAATGAGCACAACCCGCTGCATGTCTCCTTCGTGGGCGGTGAGCCGCTGGTCCGCTACCGCGAGTTGAACACCATCATCCCCCTGTTGCTTGGCCGCGGAATCCACATTCGCCTGGTCACCAGCGCCGTGCGCCCCATCCCGTCCCATTGGGCCCTGTTCCGCAACTTCGATCTCGCAGTGTCGGTGGACGGGCTGATGGCCGACCATGACGCCCGCCGTTCCCCGGCCATCTACAGCAGGATTCTCAAACACATCCAGGGCCAGAAGGTTACCATCCACTGCACGGTTACCGGCCCGATGATGCGCCGCCCGGGATATCTGGATGAGTTTCTCGCGTTCTGGGCGCCCCGCAAAGAAGTGAAGCGCGTCTGGTTCAGCCTGTTCACTCCGCAACGAGGCGCTTCCCTTGCGGAAATGCTGACCGCCGCTGATCGCCAGCGCTTCATTCAGGAACTGCCCGCCCTGCGCCGCCGTTACCCGGAACTCGACCTCAGTGACCGTGTGGAACGCGAGTTTGCCTCGCCCCCCGCATCGCCCGAAGAGTGTATCTTCGCGCAGACCACCCGGACGGTCTCAGCGGACCTTCATACTCCGGTCACGCCCTGCCAGTTAGGCGGCGACCCGGACTGTGCGCAGTGCGGCTGCTACGCATCCATGGGGCTGGCCGCCGTTGGCAACTATCGCATCGCGGGACTTCTACCCATCGCCGCCATTCTCCGCGCGTCTCAAAATCGCGCCAATGCCCGCCGGGAGCGCGCGGCCCCGCCAAATGTCGTGACCATCCAGCCGCGTCGCATATAATCGCATGAGTGCCTTCTAATCCTGTGTCCGCTGGCCCGCCCGCCGCCGCCCCGTCTCCGATGACCCGGGTGCGCTGGTGGGTGCTCGGGATGGTGTTCTTCGCCACAACCATCAACTACCTGGACCGTATCGTCTTTTCCGTACTCATCCCGGTCATTCGCGAGGACCTGAAACTCACCGATCAGACCTACGGCAATCTCAACAGCGCCTTCCAGTTCGCCTACACCATCGGCTTTCTGTTCATGGGCAAACTGGTGGATCGCTACGGCACCCGCGTGGGCTACGCGGTTTCCATCGGCTTCTGGTCACTGGCCGCCGCCATGCACGCCACCGCGCGCAGCGCCTTCAGCCTTGGCGTCTGGCGAGCCATGCTCGGTTTGGGGGAGGCCGGCAACTTCCCCGCCGCCATCAAGGCCGTGGCCGAATGGTTCCCCAAGCGCGACCGAGCCTTTGCCACCGGCATCTTCAACGCGGGAAGCAACGTCGCCTCCATGATCGGCCCTCCGCTGTTCGCCTGGATGCTCACCGACATGGGGATCACCTGGCAGGCCTGCTTTTTTGTCACCGCCGCCTCCGGCTTCTTCTGGCTGGGCATCTGGTGGATGACGCAGCGCGATCCGGAAGTACACCCGGCCGTCAACAAAGCCGAGTTGGCCTATATCCGCAGCGATGCGCCGGAGACCGAACGTAAAATCGGCTGGACCGAATGTCTGAAACACCGCGAGACCTGGGGATTTGCCATCGCCAAGTTCCTCACCGATCCGGTCTGGTGGTTCTATCTTTATTGGCTGCCACCCTATCTTTACGATGTGCGTAAGTTGGATTTGAAGTCGATTGGCTGGGCGCTGCCCGTCGTTTACCTGATGGCCGATTTTGGCAGCGTAGGTGGAGGCTGGCTCACCAGCTTTCTCATCCGCCGCGGCTGGGATCATGCCAAGGCCCGAAAGACATCGTTGCTGGTTTGCGCCGCCCTCATGCCCATCGCCTCACTGGCCGCCCTGGCCGAAAGCACCGTTGTCGCCGTGGGCCTCATCAGCATCGCCACCGCCGCCCACCAGGGCCTCTCCGCGAACCTGTACACTACCATTTCGGACGTCTTCCCGAAACGCGCCGTGGCATCGGCCATCGGCATCGGCGGTTCGTTCGGCGGCCTCGGCGGAACCCTCTTCTCCGGCGCGCTGGCCGGCTTCGTCGTCACCCATTTCGGATACACGCCGCTGATTTTGACCATGGGCTGGATGCATCTCATCGCCGTGCTGGTGGTACACAAGCTGATGGGCAATCTGCGGCCCATCGAACTGAAGGAGAATTTATGAGAACGCTGTTACTTGTTACTGTCCTTGCCGCCTCAGCTTTACAGGCCGCGACGATCCGCACCGTGGCCGGCACCGGGAAGGCCGGATACTCCGGCGATGGCGGCCCCGGCGCCGCCGCCCAGATCAACAACCCATACGGACTGGTGGTGGGGCCCGACGGCGCGCTCTATGTCTGCGAAATCGGCAACCACGTCATCCGCCGCATCGATCTGAAGACCGGTAAGATCAGCACCGTGGCCGGCAACGGCAAGCAGGGCTATTCGGGCGACGGCGGCCCCGCCACCGCCGCCTCGCTGAATGAGCCTTATGAGATCCGCTTCGACAAGGCCGGCAACATGTACTTCGTCGAGATGAAGAGCCATATTGTGCGGCGCGTGGATGCGAAGACGAAAATCATCACCACTGTGGCCGGTACCGGCGAACCCGGCTTTTCAGGCGATGGCGGACCCGGTGTGAAGGCGCAATTCCGCCAGCCCCACAGCATCGCCTTCGACCCTCAGGGCCGTCTGCTGATCTGCGACATCGGCAATCATCGCGTGCGGCGCCTCGATCCGAAAACCGGAATCATCGAGACTTACCTCGGCAACGGCGAACGCAAACCAACGCCCGACGGAGCCCCCATCGCCGGCACTTCCGTCAACGGCCCGCGCGCCATTGACCTGGACCGTAAAGGCAACCTCTACCTCGCCCTGCGCGAGGGCAACGCCGTCTACCGCATCGATCCGAAAACCGAACGTATCTACCACGTCGCGGGCACCGGCGAGAAAGGCTATACCGGCGATGGCGGCGATGCGCGAAAAGCAGCGCTCTCCGGCCCCAAAGGCATCGCCTGGGCGCCGGACGACAGCGTCTACATCGCCGATACCGAAAGCCACACCATCCGCCGCATCGATCTGAAGTCCGGCGTGATCACCACGGTGGTGGGCAACGGGCAGCGCGGCGATGGGCCGGAATCGAGCCCGCTCGAATGCAAGACCGCCCGGCCTCACGGCGTCTATGTCGACAAAAAGGGCATTATTTACGTCGGTGACAGCGAAGCGCACCGCGTGCGCGTGTTGAAATAACCCGCTACTTCGCGCCGATCGCGAACAGGTGATCCCGTCCCCGCACAAACAGGACGCCGTCCGACACCGCCGGGCTCGCCATCACCTGTTCGCCCAGTTCGTTCTCCTTTAGTAACTTGTACTCCCGCCCCAGTCCCACCACGTAAGTCCGTCCATCCTCGCTGGTGAGATACAGCCGCCCGCCCGCCGCCACCGGTGAGCTGGTAAATCCACTCGATCCCGCCCCCAGCCGCTGCTGGTATAGCCGCTCGCCCGTCGCGAGCTGATAGACGCTCAGGACTCCATTGTCATAACAGAAGTAACCCAGCCCGCCCTCAAGCAGCGGAGTCTGCATGTAATTCCCGGCCCGGTCGTGCTTCCAGGCGATCTCGCCCGAGCCTGCCCGCATCGCGTAAATCGGCCGCCCGCCGCCATGCGCGCTTGTAATGATCACCAGTCCTTCGCCAACCACGGGAGTGGGCACCGGGATGTCACCCGTCCCCGCCATCTTCCACAACTCCCTGCCCGTTTTCAGGTCATAGCCGCCGATATGCTTCCAGCCGTTCACCACCACCTGCTTGCCGCCCTTCGCATCCGCCGCCACCGCCGGCGTGCTGAACGTCGGGACGTCGTTCCGCGCCGTCCGCCACAGTTCTTTCCCCGTCCGCACGTCCAGTGCGGCCAGGAACGAATTCTTCTGCACATCGGCCTGCACCAGCAGCACACCTTCGTGAATCACGGGCGAACTGGCGAAGCCCCACTGCGCCGCCGGAGCCTGAAAGTAACCCGCGTCCAATACGCCAAAGTCCTTCTTCCAAAGCAGCTTTCCGTCCAGGTCATAAGTGAACAGCCCCTCGGAGCCGAAAAACGCCGCCACGTGTGTACCATCGGTGGCCGGCGTCGGATTCGCGTGGCTCGATTTGGGATGGCGTTTCACCTTTGGTGTTCCCGACGCCGCCGTCCGCTGCCACAACACCTTGCCTGACTTGCGGTCCAGGCAGTAGAGCCGGAACTCCTGCGGCCCTTCTCCTTCCACCGGCGCGATGTCGCCATACAGGCCCAACCGCGTCCGCGCCGCCTGCCCCGATGCGGGAACCGAGGTGGTGAGAAACACTCGTCCGCCCCAGACGACAGGACTGGAATAACCCAGGCCGGGAATCGGCGCCTTCCAAAGGACGTTGCGCCCCGATTCCCCGTCCCATTCTACCGGCGGATTACCCGTGCCGATGCCGGATGCGCCAACCCCGCGGAATTGCGGCCAGTTGGCATCAGCGCCCGAAGCGAGCGCCGTTACAGCAAGTACCAATCCCGGAAACATGGCCCGATTATAGCCCGCTACCGCTGAAAGAACGACTCCTTGTCAAGCTGCGCGGGCACGGCCACATCGAAGAACCCCACCATCATCTCCTCCCGGCTCTGTTCCCCATAAGTAACTTCAACCGCCGGATCGGGATTCCGCGGGTTGTTCGCCGAGTTATCGTACCAGGCCGTGCATCGCAGCCGCGTCCCCTTCGGTAACAGGCGCGGCCGCTCCAGCCGGTAGTCAAGCTGCCAGTTGAAGTTGTAGGGCGCCACGCGCAGCAGCGTCTCCATGCGTCCTCCCGGTTCGACGATCGCATACTCGAATGCTTTCCCGCGCAGGTGCATGTGCGGAAACATCGAAAGCAGCAGCGCGTCGTTTGGCAGCGTTCCCGAAGCCGTTACCCGATGATTCTTTTCGCCCGGCGGGATGAGGAAATCGGTGGTGGCGATCTGCAGCGTCAACACCCGCTTTTCCGGCGCCTCCCGCGCCCACACAATGCCGATCGACGTGCGGTCCCGCGCCTCCTTCCCGTCCGGCGTATAGTGAATCTGCAGAACCAGATCGGCGCCCGCCGGGATCTTCTTCGCCATCCCCGGCAGACACGACATCGGCGGCTGTCCCGGCGCGTAGATCGCCAGAATATCGGCCTTCGTTACGCCATTGTGAAATAGTGGCTTTCCGTGCTCCTGCACATACGCCACTACGTGGTGTACCACTCGCCGCACACCCGGCCGTATTTCCGCCGCCCTCACCCACCGGTCTTCGGCTAAGTTCAGCGGAAGCGTGACTAACTGATACTCCAACTCTTCGCGCGCCGGTACGCGAATCGCCTGCGGCATGGTGAGCACCACATCCGGCCGGAAGGCCGGCGGCAGTTCCACTGCTACCGAACCGCCCGTGCCCTTTTTCGCGCCTTCCAGGGCCCAACGGGCGATCACGTCGATATCCGCCTCGCTCAATCGCGGATCATTGGCCAGGGGCGCCGACGCCTGCGCGGAAAACCAGGGCGGCATGCGCCGCCTCAGCACCGCCTCCCGCATCGCCTTCGCCCAGGGCCGCGCCTCGGCGTAGGTTGTCAGCGGCATCGGCCCGATCTCACCCGCCCGGTGACACGATACGCAATGCTTCTGGAGAATCGGAGACACATCGCCGAATGTTACCGCCAGTGCTGATAGCAGAATCGTTTTCACGCCATTGCCAGAATCGTATCCAGGGCCTTTGAAACCTTCATCAGCCTGTCCGGGTCCTCCGGGCGGTGGCCCAATTCCGGGGAAACGAACCCGCGGTAGCCCACCGTTTTCAGCGCCGCCATCACCTGCGCCCACT
>JANRLE010000125.1:0-65508 GCA_033762895.1 Bryobacteraceae bacterium | reverse complement strand
TGTAGATGTGACGGCCAAAGCGGGAATCCGAAGCCCATACTGGGCGGTGGCCGCGGCGTGGCTGGACTATGACCGTGACGGCCTTGTGGATCTGTTTGTGGTGAACTATCTCGATTGGAGCGCGGATAGGAACCCATACTGCGGTGACCGGGCGGCGGATGTGCGCGTCTACTGCCACCCCGGCCGCTTCGATCCGCTTCCGAATGCGCTTTACCGGAATCGCGGGGATGGCACGTTCGAGGATGTATCGCGGACCAGCGGCATCGGCGCGCATCTTGGCAAGGGCATGAGCGTCGCCATCGCCGACTACGACAACGACGGGTGGCCGGACGTCTTCGTTACCAACGACACCATGCCGAACTTCCTGTTCCGCAACCAGGGCAACGGGCGTTTCGAGGAAACAGCCCTGGCGGCCGGCGTGGCGCTGAACGACGACGGCAAGCCGCTTTCGGGCATGGGCGCCGACTTCCGCGACTACGATAACGACGGCCGTCCCGACGTGATTTTCAGCGCGCTTCCCGGCGAGACCTTTCCCCTGTTCCGCAATCAGGGCAGGGGCTTCTTCCGCGACATGACCTATCCCAGCGGCCTGGGTATGTTAAGCGCGTCTCGCGGGGGGTGGAGCATCGGCCTCGCCGACTTCAATAACGACGGGTGGAAGGATATCTTCACGGCGAACGCGCACGTCACCGACAATATCGAACTCTTCTCGAACGCCACTTACAAGCTGCCGAACAGCCTGTTCCTGAACGCCGGCGGGAGGTTCGTGGATGTATCGGCGCAGGCCGGTGAAGCCTTCCGGAAACCGGCCGCGCACCGGGGCGCGGCCTTCGCCGATTTCGACAACGACGGCAACATGGACGCGGTGGTGACCGCGCTGGGCGAGCCCGCCGAACTGTGGCGCAACGTCACTGTCACCGGCAATCACTGGATCCGGTTGAAGCTGGAAGGAACACGATCGAACCGCGGCGGCATCGGCGCGGTGGTGCGGATCGGGGAGCAGAGTAACCTCATGACCAGCGCGGTTGGCTATGCATCCTCGTCGCACCAGGGCGTACATTTTGGGCTGGGGCGAAGCGAAAAGGCGCTTGGCGTGGAGATCACCTGGCCAACCGGCGAGAAGCAGGCCGTTGACGCAAGAGATGTGGACCGGGTGATCGAAGTGCGGGAGCCGCTGACTACTTCACCTGACCGTTAAAATCGAAGTTACGGACGCCCAGGTCCACCAGACGGAATTCACTTCCGCCGGCGGGCGCGGGGCGGGAGTCCACTTGCTTCGCCGCGCTGGTGTCTCCAGCGGCGATCTGGTGGGTAACGCCACCGGGCAGCAGTTGAATGACGATTCTGTAGGATGAGGCTTCACCCAGGCCATGGTTCGTCATCTTCTTACCCTCGCGGGTACATGGGCCGGATCCGAACTGTTTCGATGTCAGCTCAAACTCCGTACATTGGCCGCCGGAGGCGGAGCGTAGCGACCATTTTGCGTCCTTGCGCGGCCAGCCACGAAGTTGAGCGGCGAATTGCAGGGTGCCGGTTTCAAGAGTGCGTTTCAGCTTGGCATTATTGGCGATGCGCCAGCCACTCTTATCGGCGTTGACCTTCCCCTCGAAGTCCTCAATGGTGAGCCGCACGGCAACGGGTTGCGGGGCAGGCGCGGCAATCGCCACCAGGTTCACCGCGGACTCCGACGGCTTGCCGGGATAGACGGTAATAAGAACGTGCCCATCCTGGAACTTATCGGCGCGAATCAATACATCGTACTCGCCCTGCCGCACGTAGAAGGGATTTTCCCGCGCTTCCTGATACGGACCGCTTCCGCCTTTCTGACGATAGGAAATCCGGCTGCCGGCCGGCGCGTTGCTGATGCGGATCGATCCGAAGGCGGCCATGCGTGTCTTGTCCGGGCCCAATTGCAGGTTGTCTCCCACCGAGAGGTCCTGCACGAAGGTCTTCGTCTCGTGGCGCGGATGCCGGAGTACGATCGTCTTCCGGCCGGGTCCGATTGACGGCAGCGAAAGCGTGCCCTCGGCGGAAGCCGTACCGGCGGGTTGGTCATTGATGATCACCTCGGCGCCGGCGGGCAGACCGGCCAGCGACAGCCCGGTTGGGCGTTCCACCGCGATGAGCTGATATTGCCGCGCGGCCTGCTTTCCCTTCTCGATGGTGATCCTGTCGGACAGGGGTTGATGTCCCTCGGCGGTGATGGTCAAAGAGTATTCGCCCGGCTTGAGGCCCGACATGCTGACCCTGCCGCCCTTGACCTGCGCCTGTCTGCTCACCGGTCCCTGCAGCAGCACTTTGGCGCCTTCCTGCGGGATGGCCAGCGTGAGGAAGCCGGTTTCGATCTCACCCGCCGAGGAGTGGACAAAGATGGCCGGCGCATCGCTTACGGCGATGACCTGCGGGTTCGCGTTGCCGAAGACCAGAGTATGATCGGCGGGCGCCAGATTTTCGAGGCCCAGACCGTCTTCCGGGACGGTCTTCGATTCGCCGCCATCGAGCGCGACGGACTGCGGCGCCGGCCGTACATAGATGCGGCCTTCGCTGCCGAAGGTGGTCACCACGCTGGCGAGCGCCAGCGTTTTGGCCGTGAGATTGGAAATGACGGGAAGACGCCCGGCCTGTGCATCCACATCGAAGGAGAGCGCCGACCCGGTAGCGGCCAGGAGCTCGATTTTGTGACTGCCCGGCGCCAGCACCACCGGTTCGGTGAGCGCAACCGGCTGTCCGTTCAAACGGGCGTTCATGGCCGAAACAATTAGCAGGCTGGTGGGCAGCGGCTCCAGCACCAGTCGAATCGGATCCAGGGTTCTGGTGGACTTCGTCACGGTCACCGAAGCCGGGAGCGCATTGCGATAGCCCAACAGGCGTGCATCGATGGAGTAGGGCTGATCCCTTGGCGCGAGGTTGATCGTGTCGCCTTCCATCGGATTGCCGTCGACAAAAACGCGCGCCGGAGGGCTGGTTTCCACGCGGAGCGCCACAGCCGCGGGCGCGGACGGTTCAACGCTTGGCGTTGACGGCCTCCACCACAGCAGCACGCTGAGCAGCAGGGCGGCAAGCAGGCCGAAGGCCACGCCCAGAAACCATTGTTTCGGTCCGATGCGCAGCGGAGCGGGGCTCTGGGGAGGCCTGGAGGCCGGGCCTGCGCTCAACGGAGAAACGGCGGGCGCAGGTGGCGGAAGCAGCGCCGTGGCCGCTTCCTCAATCTCCTTATCGATGCCGCTGAGAAATTGCGTGAGGCGGGGCTCACCGGGATAGGTGGAAAGAGTGGTGGCCACCTCCTGGCGCGCGGCCTGCCGGTCACCCTGCTCGCGAAGGGAACGTGCGCGGGCAAGGGAGTTGCCGACTTCACTCTGCCTTTGGCGATCTGCCAGCAGCGTCCGAAGGTTTCGCGCGGCGGCGTTGGATGGATCCAGTTCCAGCGCGTTGCGCAGCAGAACGGAGGCCTGCGCGAGGTCGGACTCCTGCAGCGCGGTGGCGCGCTTCACCATCGAATCGACCAGAACCGCGCGAATCACCATGCTTCGCTTGTCCAGTTCGAAGGCCTGTCCCAGCCGCTCAAGCCCTTCTTCCTGCTGTCCCCTGGAGAACAGCCGCTGGCCTTCTTCCAGCAGCAGGCTGGCTTCATCGGCTTTGCGCCGGCGATCACGGGCCGCTTCGGCGACAGCGCTAAGTTCGGCGTCGCCGCGGAAATCGTTCAACGCCGCCTCTGCCGCCTGGATCGCATCGGAGTAATTGCCCAACTCCAACAGCCGCTCCACCTGGGCCAGCACGCGCGACTTGGCATCGGCACGAGCCTGCTGCTCCCGGCGTTTCGCCACGCGGTCGATTTCCAGATCCAGACCCGGATACCCCGGATAAATGGTGCGCAGCGTCTCCCATTGGCTGATCGCCTCTGAGAACTGGCCCCGCTCTTCCAGGTTGAGCGCTTTCTTGGCGATGGACTGCACCAGGTCGCGCTTGTCGACGGCCGCCTGCAGCGCCCGCTTGAAGTGTTCCTCGCGCGGCCATTGCTTGAGCGCCTCCTCCAGAATTGTCACGCGGCGGTTCAGGTCGGGCTCTGAGTCGAGATCCCGGTCGATCCGCGCGATGAGGGCGGAAAGCTGTTGGCGCTGCTTCTGATCGATGTCGATGCGCAGAGCGCGGAACTGCGGATCCTGCGGATAGCGGGCCAGGAAACTGTCGCATAGCGACAAAGCGGCCTGAAAATCCTGATTGGCCAGCAGCCGGTTTCCCTCTTCCAGGCCGTTGCGCAGCGAGAGGTGCTCCGAGCGAACCTGGTTATAGAAGCTCAGATGCGCCTGGCCGAGATCGGGGGATGCTTTGTCCGGCATCAGCCGGTCCTGCTCTACCACCTGTTCGGCTTTGTAGAGCGCGCTGCTGATTTCCCCGCGCGCGAAGGCGTCCCGGGCAGCCTGAAAAAGCTCGGCGCTTTCGCGGCGGGCGCGCAGGAAATGCTCTTCCGAGCGGGATACGGTGGACAGCAACTGAAGGGCCTGGGTGTCGGTGGGACGCAGTTTCAGCGCGTTATCCAGAGCCTGCCTTGCCTGCGGGAACGACTGGTTTTCCATGTGCTCCCGCGCCAGCCGCAGCCATTCGGCGCGCTGCTGGGCATTCCACTTCTCTTCCACCTGGAAGCTGAGCGCGCGCGCTTCGGGGTGGTCTGGCTGCTGGTCGAGCACAGCCTGGATCTTCTGCATCGCCAGCGGGTATTCTTCGGCGTCGAAAAAGCGTCTGGCGTTGGTAAGGTGTTCGCGAAAGCCGCGTTCGCGAAGGGCCTGGTCAATCTGGCCGCGCAGAACACGGATTTCCGAATGGAGATGGCCCTCTGATTCGAGCTCGCTCACCAGGTCGGAGGCGAATTCATACTGTGATTCCGAAAGCGCCTGCTGCGCCTTGCGGATGCGCGGCTCCACGCGCTTGGGATCGAAGCGGTCAATGGGCCGGTTGTGCAGCGCCTTTTGCAGCGCGTCGGCAAAATCGCTGGCGCTTGGGAATCGATGGCGGCCCTGCTTGGCCATGGCGGCGTGAATCACCTGGCTGAGCGTGCTGCTGACGGCCGGATTGAGGTCCGAAGCCGGCGGCGGAACATGGTGCAGGATGCGGTAGGCGATTTCTTCCTGCGTCGCTCCATCGAAGGGCCTGCGTCCGGTCAGCGCTTCGTAGGTGACCACGGCGAGGGAGAAGATGTCGGAGGGCGCTGTCAGCGGCTTTAGCTGGATCTGCTCGGGGGACATGTAGAGCAGCGTGCCCTTTAACCCTATGCTGGCGCTGTTGTCC
Source organism: Bryobacteraceae bacterium (assembly GCA_033762895.1). Classification (GTDB taxonomy): domain Bacteria; phylum Acidobacteriota; class Terriglobia; order Bryobacterales; family Bryobacteraceae; genus CADEFT01. The sequence goes on along the minus strand of JANRLE010000125.1, from coordinate 60,225 downwards.
ACCAGATGTGCGATGCCGAAATCGATGATCTTCACCGATCCGCCGTCGTCGACGAATATGTTGCTCGGTTTCAGATCGCGGTGCACCACGCCGCGCTCATGGGCTGCCTGCAGGCCGCGGCAGACCTGGCAGATAATCTCCACCGCCCGGTCGGTGTTCAGCGCCTGTCCGGACATGAGTTGCTCCAGCGTCTGGCCGGGCAGAAAGGGCATCACGAAGAACGGCTTCTGGTGGCCGGCATCTTCCATTTCGCCGATGTCGTAGATATCCACGATGTTGGCGTGGTTGATGCTGGCGAGGACGCCGCACTCCTGGCGGAAGTGGTCGACAGCCGTGCGGTTGCGCGCGTCGCCTATCGTCTTGATGGCCACGAAGCGCTTCAACTCCAGATCCCAGGCCTTGTACACAACGCCCATCGCGCCCTGCTTGGGCAGGCGTTCCTTGATCTCGTAGCGTGACTTCAGCTTAGGTGCTGGGGCCATTGGGACCGGGGGCTCTGGTCGAAACTCAATACCGGCATCCAATATGATAAGCATTTTTTCGTACCGGTCCGGTAATGTGTATCCCCCGCAGGTCCTATGCCGCCTGTTATGATGGCGTGCCAGAACGTCTTAAGGAGATCACGCCATGGCCCCGCCACTCTGTTTTGTCCTGATGCCATTCGGAAAGAAGCCGGACTCCACCGGCATGATGATCGATTTTGACGCTGTGTACAAAAGCCTGATCGCTCCGGCCATCGAGGCGGCCGGATTGGAAGCCTTGCGCGCCGATGAAGAGCAGGGCGGCGGCATCATCCACAAGCCGATGTTTGAGCGCCTGATCCTCTGCGAATATGCGGTGGCGGACCTTACCACCGCGAACGCGAACGTATTCTATGAACTGGGCGTGCGCCATGCCGCCCGGCCCTGGAGTACCATCCTCCTGTTTGCCGAAGGCGGACGGCTGCCGTTCGATGTCGCGCCCCTGCGCGCGATGCCGTATCAGTTGACGCCGGACGGCACGCCAGCCGATGCCGCATCGGCCGCGACGCTGCTTGCCGGCCGTTTGCGGGATGCGCTCAAGTTGACGGCCGAGCATCGGGAGAGCAAAACCGACAGCCCAATCTATCAACTCCTGGACGACTATCCCGACATTGACCACACCAAGACCGACGTGTTCCGCTCGCGGGCGCAGTATTCGGCCGGCGTCAAGGCGCAGCTTGCAGGGGCCCGCAAGGATGGCGTGGCGGCTCTGCGGGCGATCGAAAGCGGACTCGGCGACCTGAACGACGTGGAAGCCGGGGTGGTGATCGATCTCTACCTTTCCTATCGCGCGGTGAAGGCGTGGGATGACATGATTGCCCTCGCCGGAAAGATGCCCGGCCCGTTGTCGGCCACCGTGATGGTGCGGGAACAACTGGCGCTTGCGTTGAACCGGGCGAACCGCGGCGAGGAAGCCGAGCGCGTGCTGCTCGAACTGCTGTCCCGCCGGGGGCCAAGCAGCGAAACCTATGGAATCCTCGGCCGGGTTTACAAGGACCGCTGGGATGAGGCGCGCAAACGGGGCGAAAACCTGCTGGCCCGCGGGCTGCTGAACAAGGCGATCGACGCGTACCTGAAAGGCTTTGAGGCGGACTGGCGCGATGCCTATCCCGGGATCAACGCGGTGACGCTGATGGAATTGCGGGAGCCGCCGGATCCGCGCCGGGAGCAACTGCTTCCCGTGGTGGCCTACGCCGTGGAACGTAAGATCGCCACCGGCGCGCCTGACTATTGGGACTTCGCCACGCGGCTGGAATTGGCGGTGCTGGCTAAAGACCAGGGCCGGGCCGAGGCAGCCCTTGCCGACGCGCTTGCCGCCGTCCGTGAATCGTGGGAGCCGGAAACCACCGCTCGGAACCTCCGCCTGATTCGCGAATGCCGCGAAAAAAGGAACGATGCGATTGGCTGGCCGGTGGAAATCGAAAATCTCCTTCTCGCTCATCTTAACCGCGCGTAAGTGGCCAGAACGAGATTCGAGGAACGGTCGAGGCCGTCCGTGCCGAGCATCGGCTTCGCCGCCAGCCACCATACCAGCGGCTCCTGCTCGTAGAGTTTCGACATCGCGGCCGCGGACGGATCAGCCGCGCGAAGTTTGCGGAATTCCTCCAGCCACGGCGGAGCGGCTTCGGTTGTTTCGACGGGAATTGCCGAGCCGGCGGCCATCTCTTCTTCGCGGATCGGCGGCAACTCATGTTCCGACAGATAGCCGGCGGCGCGCAGGCGGGTGTTGTAGTAGCCGGCGAACGATTGAGCCGCGATGCCGGCATGTTCCAGAGTGTCGGCGCAACGCCTGCCGGAAACGTGCCGGCGCAGATAGGATGCCAGGGCCTCCAGCATCGGGGCGGGATCGCCTCCTTCGCGTTTCACATCGATGGCCAAAGTCTCCAGATCGCGCGGCGCGGTGCGGACGGTGTGGGCAAACGCCCGGTCATCACCGGACAATGTCTGAATGGCGGCCAGCAGATCCGGGCTGGCGGACCGCTTCAGCGCCTTATGCGCCTTCACCGCGGGCCCGATTTCCAGCGGAGAGACAACGGCGCGCAGCGCGGGTGGCGCCACCACCTCGGCGGCCTCCCAATAGGGCGACGAATCCCACACCATATGATCGGCGCAGGTATGCGGCTCACGCGGAGGATCGGCGAGGCGGGCGAAATATTCGGCGGCGAGCTTCGCATCGAAACTGTGCATCTGGCGCACAGCGCGCGACTGCAGCGACAGAGTGTCAAGCCCCTGAGAATAGGCGGCGCTGAGGATGGCTTCGGCTGATTCGGGCGCCGTTGCGACCACGGACTTTCGCGGCATCGCCAGACGCGCCCGGCCGGCCAGCACGAAAGCGTCCTCCAACAGTTCCCGCCTTGTCGTAAGGTGTTTCGCGCCAAGGCGGCCGGCCACCTGCAACAGAACGTCGGCGGCAAATTCGGGCGGCAGTGCGCGCCCCAGTCCGGCCAACTCCTCCAACTCCGGGGGCAGGCGCGGCTCCTGGGCCCAGGCGCACGCCACTATCAGCGCGGCAACGATTCTAGAAGTTGACGATGCTGGCAAAGGAGTTTGGATCCAGGCTGGCTCCGCCTACCAGGGCGCCGTCGATCTCCGGCTGCGCCATCAGGCCCTTCACATTGTCGGGCTTGACGCTGCCGCCATAGAGGATTCGCACCTTTTGCGCAGCTTCGGCGCCGTACTTTGCCGCCACCAGTCCGCGGATGAAGCGGTGGGCGTCGGCGGCCATATCCGGGGTGGCGGTCTTGCCCGTGCCGATCGCCCACACCGGTTCGTAGGCAATGGTGACGTGGGCGAACTGTTCGGGCGAAAGCGGCGCGATGCCGCCATCAAACTGCGCGCGCAGCACGGATTCGGTGTTTCCGCTCTCGCGATCGGCCAACAGCTCACCCACGCAGACGATCGGTTTCAGGCCGTTTTCCAGCGCCGCCTGGGTTCGTTTCAACACCGTCTGCTCGGTTTCGTGGAAATACTGGCGGCGTTCGGAATGGCCGATGATCACCCACTTGCAGCCGGCGGCCACCAGCATGGGACCGGAGACTTCGCCGGTGAAGGCGCCTTCCTTTCCCCAAAAGAGATTCTGGGCTCCGATTTCCACGCGGCTGGATCCGGCGGCGGCGACAGCGGCCGGCAGATTGACGAAAGGCGGGCAGATGGCGATCTCGCAATGTGTGGAGGTGGCCACCAGCGGAAGAAAGTCTTTGAAGTACGATGAAGTTTCGCCGGCGTTTTTGTACATTTTCCAATTGCCGGCCATGAGTGGTTTTCGCATAAGAACTATTTCAAGTTTAGCCATGTTCCTCCTACTGTTGCTATTGCTTCCTCTCCAGGTCTTCGCCGCCGGCGTGCGGGTGGAGTTCGATCCGCGCACGCCGCTGGTGGGCCCGTTCCCCACCGACTTCCTGACCAGCGAAGGGCGGGTCAACCTGCCGCTGCCCGATTGCGCCACCCGAGCCAGCGACTGCGGCGAGATCCGGTTGATCAATGAACTGGATGGCTTCAGTCCCAACGGGCGGGTGACCGTGAAATTTTCGGGTCCGGTCAATCCTGAGACGCTGCGGAGCGGAATCCGCATCCTGTGGCTGGATGAGGACGGCCGCGTCACATCCCTGAACCAGCTTGTCTACGATCCGGCGTCAAACACGGCGTATGGGAAACCGGATGAGATGCTGCTGGGATCGAGCCGCTACCTGGTGGTGGTCACCAGCGCGGTGCGCGATCGCGCTGGCGATCCGGTGGAAAGCGACTTCGGCTATCAGGCGTGTCTGGACCGGCGCGTGGGCGGCGACTATTGCGCGCGGCTGTCAGCGGCCGTGGCCGGCGCGGGCGCGGTGGGCCGCATCGTGTCGGCCAGCCTGTTCACCACGCTCAACACGACAAAGTGGTACGACGAAGCGAGCGCCGTGGTGGACAGAACGCCGCCGGGATTTGAACGGCAGCGGGAAGTGGTGGATGTGGCGCGCGTGCGGAGCGTCACATTCCGGCAGCAGGTGGCGTTGTCGGGCAGCGACAGATTCGAAGATTTCACACTGCCGCTGCCGGCTTCGTTGCTGACGCAATTTGGCGTGGGGCGGGTGGCGTTCGCATCCTTTCGTTCGCTGCGGCAGGAGCAGATCTACTTCCACGTGTGGCTGCCGCGGCAGGCGGCGCCGCCCGATGGCTATCCGGTGATTCTTGCCGGACACGGGTTTGGAGACTCCCGCTTCGGCATACCTACCGTGCTGTCCGCCGCCGCAAGCGCCGGCTACGCGGTGGTGGCGATGACGGCGGTGGGCCACGGGTCCGGTCCGGAATCGAGTCTGCGGCTGGGGCTGACCGATGGTTCCACATTGGAGATACCCTCTCCGGGCCGGGGAGTGGATCTGACGGGCGACGGGCGAATCGGCGAGAGCGAGGGGTGCATGGTGATTCTGCCCGGAGCGCCGCTGGGCATGCGTGACTGTCTGCGCCAGACGGCGGTGGACTACCTGCAGTTGATTCACGCCATTCGTGATGGCATGGATCTGGATGGCGACGGGCGCGCGGATCTGAATCCGCGGGCAATGTCCTACATGGGCATGTCTTTGGGCAGCTTTTACGGGACGATTGTGACGGCGCTGGCGCCCGAGATCAGTGCGGCCGTGTTGAACGTGGGCGGCGGATTCATTCTTGAGACGGCGCGTTTGAGTCCCGGTTCCCGTTCTTCGATCTTCTCGGCAGCGCTTGGAAACCGGCAGCCTGTGCTGCTGAACAAGGGGCTGGAATTTGATGAGGATCTGCCGCTGCGAAATGAGCCGGTGCGCATCCGTTCGGTGCCGGGCGCGGCCGAGCTACAGGATTTCATCGAAAGGGCGGAGTGGATTGAGAGCCCGTCGGCGCCGGCCGTGATTGCGCCGCATCTGAAACAGCGGCCGCTGCCGGGCGCCGCCGCAAAGCGGATCCTGTTCCAGATCGCGCTGGGCGACCGCACGGTGCCCAATCCGTCGAATTCCACGCTGATCCGCGCGGCCGGCCTTCGCGAGCAGACATCGCTTTACCGTGCCGATCGCGCCAGGGCTGTAGTGCCCGGGTTGCCGGAGAACCCGCATGTGTTCCTGTCTCCTCTTGGACCGCCGCAGGCGGCAATCATCTCACTGGCCGCGCTGCAGCAGGCGCTTACGTTTCTGGCCGGCGGGCAGGAAACGGTGCCGGATGCGAACGGACTGGTGAGGGAGTTATTCGGCCAGGACTTATTCGAAGTGCCCGCGGAACTGCCGGAAAAGATGAATTTCTAACGCATTTCGCTCAGTAGCTCGGGCCGCGGGTTGGGAATTACCACCATGTTTGTGAGTAAGCCCTTGGCGGCCACCACAGCGGCGCCCGCATCCACCGCCGCGCGCACATCGGCCACCGACCCGGTCATGGTGACGAACGCCTTGCCACCCAGCGCCATGGCGAGGCGGATCTCCAGCAAGGTCACCGTGGCCGCCTTCACCGCCGCGTCGGCAGCTTCGATGAGCGAGGCAACCGAGAACGATTCGATGATGCCCAGCGCATCGAGCGACTCCACGACGCTGGTTCCGGCAATGGCGGGGAACACCGCTTCATGCACGTTGGGGATGACGAAGCTGTCGATCATGGAAAACGAACCAGCCTCGGCGCCGACGCGCACGCTGGCCTCCACCGCCGCCACATCGCCGCGCACCATCACCATGTACTTGCCGGAGCAGATGCTGCGCGAAAGCACCAGGTGTACGTCGGCGGTCTTCAGCATGGCGTCGCAGACTTCGTATCCGGCGGCGATGCTTCCCAGTTCGATCAATCCGATGGAATGCATGATGTCAGGCTCCGATTTCGATGGCATCGTCCGAGACGGCGGTGACGGCGCCCGCGATGCTGGCATGCACGTCGGCGCCGCGATCTTCAGGACGCATGGCGGCGATGGTTTGCCCGAGGCGTACGCGATCACCCGCCGCAACCGTGGGCCGCGCGGGCGCGCCGGCATGTTGCCTCGTCAGGATGCGCACGCGGGCCGGCTTCAGCTCCGAGTCGTCAAACGGCGTTTCGGTGTCGTATTGTTCCACCTTCAGCCGCTTGCGCAACAGCGTCTGGGGAACGCGGCGGCCATCTTTCATGGGATGCACCCGCGGCGGATGCTGCTGGACGTATTTAGGGCCCGAGGCACGCATGTTGGTCTTGGCCTGGTCGCACGCTTCCTTGGGGAACAGGTCTTCCGGACAGGCGTACAGCGTGCAGAGGCCGCAGGCGCAGCAGAGTTCAGCCATCTGATTCCAGATTCCGGCGCCGGTGGCGGTGAAGCCCAGGCTGCGCATGACTTTGTGCGGCTGGACGTTGTAACCCAGTAAGTAGCGCGGGCAGAATTCGGTGCAGTAACTGCACTGGTCGCAGGCCGACTTGCCGATGCGGTTCATCTGCTCCACGGTGCGGGACTTGCGGGCGACCAGGTAGTGATCGGCGGGCAGTACAATGAGGCCGCAGGTGGTCTTGGTCACCACGTCGTCGAGGTCGAAGGAGAGCCGGCCCATCATGATGCCGCTGACGAAGAAGCCGAACTCCGGAACCGATGCGCCGCCCGCATGGCGAATGAGTTCCGAGAAAGGCGTGCCCACGGGCGCCCAGAAGGATTTCGGCTCGCGCACCGCGCCGGACACGGAGAGGAACTTGCGCGTGACGGGTTCGCCGAGCGCGGCCCCGCCGGCGTTGTAGAGCGTCTCCACGTTGTTCACCACGCAGCCGACGTTGAGCGGGATGCCCGCGGGCGGAATCAGGCGGCCGGTGGCGAGGTAAACCAGTTCGTATTCGTCGCCGGACGGATAGAAATCGCCGAGCAGCACCTTCTCAATCCCGGCTTCGGCGAGGTGCGGATTGAGGGCTTCGATGGCTTCGGCGTTCTTGCTCTTCACGCCGAACAGCGCCTGCCGCGCCGAAACCGCTTTGCGCATATGGCGCATTCCGGAGACGATTTGGGCGGGGTAGTGTTTCATCAGCTCCAGGTCCTTGTGGAGCAGCGGTTCGCATTCGGCCCCGTTGGCGATGAGGTATTCGACGTTGGACTCCGCCTTGATGGACGTAGGGAAGCCGGCGCCGCCGGCGCCGACGACGCCCGCCGAGCGGAGAAGGCTGGAGAATGTGAGTTCCGAGGGCGGCAAGGACTGAGTGTAGCGAATCCGGCCAGGGCGGCGCATACAGGCGAGGCCAACTGGAACGTACAATGTCCTTCATGACATTCCTTTTGGTGTTTACTCTGCCCCTGTTGGCACAGACCGCCAAGGAGCCGCCGGTATCCTGGGTGGATCCCGACACCGGGCACCGCGTGGTCCGGCTCACCCGCGAGCCCGGCAGCGCCAGTCTCTATTTCAATCAAAACGGTTATACGGCGGACGGCAGGAAGCTGATCTACACCACGCCCGGCGGCATTTCCGTTCTCGACCTGGCCACGCGGGAATCCAAGAGCGTGGTGCAGGGCCGGGTGCGGATGATCGACGCCGGCAGGAAGACACCGCGTGTTTACTATCTGAAGGATGGCGCGGCCTGGTGGACCGATACCTCCACCGGCGAATCGCGCAAGATCGCTGATCTGCCCAGGCGTGGCTCCATCTCCACGGTAAACGCCGATGAGACGCTGCTGGCGGGCACTTACATCGAAGGGGAAGGCGAAGACTACGGGGGCAGGAACGCGCAGCGGCCGGTGGCGGCGCAGGGGCACGCGCTCGATCAGCCGCGCAACAAGGGCCAGATGATGGAGCGGCGGTGGGCCGCGCGCCTGCCCATGGGCCTGTTCACGCTCAACATCCGGACCGGTGAGGTAAAGACCATCCACCGCGCCAATGATTGGCTGAATCATCTGCTGTTTTCCCCCACCGACCCTTCGCTGCTGATGTTCTGTCACGAGGGTCCATGGCACAAGGTGGACCGCATCTGGCTGATGCGCATCGGCGGCGGGGCGCCGAAGAAGGTGCACACGCGTACGATGGCTATGGAGATATGGGGCCATGAATTCTGGAGCGCCGACGGCAAAACCATCTGGTACGATCTGCAAACTCCGCGGGGCGAAGACTTCTGGCTGGCGGCCTATGACGTGGAGACGGGCGCGCGCCGCTGGTATCATTTGCAGCGGGACGAATGGTCAATTCACTTCAATGTGTCGCGTGACGGCGAGTTGTTCACAGGCGACGGCGGCGATCCGGGACAGGTGGCGCGGGCGGCCAACGGCCAGTGGATCTACCTCTTCCGGCCGGAACTGAAGACAAACCAGGGCCTGGACGACAGGAACTTTGTGCAGCCGGGTGTGCTGCGGGCCGAGAAGCTGGTGAACATGGCCAAGCACCAATACCGGCTGGAGCCGAACGTAAGTTTCACCCCGGACAGGAAATGGGTGGTATTCAGGTCGAACATGTTCGGCGACACCTACGTGTTTGCGGTGGAAGTGGCAAAGGCGGGTTCCTAGAATGGTGCTTCACTGGATTGCGGCAATGGCCCTGGCGCAGCCGAACGTGGTTTCGCCGGAAGTGCATGGTGACCGGCGGGTGACGTTCCGCGTCCACGCGCCGAAGGCTCAGGAAGTGACGTTTTTCGGCGATTGGATGCCGGCCAACGGCAAAGAGAAGATGGCGAAGGATCCCGGCGGGGTGTGGAGCGTGACGCTGGGTCCGCTGCCGCCCAGCATCTATCTCTATTCGTTCACCGTGGATGGGGTGACGATGGCCGATCCGGTGAATCCGAAGATCAAGTTGCGGGCGCGGACCTCGGCGAGCATGGTGGATGTGCCTGCGTCGCCGCCGGCGTTGTGGCAGGCGCGCGATGTGCCGCATGGTTCGGTGGAGATCAACTGGCATGCCTCGAAGCTGCTGGGCGGAGAGCCGCGGTGGCTGTGGGTCTACACTCCGCCGGGGTATGAGAAGACGAAGCGGCGCTACCCGGTGCTCTATCTGTTTCATGGCTCGAACGACACGGCCGGGGGCTGGACGCTGGCGGGCAATGCCAACTTCATCCTGGATAATCTGCTGGCGGAAGGCAAGGCGGTGCCGATGATTGTGGTGATGCCATACGGCCACGCCGTGGAGTTCGGCGCGCCACGGGAGCAGCAGGCGAAGAACCTGCCGTTATTCGAAGAGTATCTGCTGAAGGAAGTGATGGGCTACGCCGAAGGGAAGTATCGAATCGCGCCGGGGCGGCGGAATCGGGCCATCGCGGGCTTATCCATGGGCGGGGGGCAAAGCCTGCGCATCGGATTCGGACATTTGGATCTGTTCAGCGCGATCGGGGCGTTCAGCGCGGCTGTGCCCGCCGACTTCGACTCCTATTTCGAAAGCACGCTGGCTGATGCGAAAGCGGTGAACGAAAAGTTAAAGCTGTTCTGGATCGGCTGCGGCAGGGACGATTTTCTTTTCGAGCGTTCAAAGAAGCTGGCCGCGCTGCTGGAGGCCAGGCAGATCCGGCACACATTCCGCGCCACTGAGGGCGCGCACACCTACACAATCTGGCGGCAGTATCTGGGTGAGTTTGCGCCGCTGTTATTTCGATGAGTCCAGCCAGGACTTGATGGTGGCGGTCACCTGACCTGCGGCGTCCCAGTGGGACCAATGGCCCGCACCCGGCAGCGTCACCAGGGTCAGCGGCGCATCCACCCACTTCCAGGTGTCATTGAGCGCTCCGGCCAGCAGCGCGGTGTCCTTCAATCCGTGAAACATCAGTACGGGCGCTTTCACAGCGGGCATGGGCGGCGTGTTGTTGGCGTATGGCTCGCGTGGATAGTTGCGCTTGTAGTAATTAAGCATCGCCTCGAAATCGGAACGCCCGAAAGCCTCAACATACTTGGCTCTGACATCGGCGGGCGCCATTCGCGCCAAACCCTCGGCCGTCAGCTTCTGGTGGGCGCCTTCCTGCTGAAAGTTACGGGCGTACTGGCTGTTGCGCTGTTGATCGGCGTTGGCGGCCAGTTCCCGCCGCAGGCCGTTGGGATGCGGCAGATTCACGATGATCAGCTTTTCCACGATCTCCGGTTTGAAAGTGGCCAGGGACCACGCCACCATGCCGCCCCAATCGTGGCCCACCACGATCGCCTTCTCTTTACCCAGATGCCGGATGACCGCCGCCACGTCGGCTACCAGCAGCGAGACATCGTAATTCTCCACGCCCTTTGGCTTGTCGGATAAGTTGTAGCCGCGCTGGTCAATGGCCACCACCTGGTAGCTGCCGGCCAGCCCCTCCATCTGATGCCGCCAGGAGTACCAGAAGTCGGGGAAGCCATGGATCATCACCACCAGCGGGCCGCTGCCGAGACTGGCGTAGTGAATCTTCACGCCGTTGTTTTCGGCGTATCCGTGCTCCACCTTCTCATCCAGATCGGCGGACCACCCGAGCGTGGCGGCCAGTAAGAACACTCCGAAACGGATCATTGCAGTTTCCCCCGCCCTTCCACGCGCCATTCCGATATCACCTGATCGCCGCGAATCCCGTACACCTTCTCATGCAGGTTCATGCAGACACAGATGTGATTGGGGACAATGCGGACGCGGTCACCGACGGTGAACTCGCGGCGCACGTTGCGTAACTCGATGTATCCGTGCTCTTCGTTCATTTTGTTAAAGATGGCCTCGGGCGCATCGGTGACGTAGCCGAAGCTTACGCCGGCCTCGCCCACCAGCCGGTCCGAGGAGAACGTCTTCGAACCACCGTCGATGATCATCTGCTGCGGGCGCGAAGTGGAAACGACGGTGGCGATGATGGAGCCGGCGCAATCTTCGAACGCGCAGGCGCCGTTATACCACGTATTCCTGTCGTTGAAGATGTAGGTGCCGGGACGGATTTCGTTGAGGCCGGCGATCTGGTGCGATTCAAACAGCAGGGGAGTGGAGCCGCCGCTGACGATCTGAAGCGGCAGGCCGGCGCGCTTCCAGTCGGTGGTGATCTGCTGCATCAGTTCGGAAAGCTGCGCCACCTTTTCGCGGCCCTCCTCATCGGGCGCTTTGACATGGCCGGGATAGAAGGTGATTCCCTCCAGATTGAGGCGGGGCATCCGGGCGATCTGGCGGCCCAACTCCAGCAGCGGCTCGCCGGGGGAGACGCCCATGCGTCCTTGCCCGACATCCACTTCCGCCAGCACACCGACTTCGAGCTGGGCTTCGCGGGCGGCGTCGGAAAGCTGCTTGGCGGCGAACGCGCCATCCAGGCTGACGGTGATGCGTGTCTGGCGGGCCACCTGCATCAGCCGCTCCAGTTTCCTGCGTCCGATGACAGGATAGGCCACCAGCAATTCCGGCGGCTGTGCGGAGAGCATCACTTCCGCCTCGCCGACCTTGGCCACGGTGAGGCCGGCGGCGCCGAGGTCCAGTTGCTGCCGGCCAAGGACGGGCAGTTTGTGAGTTTTGGTGTGAGGGCGCAGCCGCAATTCGTGCTGGCGCGCGTAATCCGCCACCCGGCGCAGGTTGCGATCCATAATGTCCAGATCGATGACCAGCGCGGGGGTTTCGAGTTCCGATACCCGCATGCTTATTGTTGAAACTCCAGTGTGAGTTTGCCGCCGGCGCCGGAATAAACCAGCGCCAGATCCCTGGCTTTGTGTTTGCCGTCGAGAGGGAAGTAGAGCAGGCCTGCCAGCGGCTCGGCGGTTTCCTTTTCGGGCAGCGTCTTCTCCCGCAGCACCTTAAGCAGCGGGTCGTCCTTGCCCTTGTTTTCCTCGGTCACCTTGGCCTGAACCGACTCCTGGGAAGCGGAATTGCCGATCCCGCCGCCATCGCCGCCCATTCGCCGTGGAGCGCCGCCGATGCCGCCCCACGCAGGGCCGCTCTCCTGGGCCATGACCCCGCCGCCACCCCTTCCGGTGGTGATCTGAAGAACGCTGCTGCCAGCGAGTTCGGTGGGAGCGAAAGGCTCCGATTTCTGGCCGTCCTTATAAGAGCGGAGGAGGAAATCGTCCTGGAAGATCTTCAGTTCCTTGCCGGCCCTGGGCGTGACGCGCACCTCCACCACTACCACGGATCCGCCGAAATCCGACCCTAGCATCTGTTTCACTTCGTTACGGTCGATGTGAGCGGTGGCTTCGATGGAGACATTCACGTTGGTGGCGCGGGCGGTGATTGGCCGTTTCTCGGCGGCGGCCAGAGGCAGCGCCAGCGAGATGGCGATCAGCGATTGTAAAAACATAGGGAAGCCCCCCGCTCGAATCCTACCATGCCCGTCTGTACAGCGCCAGCATGTCTTCTTCTGAGCAGGCGCGGGGCGCATAAAGATGAGCGTCATCCTGAATCGCGCGGCGCGCGAGCATGGGCAGGGCGGTCTCCGGGACACCATGATCGCGCAGGCGCGGAGCAATGCCGCTCACTTGGGCCAGTTCCGCCGCTGTGTCGATGAGATCGGCGACGGACGCCCTTCGCGCCAACTCCATCATCCGCTCCGACTCGGTGTCGTAGTAGTACCGCAGGACGACGGGCAGAAGTACGGCCTTCATGGAGCCACAATGCAGTCCGAATTCGCCGCACAGGGGATTGGCCAGGGAATGGACGGCCCCCAACCCCTTTTCCCCCGCCATGGCGCCCATCAGCGCGGACATCATCATTGCGGTTCTGCACTCCAGTCCGGCCGGATCTTCCACCAGGCGCGGCAGCATGGCGGCGGCTAGCCGCACTCCTTCCTGGGCCAGTGCGTCGCAGACGGGGTTGTAGTTATGGGAGAGGAACGCCTCAACGTTGGAGGCGAAGGCGTTCATGCCGGAGCCGAAGGTGATCGCCGGCGGAAGGCTGAGAGTCAACTCGGGGTCGATCAAAGCGACGGTGGGGAGCAGGTGCGCGCTGCGCACGCCAATCTTCAGGTTGCTGCGTTCGATGGTGATGGAAGCGTAGGGCGAAACTTCGCTGCCGGTTCCCGCCGTCGTCGGGATGGCGATGAAGGGCGGCATTTCTCCCGTGATCTTCCGCCAGCCGTCAAAGGTGGAATCGTACTCCCACAGCGGAAGCGGGTGGTTCACCTTCAGGCGAATCGCCTTGGCGGCATCCAGCACGGAGCCACCGCCTAATCCCACTATGCCATCACATTGCTCAGTAACGTGGAGTTCCGCACCGTCCAGGACATCCCGCTCGGCCGGGTTTGACCGCACACCGGAAAAGACAACCGCAGTGACGCACAACGACCGGACCCGCGGCAAGATTGAGGATGCGGCAAGATTCTGATCGGTCACCAGCAGCGGCCGGTTGATGCCCAGGCGCATAAGTTCCGGACGCAGGCGGTCCACGGCGCCCGGCCCGAAGTAAGATAGCGTTGGAAAGGAAAGTGAGGCGATCACGTGGGACTTCCGAACGGCGTTTCCGGAATGTTACCACCATACCGGCTCGCCGGAAAGGCCTATTCGGACAAATATTTCTTCAGGTCCGGGTTGAGTTGCTCTTTGACGTCGGGTTTGTCCAGATCCTCTTTTACGATGAGGCGGGGGGCGAGGTTGTTGATCTTCTGCGGCGTCTGGCCGCCGAGCTTCGCCATGGCGGCTTTTACCGACTCATAACCCATCTTGAACGGGTGCTGTACGACCAGGGAGTCGATGAGTCCGGCGCGAAGGTCTTCCAGCAGCGTCGGGCTCCAGTCGAATCCCACCATTTTCAGGTTACTCTTGCGGGCCTTCACGGCCTGAGCGGCTCCGACCGTGCTTGATTCGTTTGAGGCGAACAGTCCCGCCAGGTCGGGGTGCGCGGTGAGCATGTTTTCGGTCACCGCCAGTGACTTGGCGAAATCGGCCATTCCGAACCTTTTGTCGGCGATCTGAATGCCGGGGAACTTTTCCTTGATGCGGGTTTCGAAGCCTTCCTCGCGGGCCATGGTGGAAGCCGCGCCCGGCTGTACGGCCACCATCACGATCTTACCTTTGCCCTGGAGGATTTCGCCCATGCGGTCAGCGGCCAGTTGACCGGCCTGATAGTTGTCGGTGGCAACCTGGGAGACGAAGCTGTCCGTGTCGATGGCCGAATCGAAGATGACGACAGGGATATTCTGTTTTGCGGCCCGCTCCACCACGTTCACCATCACCTTCTTGTCGATGGGGGCAAGACAGATGGCGTCCACGCGGCGGTTGATCATGGCGTCCATGATCTGGATCTGGGCGTTATAGTCGGTTTCGGTGGCGGGCCCGTTCCAGTTGATCTCCACGCCGGATTCGCGGGCGGCGGCCACGGCGCCGGCATGAACGGATTGCCAGAACAGGTGCGCGCGTCCTTTGGGCACCACGCCGATGATGCGCTTGCTCTCGCGTGTGCAGGCGGAAAAAGATATTGCGCCAGCGGCTGTCAGGATGACGCCGCGGCGGCTGAGGAGTCCGTGGGATCGGTTCATTCGGGGAACTTGGTGGGTTCGGTAATGTGCTGCCAGCCTTCGGTTCCTGAGAGTGCTTTCAGAAACTCCACCAGATCCTGTTTGTTCTGGGCCGTAAGGTTGAGTTTCTTGATTTTTTCGTCGAGGTTCTTGTTCGGCACGCCGCCCTTGTCATAGTAGTCTACTACTTCTTCCAGCGTCTTCAGCGAACCGTCGTGCATGTAGGGGGCGGTTCTGGCGACGTCACGAAGAGTGGGTGTCTTAAAGGCGCCCCAGTCGCGGTCATTCCTGGTCACCGCGTACCGGCCAACGTCGGGACTGGGCTTTCCGGTACCTACGCCGAGGTTGTGATAGGCGTTGGTGGTGAAGTTAATGCCTTCGTGGCACTGGTCGCACTTGGCCTTGTTGAGGTAAACGTCCATGCCGCGCACCTGGGCGGCGGACAGCGCCTTCCTGTTCCCGGCCAGATACTTATCGTAGGGGGAGTTGCCGGACAACACGGTGCGTTCGAAGGTGGCGATGGCCTTGGCGACGTTGTCGATATTCACCTCATCACTGCCGAAAACCTGCGAAAAAAGCTTGCGGTAGCCGGCGATGCCGTTCAGTTTGCGGACCACGCCTTCGTGGCTTTCGCCCATTTCAATGGGATTCTGAATGGGACCCTTTGCCTGATCCTCCAACGAGGAAGCGCGGCCGTCCCAGAACTGGGCCAGGCTGTAGGCGCGATTGATCACCGTGGGTGCGCTGACGCCGCCTTTCTGGCCACGAATGCCCGTGCTGACGGGCGCGCCATCGGTGAATGCAAACTTCGGATGATGGCAACTCGCGCAGGCCACCGTATTGTCAGCCGAAAGCCGCTTATCGAAATAGAGCAGGCGGCCCAGTTCCACTTTCTCAGGCGAATAGGGATTGTCCTTCGGCCACTGCACGGGTGCAAGGCCCAGCGGAACCTTGGGCGGGGCCTTGGCCACATCGGCGCCAATCGCCACGGAAACCGCCACCAACAGAGCAGTGCCAAGACTACGAAGTCCAATCCCCATCGCTATCACCTCCCGCTTACTTTTTCAGGTAGCCGGTCACGTAAAGGGCCTTGTAGCCCCCGTGCTCGGAAAGGGTGCCGCTTACTTCCATGATGTGCGAGGCGTGCTCAATGGCGGCCTTGCGGAAATCGGTAAGCCCGTCGCGCCGCGGATCATGCTCTTCTTCCATCAGCATGTACATGGAGCCGTCTTCGGCCAGCAGGCCGACAGGTTGGCCGGCGGTGAAGCACTTCTGCGCGCAGGAACGGTGCTTTTCGCCGTGTTTGCCGATTTGCAGGTAGCAGGAGAAGTCCAGAATCTCACCGGTGACGGTAGCCACCTTCGCGGGATTCGTCTTGCGCCCCTGGATGGCCGCGGCGACGGTTGTGGAAGACCACGGTTCGGAGGGCTTTTCACCCAGCTTGCCCATGGGAGCCGAATAACTGCCCCCTTCGGCCTTCCAGTCCGGATTGAGGACACCGGGGCCCTTTTTCTTCTGCGCATTGGCCACGGTGAGCGTAAGTACGCCCACCGCAAGCATGATTCCAGCCAGTTTCAAATGTTTCATTTCGAAATCGTCTCCTTACCCGCGAACGCTGGCCGCGGGAATCTTCTTGCTTAAGTCCATCATTTCCTGGATGCTCTCGCTGCCGATGGTGAAGCAGTCGATTACATCCTGCGCGAGCGCGAACTGCAGGGCTTCATCAGCCTTCGTCCGCAATTTGCCCGCGCCGAGAATCTTCATCCCGATCACGCCTTTGCCCTTGGCCTTCATCTCCTTGAGCACGCCCAGCACGGTGGCCGGGTCGGCATCCATGGCCACGCCCGCCGGATTGATACGCGCCAGTTGCACCTGTACCCAATCGGTTTGGGCGGACGTGCGCAGCGCCTCGATGGTGTGGCAACTCACGCCATGTGTGCGAACGATGCCCTTCTCGCGCGCTTCGGCGATGACTTCCATAGCGCCCTTCTTGCGCTCCGGCCAATCTTTGTCGAGCATGCAGTGCAGCAGCAGGATGTCGATGTAGTCAGTGCCGATCTCGCGCCGGAAGCGGTCCAGGTCGGCCTTCATTTCCTTCGCCGTGTTGGCGTGGGTCTTGGAAAGGATAGTGACCTTGTCGCGGCCGACGGTCTTCAGGGCTTCCTTCAGGTGAGGATGGGTGCCGTACTGGTCCGCCGAATCCCAGAAAGTGATGCCGTTGTCATAGGCGGCGCGGAACATTTCGGACACGCCGCGCATGCCGAGTTTTTTCGTCTGATTGGAACTGCCGCCCACACCGTTGGTGCCGGTGCCCATGGCCAACCGGCTGAGTTCGACGCCCATCGGGCCGAGCTTCACACGATCGCTGGCCAGCTTCTTCACCGGGCTGGCATACAGATGATAAGGGAAGTTGTGGAAAGCCGCCAATCCGGCGGCGCCTCCGGAAGTCTTCAGGAAGTGGCGTCTGTTCATAATCGGATTCCCGAGTTCAATAGGAAACTTAACACAAACGGGCAGTATGGTGCAGGCCGTTCAGGCGCCAAGCGCCTTCAACATTTTATCCGCTTCCTTGCGGGGAGGGTCGTGGGGCGTGAGCGGCGCCTTCCGGTAGCGCAGCAGCAGCGCGCGCGCCTGTTCGGGATTCCGTTTCGCTTCGATGTAGGCGGCGGCGCGCTCAAAAAGCAGATTGGGAGCGTTGGGGGCAAGCTTTTCGGCCTTCTCAAATTGCTCTTCGCTCTCCGGAAAACGGCCCCGCCGGGAGAGGAACTTCGCCAGATCGATGACGCGGCCGGCGTTGCCGGGGGCGGCGGCGATGGCCTTGCGGAAGCGGTCTTCGGCGCCTGAATAATCCTTGCGGTCTTCCAACAGGCGGGCTTCGGCCAGGTAGCCCTCGGCCCTGTCCAGCGCGGCGATGCGCTTGCCGAGTGCTTCGGCTTTGTCCTTGCCGCCGCCGAGGAAGCCGGGGGCCTGCCGGTAATACTCGAACAGATCGTTCATGGCCTCGACGTAGTTGGGGTCGAGTTCCACGGCCTTTTCGAAGCTTTGCCGGGCCTTGGAAGCATAGCGGGGAGCAAACAGCGGATTCGATGTTTCAGCTCTGCGGCCGTAGGCGCGCCCCAGCCACAGGTGGAGGTCGGCCCTGGTTGGCGCCTGCGTGATGGCCTTTTCCAGAATTTCAGTGGCCTTCTTGAACTCGTCGAGGCCATACCAGCATTGAGCGGCGAGTTTCAGTGAGTCCGTGCCGGTTTGGCCCTTGAGGAGTTGAAGGGCCTGTTGGTATTGGGTGGTCCGGTACAGCGCCTGGGGCTGCGCGAACACGGCCGTGGCCAGGAGGATTGCGGTCACCAGGGGCACGTCACCATTATGGATGCGGCCGAAGGGCGGCGCGGGTACACCGCGTCTCGCTTCAGCGGCGTCCGAGGGCCGCCCGGGCCACCCGCAGGACATTGCCCGCGAGAATCTTCTGAATGTTGGTATCGGAGTATCCGCGCTGCACCATGCCCACGGTGAAGATAGGCCAGTTCGTCCACGACAGGCTGGGGTGCGATGGTCCGCCGCCCAGCGCCCCGGGCGGCCAGAAGGATTCAAACCGCGGCCGTGACTTGGGCCGTGGCCCCACCTTCTTCCATTCCTCCGCTGAATAGGCGGAAGAGTAGGCGATGTCGGTGCCAATGGCAACATGATCGGCGCCCCATCGTTTCACCACATAGTCAATGTGATCGAGAAACGCCACGATATCGCGGCTTCGCCCGAGGAACGCCGGAATGCAGCAGATGCCGACAAAGCCGCCGGTGTCTACGATGGCGCGAATCACTTCGTCAGGTTTGCAGCGGATATGCCTGTTCATCGCGACGCATCCGGAGTGGCTGGCCACCATCGGCATCCGTGACGCCTTCGCCGCTTCCAGGCTTGTTTGCCATCCCGAATGCGCGACGTCCACGATGACGCCCACGCGGTTCATCTCACCAATCGCCGCGCGTCCCAGATCGCTCAAACCCGCGTTGGCGGGTTCGGCGCATCCGTCTCCCAGCATGTTCCGCCGGTTGTAGGTGAGGTGCATCATGCGGATGCCGAGTTGGTAAAACACGCGGATGTATCCCAACTCGTGCGGCAGGCTGACCCATTGTTGCGCCAGTGGCACGCCGTTGCCGGAAAAGTAGAAACAATGTTTCCCCTGCTTCTTGGCGGCCACGATGTCTTCCGGCGTCACGGCCTTGAACACGTGATCCCGCAGCATGTCGGCGGCATAGGTAAACCGCGCCAGGCGCTTCACTAACTGCTGGGGATTCTGGCCTTCCTCGCCCGCGTTCTGGAAGATGGCTGTCATGCCGGCGGCGCGCCAGGCGTTCAGGAACTCCTCCTTCTCTTTCGGGCTTTCGACGCAGCGCGTCATGATCATTTCCTCGTGAAGATCCTGGATTTCCAGGTCCGAAGCCCCCTCTTCCAAGGCGGTGCGCAGGGCTGCCCCATCCACCGCGCAGCGCGGCGCGAACCCGTAGGATTCCATCACAATCGAACTGGCGTGCAATTCCAGTGCATGGCCGATCTGGGCCTTGGAAGGCTTCAGCAGATCCAGCGCCGCCTGGCGGGCCTGCTCAATACGCTGGGCCGAGGCCGAAGCCTGCGGGGCCAGGCCCACAGCGGCGGCGGCCTGAAATGAGCTACTTACAAACTGGCGGCGGTTCATCTTATTCGCTCCCACACCAATCATACACGCGCACCCGCGTCCGTCAGCGCAGGCTTTCCAGCATCTGCGCGGCCTGTGGATGTCCGGGATGGGCATCCAGGAACTGCTGCAGCACCCGCCGCGCTTCCGCCTTCTTCCCTGTGCGCGTGTACAGCATGGCAAGGTTCAGATAACCGCCGGCCTGTTCAGGCGCCAGTTCAATCGCCCGCCGGAACGCCGCTTCTCCCCGCGTCGCATCGCCCGTCTCGACATAAAGAATACCCAGGTTGCCCAGCAATTCCGCCGATTCCGGACGGGCCGCGCGCACCGTTTCAAATTCCCGCAGCGCCGCCCCGAATGAGCCCGACGCCGCCAGCGCCGAACCCAGGCTGTAGCGGTAGTCCGGGTTATCCGGATCCAGCCGCACCGCTTCCTGAAATGCCGCGACCGCCGCGGCCAGATCTTTCGCCGCAAACAACGCCGAGCCCAGGCCATTGTGGGCAAACGGGTCATCCGGCTGTACCGCCAGAACCTGCCGGAACACCTCGCGCGCCGCTGTCATCTGCCCCTGCTTCAACCGCAACGCCGCAAGGTTCGTCAAGGCGTCCACCTGGCGCGGATATTCCGTCAACGTGCGCAGCAGCAACTCCTCCGCCCTGGCCAAATTGCCACTCTCCAACAGGACGCCGGCGTAGTTATTCAACGCCTCCAGCGGCGGCTTTTCGGCGGAAACGGCCACCTCGAAATAGCGTTCGCTTTCCGGACCCAAACCGTGTTCCGCCAGCGCCGTCGCCAGTTCCACATAGTTCCTCCGCGGCTGGGGTCCATGCCACTTGCCTGCAAACGGCAGCGAAGGATGCCGGGAGGCGCGCAGATCGGCCAGAATCGCCGCGCTTGCCGTCACTCCTTTGTAGACCTTGCGCACGCGGCCCTGTTCATCCAACAGGAAACTCATGGGCAATCCGATATCCTGCCGCCGGTCAAACAGGTGGCGGTGAAACAGGTTCCAGGCCGCTACCTGCCTTTGGGTGGGGTGCAGGAGAGTGAACGGTGCATCCGGTCTTTTTGTCAAATCCTCGTCCACTGAGGCGATCACGACATCCAGCCCCGCCGCGCGAAAACGCACCGCCGCGGCGCGCCACTCCGCCATCTCCTGCCTGCAGGGCGGACACCAGGACGCCCAGAAATTCAGCAGCGTGGGTTTGCCCGGACGCAACCCGGCGAGCTCCGGCGCAGCCACCGGCTCCACCAGCCATACCGGCCCGGGCTGCGCTTCCTGCTTCTCGCGTTTGTGCACGGGGGTGGTGAAACGCTCGAAGGTTTCCGTTCCTTCCCTCAGCCGCACGGTCCCCCGCGTGGGTACGGCGCGCAGCACCTGCCGGTTTCCGCCAGGCCAGGTGATGGTCAACATCCGCGGCCGCTCGCCCGGTTCAAAGGCGAAATGCAGCCGCCGCGAGGACTGCGAAAGGAACCCCGCCCCGGCCTGCACGATCCGCACCAGCTTTCGTCCGCGGTCGCTTTCCATCTCCGCCACCGCGCCGATGGCATCGGGATTGGAGTTGCCTCCGGCGCCGCGCAGTTCCACCACCAGCGCCGCGCCCGGCTGATTCCGCAGCAACCGCAGGCGCGGCGCGGTCCGTGAAGTTAACGCCAGATCCGGCGATCCGTCGCCATCCAGATCCAGCACGGCGAACGCCCGCCCGTCCCCGGCCGAATCCATGCCTGAGACAAAAGACACGTCTTCGAAACGGCCATCGCCCAGGTTGCGGTAACAGACGTCGCGTTCACGCCCGCTCCACGAACCATCGGAACGGATCAACAGGTTCACCGCCCGCCACGCCTCCCGGTAGGCGCGCGACCCGCTGAGTTTCTGAGGAGTTCGCGACACGACCTGCCGCCAGAAGAAACTTCACAAGTCGTGCGTGTCAGGACCCGTGATGTAGCCGTTGGTGACAAAGACGTCCAGGCGCCCGTCATTGTCATAGTCCAGGAACCCGCTGGACCAGGCCCAGCGGCCGAACTCCACGCCCGCATCGAGTGTGACATCGCCGAACGTGCCGTCGCCGTTGTTGCGGAACAGTGAGTTGCCGCGCGCCTGGCGTTGGAAGGCGGCCCGCACGCGGCCGTCCGCCGCCACCTGGGCGAAGGCGGGGTTGAAGGTGAGGCGCTGGCCGGCGCTGGACCACATGTTGCTTATGTAAAGATCCAACCATCCGTCGCCGTCGTAATCACCCCAGGACACCGACATTCCCGCCCCCAGATCCTCCACGCCTGCCTGAGCGGCGACGTCGGAAAATGTCCCATCGCCCCGGTTGCGGTAAAGATTGTTACGTCCGAAATCGTTGGCGACATAGAGGTCCGGCCACCCGTCCCGGTCGTAGTCCGCCCATGAGGCTGCAAAGCTGAACCGGTTGTTGTTATGCCCCATGCCCGACGTGGCGGTAACATCTTCAAAGGTCCCGTCGCCCCGGTTGCGGTAAAGGAAGTTGGGTGGACCATTCGTTGCGTCGTAATAGGGAGCGGGCGCGTCGTAGTTCGTTCCCGGAGTCCAGAAATCGTAGGCGCAGATATACAGATCCAGATCGCCGTCGCGATCAAAGTCGGCGGCGGCCGCAGCGGTGAGTGTCGCTCCGGACGCGTTAAATCCCGCCTTGTCCCGCCGTGTGTATTTGCCCCCGGCGTTGATAAACAGCAGCAATTGGGCGCCCGCCACCACCAGCAGATCCTGATCCCGGTCGTTGTCCAGATCGGCGAAGAGCGCCATCGTCGATCCGTCCAGCACGTCCACTCCGGCGATGGCCGTCACGTCGTCGAACGTGCCGTCGCCATTGTTCCGGTACAGGCGGTTGGGCAGGCCCGGCGGCTGGCAGACGTAGAGATCCTCCAGCCCGTCGCCATTGTAATCGCCCACCGCGATGCCGTTGTGCCCGTAGACGTCGATGCCGGTGGCTTCGTCCAACTCCGTCCGCCACTCGTCAAGGCCCCGCGCCAATTGGCGCCGGAACGACGTGTTGTGTCCCAACGCCTTTTCCGTGACGTCGCTGAATCGCGGTTGGCCGCTCACTTCGCGCAGACGTTCGGGCGTGAATGAGCGCAGCACCCACTCGCCGTTAGGCCCCTTTTCGAACACCGCGGATGCGTGCCCCAGCAGAGACAGGCGTCTGCCGCCGCCGCTCTCGCCGCCCAATTCCACGCGCAACCGGAGCGTGGTTGAGGACTCGGCGCCACGGCTGCGGTTGCTGGCGATGATCTTCAGTTCGGTGAGAGTGAGCTTGCCGAAGCGGTCCACTGTGCCGGACGGCCAGGGAAGCGCCGCCGTGTTCTTCTGAAGCCAGGCGTTCAGCGTTTCGTAATCCTGTTCGCCGGTCCAGGAATCCTTGGCCGCATCGGTTCGTTCCAGGATGCGCTCCACCTGCGGGGCGCGCGGGGATTTCGCGGAAACGGGAAAGCCACCCTGTGCGCTAAGCGTCAGCGCAAAGACCGGCCACAGGATGACTGGCGCGAACCTCAACTGTCAGAACTCGAATCGCAGACTCATTTGAAGTTGACGGCCCGTTCCGCGGGTGCTGGTGATCCGGCCGAAGTCGCCGCGTCCGCGAACTGCCGCCGGCACGTTGAAGTTCGGGCGGTTGGGCAGGTTGAAAAAGTCAGTCCGGAATAACAGCCGGTAGCGATCGGTGATGTTCCAACGTTTGTTCACCGAACCGTCGATGTTGATCTGGCCCGGCCCGAAGCCGATGCTGCGCGCCGCATTGCCGAAGTTGCCTACTCCGGGGGCGGCAAGGCAGGCGGTGTCGAACCAGCGGCCAAGATACTCGGCGCGCGACCGGCCGCCGTCAATCGCCGGATTACAGGTCAGGTTTGGCCTCGGACTGCCGGAGAAAGTATTGGTAAGATTCGTCTGTTCGATGGCTCCCCACGGGGCCCCGGTGTGCAACTCGGCGATGAGTCCCAGCGTCCAGCCGCCCGCCACGGCGTCCAGCACGGGGTTGATAAGATCCACCCGCTTGCCCTTGCCGATGGGCAGTTCGTAGACACTGCTGCCGATGAACCGGTGGCGAATATCGTTGCCGGAGAACGACCGGTCTAGTCCGCGCAATTCGACATGCGTATATCCGTTGCCCTCATTGCCCGCGAACTCATTACCCGCCTCGATGTTATCCAGGAACTTCGACCACGTGTAATTGGCCAGCAGGTTGAAGCCGTTCGAATAACGCCGCTCCACCTTGAGGTTCATCGCGTGATAGGTGGAACTGCCCCAGTTCGGGGTGAGACGCGTCACGTTGGTGAAGTGGGGAAACGGCCGCGCCGCCTGGCTCTGCGCCGCGGGACCACGGCCGTTGGTCAATGGAGTCATGTTCTCGCTCACCGCCGCGCCGCCCAGCTTCCGTCCGAGGTTTCCGAGGTAAGCCGCTTCGAAGAGCATGTTGCCACCCAGTTCCCTCTGGATGGTGAAGTTGAACTGCTGCGAGTAACCGTTGGTGTGATTCTGGGCGATGAAGTCCGGGCTGGCCCGCGGCGCACGGCCCAGCGGCACGGCGCCCCACGCCGGACCAAGTTCCTCACGTTGGAACGCCGGCAGCCCGTCCCGCAGGAAGAAGGCCTGGGTCAAACCGCCATCGGCCGAATTGAACGCGACATTGCTGCCGAATCCCTGGGAGATGGTATTCACCACCGCGCCGAAGTAGGCGCCGAGATAACTGATCCCGTATCCGCCGCGGATCACCGTCTTATCCATCGGCTTCCACGCAAAGCCGATGCGGGGGCCGAAGTTGTTCCAGTCAAAATCATGCGCGTACTTGTTCAGCCCGTTGCGGCCTGAGAACGTCACTACGCCGGGCACACCCGCCACCGGGTTGATCGCCAGAGGATCGAATCCGCTTTGCCGGTTGTCCAGCCGTTCCCACCGCGGCGTGTCCACTTCCCACCGCATTCCCAGGTTCAGGGTGAGATTGCGGTGCACCTTCCAGTCATCCTGCAGATAGAAGCCGTAGTAATCCGTCCGCGCTTCCAGCAGGTCGGGGTCGTTCAAACCCGCGTTGGTGACGTGCCCCAACAGCAACGTGGCGACGCCGCTTCCGGTTGCGCGGTCGTTAAAGGTGAACGTGCCGCCGGCGGTGGCCGCGAAGTCGTCTTTGTTCAACGAGTAGCGCATCTCGAATCCGGTCTTAATCGTGTGATTGCCGCGGATCCACGTCAGGTTGTCCACGATGTGGTGGGTGAGAATCGGCGACTGGATACGAATGTTCGGCGTCGTGCTGAGTCCCGAGATCCCGGTGACGCCGATGACGGGGAAGTTCTCCGGGTCCACGCCCTTGAGCCCCAGTTTGCCGTTAAAACCCGAACCCGTTCCGGCCGCCTGATTGATGTGTTTGCGGGTGGACCAGGAATACCGTACTTCATTGAGCACGGTAGGCGCGAAGTTGTGGATCCACGAGCCAAGCGCCGCGTGAATTATGTTTTCCCGAATGCCGCCACGGTGGTCGGCCGCCCGCTCCGGATAGGAATTCGCGACGTTCTGCGGCGCCCGCACCACGCTGTAACGCCCGAACACACGGTCGCTATTGCCGAAGGAATGATCCACGCGCGCAGTGACATAATCCTGCGTCAGCGCGTCGGACAAATTCACCGTGTAATTGGCGCTGGGCGCGCGGGTGATATCCGACGCCACGTTCGCTACCGGGTAGAGGCCGATCAACTGGCGCGCGATCGGGTCGATGCGGCTTTGCGGAATTACATTGCCCGGAAAGGGCTGCCGGGTTACCGGATCCAAGACCGCGAAGCCCTGGCGGTTGGAAAAGTCGCCGCTTCGCTCCGGCGCGTGGGGCATGATGAGGTTGGAAATCGTCACGCCATCGCGCCGCCGCGCCCCTTCGTAGTTCACAAAAAAGAATGTCCTGTCCTTGATCACCGGGCCGCCAAACGACGCGCCGAAAATGTTGTAGCGTAGTGGCGCCTTGCGCGGCGCAAAGAACGTCCGCGTGTCCAGCGCCTGATTGCGCAGGAACTCATAGGCCGCCCCGTGAAACTGGTTGGTGCCGGACCGCGTGGTCATCAGGATCAGCCCACCGCCCGCGCGCCCAAACTCGGCCGAGAAATTATTCATCTCCGCCTTGAACTCCTGTAGCGATTCGGCCGGCGGGTTCAACTGCAACTGCGCCACGCCCAGCGACATGTTCTGCACCACCGCGCCGTCCAACTGCCACATCTGGTTCTGGCTGCGTCCGCCGGCCATCGAGAACATCGGCACCTGTTCGCCGCCCGTTTCGTTGCGGAACGTGACCGCGCCCAGCAGCCGCACCAGGCCCGCCGTGCGCCGACTCTCCAGCGGCATATTGAGAACGCTGGTGCGCTCAATCAACTGCCCGATGGATGAGGTTTCTGACTCCAGCAGCGGCGCTGTCGCCTTCACTTCAATGGTCTCGGTCACCGCGCCGACCGTCAATTGCAGGTTCACTGTGCGCGTGAGGCCGGTTTCCAGCACGATTCCGCCCTGCACCACCTTCTTGAAACCGGACATCTCGGCGGTCACCTCGTATTCGCCAGGGATGAGCACGGGAAACAGGTAATTGCCGGACTCGTTGGTAGCCGCTTCATTGACGACGCCGGTAGCCACGTTGCGCGCGATCACCTTCGCGCCGACCACTACCGCGCCGGTGTCGTCCGTGATCAAACCGCCCAATCGTGACTGCGTCTGCGCAACGGCCAGGACGCAAAAAAACAAAAAGGCACAGAGGGAACCCCGACAGAGCATGGTTCCAAGTCTATCACCGACAGCCGGCGGGATGACGGCGCCGATGCGTTCATCGAATAATACAGGAATGACCGGCGTGTTTCTCCTCCTGCTCGGCGGCGTTTCCTTGCTGGCGCAGCCGCGCCAATTGAGCGAGAGCGGATTGCTTCTGATTGGCGAAATGGGGTGCCTGAATTGTCACCCGGGCGGCCCGGAGTTGCATTCGCGATCAGGACCTGTCCTCACCGGAGCGAGCGCTCACTACGATGACCGGCACGTCCCGTCGTTCGCAAAGCTGACGGGCGCCGGCCGCCAGGCGATCGGGCAATTGCTGGCATCCTCACCGTTCACGGCAATGCGCCCGATGCCGGCGGGCGACGCGGGCCGGGGCCAAAGGCTGTTCGGACAGGTGGGATGCGCCGCCTGCCACGACAACACGTTCCGGGTACGGAACTACGCACCGGGCCGGTTGGCGGCGTTCCTGATAGATCCGCTGTCGGCGCGGCCTTCGGGGCGGATGCCGCGGATTCCATTGACGGAACAGGAAGCCGCCGACATCGCCGCGCACCTTTCAGATGGCGCGGAGCCGCAAATGCCGCCCCCCAGCCGGACGGGCGCGAAGTTGTTCGTTTCCACAGGCTGCGCAAATTGCCACCAGTTGGAGAACATCGCCGCGGAGTTGAAAGCCCCGCGCCTTTCGGGTTCCTCCAGAGGATGCATGGCGCCGCAGCCGCCCGGGAATGTTCCTGATTTCCGCCTCACTCGGCAGCAGCGGGAGTCCATCCAGGCGGCCATCCGCGAGGTGCAAGCGGGTGATCCATTCGATCCCGGGCGGGCGCTGCGGTTGCGCCTTCAATCGCTAGGCTGCCTGCGCTGCCACGCGCGCGACGGCCAGGGCGGGCCGGACACTTCGCATTCCGAGTCGTTCACCGCGCTCGAAGACACTGACCTGGGCGATGAAGGCCGGCTGCCTCCCCCGCTCACCGCTATCGGTTACAAACTGACGCCGGAGGCGCTGCGTGCGGCGTTGCGCGGTGAGACGCATGTGCATCCGAAGATGGCCGTACGTATGCCGGACTATGGCGAGGCCGTGGCCGCCGACCTGGCGCGGCGGTTCACGGCGCTGGACCTGCCCCGCGATTTCCAGGCCGTGGAGCGCACCGGCCGCAACATCTTCGGCCGGCAGCTTGCCGGCATCAATGGCCTGGGATGTATCAACTGCCACCACTTACGGGGGCGCAAGTCATTGGGAATCGGCGCCTCCGACCTTGCCCTGGCGCCCAGGCGTCTGCGCGTGGAGTGGTTTCGCGATTTTCTGATGAACCCCTCGCGCTTTCATCCGACAACCAGGATGCCGTCATTCTGGCCCAATGGCAAAGCCGTGGCAAAGAATGTCCTTCGCGGCGACAGCGCGCGCCAGATTGACAGCATCTGGGTGTACCTGCTGGAGATCGATCAGACACGGTTGCCGGATGGCATGGAGGAAAAGGGCGCCTTTGAACTGAAGCCCGCGGGGACGCCCATCATCCTGCGTGCCTTCATCAAGAATGCCGGAACGCACGCCATTGCCGTCGGTTTCCCGGAGGGCGTCCACGCGGCGTTTGACGCCTATGAAGTCCGCTGGGCGCTGGCCTGGCGCGGGCGCTTTCTGGATGCCGAAGGAGTCTGGGAAGACCGTTTTAACCCGCCGCTGAGCCCGCTGGGCACCGACGTGATTGCCCTCAATTTCCCCAGACCGTTTGGCGGCGAGACGGCGGACGATCGCTTCGGCGGCTATCGTCTGGATGCGGGCGGGGTTCCGGCGTTTCTCTATGAATCGGCGGGCGCGAAGATCTCTGACCGGCTTGCGCCAGGTGGGAAGGGGTTCGTGCGGACGGTCGAGATCCGTGGTCTCACCGCACCGCGATCGTTTCAAGCCGCCGCGGGCAACAGGATTGTGAAGGACGGCGAAACATACGTGGTGGACGGACGGCTGCGCATCCGGCTCTCCGGATCGGCGGTGATTCGGCAGGCGCCGGGCGGCATGGAACTGATGGTCGAACTGCCCGCCGGCGACTCCACGATTCGGGAGGAGATGGAATGGTAACGTTGGCGCTGCTGTTGGGGGTGGCTCTCGCCGGCGGAGAAGAAGATTTCTACCGCCTGGCGACGATTGCCGTACCCGACGGAATCAAACTGGAAGTAAGCGGCATGGATACGCTTCGCGATGGCCGCATCGCCGTGGCCACGCGTAAGGGGGAGGTGTGGATCATCGACAATGCCTACGGCGAGGCGGAAGCGAAGTTCCACCGCTTCGCCAGCGGCCTGCATGAACCGCTTGGCCTGATCTGGAACAGCGGCGGCTTCCTGCTGATGCAGCGCAGTGAGTTGACCCGGCTGCGCGACACCAATCGTGATGACGTGGCGGATGAGTATCTTACCGTAGCCAAAGGATGGGGAGTTACGGGCAATTATCATGAGTACGCCTACGGCCCGAAGGCCGACGCCAGGGGCAACCTGTGGGTGACGCTTAATTCGTCGATTGGAGAGCGATTGAACAACGACGACCGCTGGCGCGGCTGGAGTCTGCTGATCAGGCCGGATGGAAAGTGGCAGCCGGTATCAGTGGGAATGCGGTCACCGTCCGGGCTGGGGATGAACCTGGAGGACGATGTCTTCTATACCGACCAGCAGGGCAACTGGGTTCCCACGAACAATCTGCACCACATCCGGCGCGGGGTGTTTCACGGGCATCCCGATTCGCTGAAGGATTGCGCGCGGCCGGAAGCGCCGCTCCGGCGGCCGGCGATGGTGGAAAACGTGCCGATCCCGGAAGCGGTGCGGCGGATCCCGAACTTCGTTCTGCCGGCTGTCTGGTTTCCCTACCGCAAGATGGGAATGAGCGCCACCGACGTGGTGATGGACCGCACAGGAGGCCGTTTCGGACCGTTTGGCGATCAACTCTTCGTCGGCGACTTCACCCTTTCCCTGGTGATGCGTGTGTGGCTGGAGAAGGTGGGAGGCGAATACCAGGGCGCCTGCTTTCCGTTTCGCGAAGGGCTGGATAGCGCCGCCGTCCGCATGGGCTGGGGCAAGGACGGATCGCTGTTTGTGGGAGAGACCAACCGCGGATGGAATTCGCTTGGCACGCGGTCCTATGGGCTGCAGCGCCTGGTGTGGACAGGCAGGACACCGTTTGAACCGCTAACGATGTCGGCGCGGCCGGACGGGTTTGAACTTAGTTTCACCAAGCCTGTGGATGAGAAGACGGCGGCCGATGGCGGATCTTACCGCATGAGCAGCTATACCTACCTCTATCACAAGACATACGGCAGCCCGGAGATCGACACGCGGGAGCTGAAGATTACGGCTGCGCGCGTGTCGGCGGACCGGAAATCCGTGCGGCTGACGGTGGAAGGTTTGCGGGCCGGCTACGTCCACGAACTGCACATGCCCCGGGTTCGTTCCCACACGGGGGAGCCGCTGCTGCACCCGGTGGCCTACTACACACTAAACCGCATTCCGTAGCGGGTCACTTAGTTTCCAGCAGCGCGGCCAGCGCCCATGCGGTGGTGGAGATATGCTGAGCGTAGCTCTGGCCGCCGGATGGCCGCGTGGTTTCGGGCCAGCCTCCAGCCTCCAGTTGCGCGCCGAGCAGGTAGGCCCGGCCGCGCGCCACCGCCGGAGGCGCCCTCTCCCTGAGGGCGAGAATGGCGAGGGCGGTGTCGTACACCTCTGACGGCGACCGCGGAAAGGGTCCCCACCCGCCATCCCTATTCTGCAGGGCAATCAGGTAATCCACGCTGTCCTGTCGGTTCACAGCCATCGCGATGGCGGCGGCTTCAGGGGTGGACTTTGGCGCGCGTTGCTTCAGCCAACCGGCCGCACGCGCCACAGCCTGTTCGAATCCGCCAGCCTGCTGCAAAACCCGCAACGCGGAGTAAGTGGCCATGGCGGCATTGTAAGTGACCGGCGATCCCGCGGGCGTGCCCGTGTCGCCCTGCCAGGATCCGTCCGGCAGTTGATCGGCGGCCACCAAACGGGCGGCAGTTGAAAGCGCAACCGGACCGGCCAGGCGCGCACGGGCGGCTTCGGCAACAGAAGCGGCAAATTGGATGCGGGAGAGCTTCTTGTCGCTGAATTGCGGGTCGCCGTGATTGGATTCCCACCTGCCCGGCTCGGTGAGCCATTCGAGCGTGCCGGCCAGCGCATCGGGAGGAACCGGCAATCCGTGCCTGATGGCGGCGAACAACGCGCGCGCTCCGTCGCCGTTGTTGTGTCAGGAAAAACACTTGTTCTCCTTGAACCAGGTGGGCACTTCGCGCACCAGGTGCGCGACCGCCCGCGCCTCGGGTGGCTGCGCCGCCGAAACGGCGATCAGGATGGCTACCAGAGCCGGCATTGCTTTTCCGCCGGCCGCACCATCGCGTCACCCTGTTTGCAGCCGAACGCCTGGTGGAATTCCGGCATGTTCTTCAGCGTCTCCAGGACGCGGAATTGAGGCAGAGGGTGCGGATCGGTTTGCAGGCGCAGGCGGTGGAACTCCTCGCGGCCATGCTGCGCCCAGATGCGCGCGTAGGACAGGAAGAAGCGCTGCTCAGCCGTGAAACCTTCCAGCGGCTTGGCCTTCTTGCCTTTCAATGACCTCTGATAAGCCTTGTAGGCCAGAGTAAGTCCACCTACGTCGCCCAGCGCCTCACCGGTCACCAGTTTGCCGTTGTGCCTCGCGCCCTTGAAGACTTCGAAAGAGTTGAACTGATCCACGATGCAGGAGACGCGGGTTTCGAACTTCTTGCGATCGTCGTCGGTCCACCAGTTGCGCAGTTTTCCATTGGCGTCAAACTGCGAGCCCTTATCGTCGAACCCGTGGCCGATTTCGTGGCCGATGACGGCGCCGATGGCGCCATAGTTGACCGCGTCATCGGCATCCATATCGAAAAACGGCGGCTGCAGGATGCCGGCCGGGAAGGCGATTTCATTAAACAGCGGGCTGTAGTAGGCGTTCACCGTGGGCGGGCTCATGGACCATTCGGTCTTGTCAATGGGCTTGCCGATTTTCCGCAGGTCGTCCTTCAGCGCGAACAGAACGGCCGCGCGGTTATTCTCGAAATACCTGCCGCCGGCGACGGGCATCGTGGAATAATCCTTCCACTTGTCCGGATAGCCGATCTTCAACCCGATCTTCTCCAGCTTATGGAGCGCCTGTTTTCTGGTTTCAGGCGAAAGCCAGTTGGCGGCGGCCAGTTCTTCGGCCAGCGTCTTGCGCAGGTTCGCAACCAGTTCGTCCATGCGCTTCTTGGCGGTTGGAGGGAAGTGCTTCTTGATGAAGACGCGGCCCAGGGCATCGGGCAGCGCCTGATCCGTGTTGTCGATGCAGCGTTTCCAGCGGGCCTTCTGCTCCTTCACGCCGGTAAGGACCTTTGCGAAGGAAAACTTCTCCTGGTCGAAGGCGGCGGGCAGTTCATCAGCCACCGTGGCCATCAGGCGCCAGCGGAGATAGGTGCGCCAGGTGGCCAGGTCACCGGCCAGTTCCTTTTCCAGTACTTCGGCGAACTTCGGCTGGGTGAGATTGATGGGCGCGGTGCGGGCGACGGAGAAATGATCCAGCAGCGCGCCCCAATCAAAAGACGGCGCCAGTTTGGAGACCGCGGCCAGGTCCATGCGGTTGGAGATCCTGTAGGGGTCGCGCTGTTCGGCGCGCGTGAGCATGGGCTGGGCCAGGCGCGTCTCGAATTCGAGGATGGTCTTTGCGGCAGCCTGCGCTTCCGCATCGGGTAAGCCCAGCAGACGGTGCATGCGCGCCACATGACTGACGAACTCGTCGCGCATCCTGCGGCTGCGGTCGTCGGATTGAAAGTAGTTATCGCGATCGGGAAGGGAGATGGCGGCCGGCGAGAGCCATGCGATCATCTCATCGGGATTCTTGAAGTCCGGCGTGGCATGCAGCGCCACGGGCGATGTGACGCCGGCTTCCTGCAGGCCGATGATGGCCCGCACCAGCGAGGCTATGTCCTGAATGGCGGCGATGGCGGCAAGGTAGGGCTGCACCGGCTCAGTGCCCCGCGCCTCAATTCCAGCCGTGTCCATGCAACTGGAGTAATAGGCGCCAATCTTCTCTTCGTCGGATCCACGAGTCACCTTGCCCGCTTTTGTACGGGCGACGGCGTCATCCAGGATCACCCGCAGGCGCTCCCGATTGGCGTCGTTCAGTGTGTTGAAGACGCCCCAGCGCGGCTCTTCGGCGGGAATAGGATGGGAGTCGAGCCACTTCTTGTTGACGTATTGGAAAAAATCGTCGCAGGGTTTGCAGGACTCCGTAAGCGCTTCCTTAAAGGTCACCGTGGGAGCGGCGCAAACGGCGGCGGTCAGACATGCGAACAAAAACAACATCTTCATCGTTTGGACCTTTCCCCATTGTGCCAGAGCGATTGTGCCAGAGCGGGCGTATACTGGGCCCATGTCTGATCTCACCCGCCGTTCGCTCATTGCCGCTCCGGCCGCGCTTTCCGCGGCGCCGCCTGCCACGCCGAAACTGGATGTGGCGCCGATCTACCAGCGCCTGGGCGTGCGCACCTTCATCAATGCCGTGGGGACCATCACCACCTTCAGCGGCACGCTGATGCCGCCCGAAGTGCTGCGGGCCATGGAAGAGGCCTCGCACAACTTCGTCCCCATCCACGAACTGCAGCAGAAGGTCGGCGCGCGGATCGCCGAATTGTGCAGGGCGGAGGCCGCTTTCGTTACCTGCGGGGCGGCGGCGGGACTTTGCCTGGCCACCTGCGCCGTGACGGCGGGCGATGACAAGTCAAAGATGTCTCGCCTCCCCGACCTTACCGGGATGAAGAGCCGCATGGTGATCCAGAAGCGGCACCGCAACTACTACGATCATGCCTTCCGCATGGTGGGCGTAAAACTGGTGGAGGTGGAGACGCCGGAGCAGATGCGCGATGCGATCGGGGACGACACCTGCGCAGTGGCGTTCGTCCAGAGCCATCACACGCTGAACAGCAGGGTCTCACTGGAGCAGAGCATTCAGATCGCCCATTCCAAGGGCGTGCCCTTGATTCTGGACGCGGCGGCGGAAATCCCTCCGGTTTCGAATCTCTCGAAATTCGTGAACATGGGCGCGGATTTTGTGGCCTTCTCCGGCGGGAAGAACCTGCGGGGGCCGCAGTCCTCGGGGATCCTGATGGGTAAGAAGGAATGGATCCGCAAGGCCTACGCCAACAGCTCGCCGAATAACTACTTCGCGCGGATCGCCAAGACCGGCAAGGAGGAGATCGTGGGACTGCTGGTGGCGCTGGAGTTGGCGCTCAAACGGGATTATGACGCCGAACGGCGGGTGTGGCACGCGAAGCTGGATTCCATCGCGGCCTCGCTGAAGGGCCTCCCCACAGTGCTCACCGAGTACATTACCAACAACGACTTCAGCCATACGCCGCGGCTTTCCGTGCAGTGGGATGAGGCGAAACTGGGTATCTCACTGGAACAGATGGTGGAGCGGCTGCGTACGGGCGAGCCTTCCATCGAAGCCAGTGACATGCGCAACTTCAATCCGCCGTGGAAGGGTCTGGGCATCTTCCCCTATCTGTTGAAGGATGGCGAAGAGCGCATCATCGCCGCACGCCTGCGGGAGATACTGACGGCGAAGGCTTAGTCCGGCAAACCGAAACACAGGATATTGGGGCCGGCGGCAAAGGCGATGTATTGTTTGCCGGCAGCCATGAACGTCATGGGAGACGAACGCCAGCTATGCCCGTCGCCCAGCGCGGCGGAGGCGTTGGTCTGGATGTGCCACAGGTCCTTGCCCGACTTTGCGTCCACTGCTCCCAACGCGCCTGAGTCCTCGCCGAAGAACACCACGCCGCCCGTCGAAAGCACGCCACCCCAGCTATCGCCTGGACCCACCTGCGGCACTTCCCACACGCGTTTGCCGGTTTCAATATCCAGCGCGCGCAGGAACATGCGGCCGGGCTCAATGGGGATCGGCTTGGGATTCCAACTCGGTGGCTTGGTGTAAACGCCGCAGGCCTCACGCGCCATCAGATAGAAGAGTCCAGTGGACGGATTGAAGGCCATGGAGGGCCAGTTGGTTCCGCCCAGCACATTCGGGCAGACTTTCGTGCCGGAATGCGTGGGCTCAAGGCCGGGGATCATGATGGGGCGGCCGTCCTTGCCGATTCCCGTGGCCCAGGTAAGTTTGTCGACGAATTTTTCGGCCAGCAGTAACTCGCCATTGGTGCGGTCCAGCACGTAGAAAAAGCCGTTGCGGTTGGCTTGTAAGAGGAGCTTGCGGTCACGTCCCCGGTAACGCGCGTTCACCACCATTGGCGTCTGCCCGCCGTCCCAGTCATATAAGTCGTGGGGAGTGAACTGATAGTGCCATTTCAGCTTTCCCGTGGCGGCCTCCAGCGCGATGACGGAATCGGAATAGAGGTTGTCGCCCTTGCGCTGGTCGCCATTCATGGCGGGGTAGGGATTGCCGGTGCCCCAGAACACGGTGTTGGTTTCCGGATCGAACGTGCCGGTCATCCAGGTTGCCGCGCCGCCGCCGAATTCGGCCAGCGCCGTTCCCTGCCAGGTTTCCGAGCCAGGTTCGCCGGGCCTGGGCACGGTCCAGAAACGCCACGCGCGTTCACCGGTGGAGGCTTTGTAGGCATCCAGGAAGCCGCGCATACCCAGATCGCCGCCGGAAACGCCGGCCACCACCAGATCGTTCACCACCAGCGGCGCCGAGGTATTGCCCATGTTCCGTTTGTCGCCGGCGCCTTCGGTGATTTCCGTTTCCCACAGTAACTGGCCGGTAACGCGGTGAATGGCCAGCAGGTGGGCATTGTCGGTGACCAGGAAGACACGGTCGCCCAGGACGGCCACGCCGCGGTTGGTGCCCTTGGACGAATCGCCGCGGGTCACTCCGGACATGGGCCGCTGGTAGTGCCACAGCGTGCGTCCGGCGCGGGCATCGAGCGCAAAAACCTGGTTCGGCCCGGTTACATACATCACCCCGTCCATCACCACCGGAGTTACTTCCAGCACCTGGTGATTGATGGGAAATACCCACTTCAGTGCCAGGCTCTGCACGGTGGAAGGATTGATCTGATCGAGCGTGCTATGCCGGTTGCCGGTGATCAGGCCGTGATAGGTGGGCCAGTCTCCGGGCCTGGGCTGCGCAATCTGCTGAAACGTGGGTCCGCCTTCGCCCTCCAGTTCGACGCCCCTGCGCCCCACTTCAGGGCCGGCCAGGGAACTGAGGTAGGCCACCACATCGCGGCATTCCTCGGGAGAGCATTTCGTGGCGGGCATCGCCGATCCGGGCTGCATCGTGATTCCGGCTGTCTCATTTCCGTTGAGTAAGTGGAATCGGCCGCCGCCATCCTGGATCTGGATGTTATACCGGCTTCGGTTGCGGGCGTAGCCGCGCAGCGTACGTCCGCCGGGAAGCTGCACGCTCACCAGTTCATAGCCCTGCCGGATGCGGGCCGAAGGACGTCGCACGGCTTCATCGATTTCGGCGGCGGTCAATTCGCGGCCCACGGTGGAAAGGTCGGGGCCGGCTGCCTTGCCCTTGCCGAACACCATGTGGCAGCGGGAGCATCCGCCGCCGCCAAAGAAGAATTGCTCGCCGGCGGCACGGTCGCCCGGAACGCTGCTTTCAAAGGCCGGCGCGCTGAAGGAACGAACCATTGCGGTGAGAGCGTCCAGTTCAGCAGCCGGAAGCAGAAAGGCGGGCATGCCGCGCGCCGGGACGCCATCGCGTATCACCGCCCGCAGTTGCTCAACCGATTGCGCGCGGACGCGGCGATTATTGGCGAGATTCGGCCCACGCTCGGTTCCATGGCCATCGCCGTGGCAAACCGCGCAGTGTTTTTCGAAGAGTTGCCGGGCGTCCTGGCCTTGGGCGGCCAGCAGAAAAGCGAAGAAAACGGTGTGCCTCATGCTCTCTGTGATTCTAGGCTACTTCGGCTTACGTTCGATAGGCTTGATGGGGCCGGTGAGTTCCATGCGGCCCCATGTGGCGTCGTCGTCACCGCGTCCGTAGATGAGGAAGTGGCCGCCATAATCGCCGCCATCGGGATCGGTGTGGACGATTTCCAGACCGTACACGTCGCCCACGCGCGGGGCATGCCATTGGGGGCTGCTGACGCCGAGAGTGGGCGCCATGGCGACACGCGCCTCCAGGGTGAAATCGCCGCCGTGTTGGCGAATGGAGTATTGCACGGCGTGCTTCGGCAGCGGCTGTTCAATGTAAGTCCTGCCGGGCGCGCCGTGCCGCCACCAGGCGCCGTATTCCGGCCGGGAGGCGTCGATGACGAAGCAGAAGGCATTGTCGGCTTCGCCGAATTTTTTTGCCGCCGGCAGGCGGGGCGCTTCGATGAACCAGCAGATAGCATCTTTGTAATACCAGCGTTTGGGTTCATGCGCGGGGTCGTTGACGTCGTTGACGTTGTCCTTCACTTCGGCGCCCAGATAGAGATAGCGTTCATCCCAGGCGATGTAGTAGCGCGCGGCGAGATCCTCTTCCGGCAAGGGTTCGTTTCCGTGGCTGGTAAGCCGGTTGATGGCGGGGTCAAACCACGGGGTTTGCCGCAGCCGGGCCATGTCCCACAGCCCATCATGGAAGGCGCGCTGCTTCCATTCGCCCAAGTCGCCGTCGACGACGGGGGGCCGCTCCAGGCGGGGGACGCGGATGGGGTAGTGGTAGGGGTCGGGCTTCTGTGCGAACGCGGTGAGGGCGAGCAGCATCAAAAGGGGCATCCTTTGCAAGGTACCACCGGTGATGCAGATGGCTGAGGCGGCGGCCGGTGCGGTGCGCTATGTTGGAACCCATGGATGATTTGCGCACCGCCTCCGTTGCCACCATCGAAGAGACTGCCGAGGAGTTCGCCCGAAAGCTCAACTTCCAGGCACTCTCGCCCACCATTGCTGAGAAGGACCTGCACAAGCTGAGCCTCATTGCGCGGCAGTACGGTGCGGCCAGCCTTGTGATCCGCTCCTGCGATGCCGATTCCGCTTTGCGCTTCTTCAATCTGGGCGTGGTGCAGGTGGCCAGCGTTGTGGGCCATCCCTTCGGCGGCAACTCCACCGCCGTGAAAGTGTATGAGTGCCGTGACCTGCTGCGCCGCGGCGTGCGCCAGATCTACGCCTATCCCAACCCCGGCAAGATGTTCTCCCGCCAGTTTCAACATCAGGAGGTGGAACTGATCCAGTTGGCCGATGCCTGTATCGAGGCGGGCGCCACGCTGAAGATCGTCGCCGACAATTCGCTGCTGGATGAAGAGATGAAGATCATCATCTGCCGCATGGCGAAGCGCGTGAACGCGCACTTTATCGCCTCCACCGAACCGCGGGATCTGGAGTTGTTGAAAAAGCACTGCGGCCACCGGGTGGAACTGGAAGCCGGCGGGATTGAGACGTATGAACAGGCGCGTTTGGCGCTGGATCTGGGATGCGCGCAACTGACCACCACGGCGCTGGAACCGCTGATGTTATCGCGCGAAGCCGCTTTGCGCGCGACTTAGTCCGGCGCAAGCGCCTTCAAAAAATCCGCCCAGGGGACGGCGCGGCCATGGATCGGCGCGATGGATGCCGGCTCCAGGCCCAGCCGGCGCACATGCTGCCGGAAGCTTTTCATTGAGCCTTCGGGGGTGGGCATGCCGGGGTTGAACAGGTCGGCCTCAATCACGATCCGCTCTTTCGGCAGCCAGGCCATCAGCATGCCCTCCACGTGGGCCAGCGGCTGCACGTAGGAAATGTGCAGATTTCTCACCCCGTCGCTGATGACGTAGTTCTCCGCCACGGTCTCCATGGTGTAGCCCTCACGGATTTCCGTCGGCTGATACAGTGAGACCATGTCGGGCCGCATGAGGCGCGGGACATAGTTCAGTATCTCATCCTCATAGAACACGCGGTTGCGTTTGTGGGTAACAATGGTGGCGCCGATGTGCAGGTAAGTGCGCAGCCCGCCGATGTGGTCAAAGTGATCGTGAGTGTTGACCAGAAACCGGATGGGTTTTCCGGGCGCCAGCTTTACAGCCTCCTCAATGACGGCGAGCGAGCGTTCCTCGTCGAGCGGCGCTTCCACCACGGCGAGAAAATCCTTAAACTCGACCAGAGCGCTGTTATGGGAGCCGCCGCCGAGCAGCCACACGCCATCGGAAAGTCTCGCCGGTTCGACGCGCGTGGCGGGCGGCGCGGCATTGCGCACCACTTCGGGCGGCGAGGGTATGGCGGGACAAACGTTGACCCGGATGTCGCCGTATTCGCCGCCAAAGGCGTTGTGGCCGCTGGTGATGGTGGGTTTGAAGCGCTCATCGTCATAGCCCTGGTGGCTGTGCCAGGTGGCGGGGAAGCGGATGCCGCCCGGCAGCTCGCGCCAATCGGAATGCTCATGCTCGTAGTTCATGTCGCCGAGCACGGGATGCGGAAACTTGGTTTCGATGCGCTGAATGATGTTTTGCGGGTTAATGGTGGCGTTCACACGGTACTTACCCATTACGGTGATGGAGACGATGGTCATCTTTTCAATCGCGCCGGTGGTGGCGCCATCGCGGCCGCTTTCCACCATCTCCCAGCGCCAGATGGCCTTCGGATTCGCGCCTGGCATCATGGCGGCTTTCAGGAAGCCGTGCGGGTTCATCCAGATGTCGAGCTGCCACATTTCGGCGTCGTCCGGCCGTGCGGGGATGGGCTCGCCGTTCTCGCCATCGGTGTTCCAGGCGTAGGCGCCGTTGACGATAAACGTCTGGCGCCCGCTTTGCTGCAACGGTGTGCCACCCAGCCATCCGGCGCCGTACTTCCAGGACCGGGGGCTCTCGCCGGGCGTGCGGGTGAACCGCTCAATGGAGGCTTTGGCGTCGTAGGAAATCGTGCGCGTGTAGTTGGTGAGTGGGACCTTGGGCCAGTCGGTGTCCTGTGTGACGTTCTGCCCCAGTTTGCCGGCGTAACCCGCGCCGGCGATGGTGACGCAGCGGAGCTGACCTGCTCCGATGGCTTCGGAGGCGGCGCGCAGCACGGGCGCCGGATCGACGTATCCGCGCGGCAGGCTCTGGGCGGCGGCGGCTGAAACGAGAAGAAACGCGGCGAAGCGCATAGTTGATATTTCCTTATTGGAGGCGAGAGCTCATGACAGCATCCTGCCACGGCTTGAATCGGGCGAAAGTCATCAGCCCGCCCATGTTGCGGACGATCGCCATGGCGCCCCATTCCAGGTCACGGAAGTAGACGATGGTGGCCATGCATCCGCCGGCCTGGCATGAGCCATGCACCAGCGATGTGCCGGTGACCTCAATCAGCAGAAGATCGCGCACCTTTGCCTTGTCGCCGAGCGCTTTCGAGACGATGAGCCTGGCGGCGTTCTCCACGTGCCTGTCCTCAATGCGGCGGCTGTCAACATCAAGCAGCCAGGTCTCCGTGCAATCGAAAAAATGGCGGAAGAAATCGGCGAATTCCACCGCTTCCACCAGCCGCTTCTTGATCTCTTCCACCCGCTCCGCAACCGGAGGATTCATAAAAATTAAGGTATCAGCATCGGGCCGCTGGCGCGAGGCGGCCGGTTTGAGGTATAAAGCATGATCATGAAACCCAACCGCAGAGAAATGCTGGGCATGCTTGCCACGGGTGCGGCGGCCCGTCAATGCGAAGGAGCGGCCACGCCCGAGCGGCCGAACGTTCTGTTCATCTACACCGACGATCATTCCTATCGCACGGTGAGCGCCTACCCGGAAGCATATCCCTGGGCGAAGACGCCGAACATTGACAAGCTGGCGCAGCGGGGCGTGCGGTTCACCGCGGCCTACATCGGAGCCTGGTGTATGCCCTCGCGGGCGACGCTGCTGACGGGCAAGCACCAGTTCGCCGTCGAATCGATGCGCATGGAAGGGCCCTATCCCGGCTGCACCTACGATCCCGCGAAGTGTCCCTTCTGGCCGAAAACCTTTCGCGATAATGGCTATTTCACCGCGCAGATCGGCAAGTGGCACACGGGGACCGACACCGGCTACGGGCGCGACTGGGACTTTCAGTTGGTGTGGAACCGGCCTAAGTATACCGAGACCAGCACCCACTATTACTACGACCAGCCCATCACCTACCAGGGTGGCAAGACCGAAATTCTGAAGCGTTATTCCACCGATCAATACGCCGACTGGGCCATCGATTTTATCCGCGGCAACGGCCGCGACAAAA
This sequence comes from Bryobacteraceae bacterium, assembly GCA_033762895.1. Lineage (GTDB taxonomy): Bacteria > Acidobacteriota > Terriglobia > Bryobacterales > Bryobacteraceae > CADEFT01. The sequence continues at coordinate 19,871 of JANRLE010000125.1, read as the reverse complement.
GCAAGCCCTGGTACCTGTGGCTATGTTTTGGCGGCGTGCACGCACCATATCAGCCGGCCGAGCGCCATTTGAAGGAACTGAGCGGGATCGACTTCGACACGCCCGCCGACATCTTTCCACCGCGTCCGGGTAAACCGGATTGGGCGCAAAAGGTGAATCATTGGCAGAAGGACGCAAACGGACGCCCTGTGGCGGGCGGGCGCTCCCTGAATGACTGGGTGCGGCAGTATCACCAGGGCGTGTTCGCTTTGGACGAAGCGGTGAAGCGCGTGATGGATGCGTTGGAGGAAACCGGCCAGCGCAAAAACACGATGGTGATCTTCACGTCCGATCAGGGGCTGGCGTTCGGACAGCACGGCTTCCGCGGAACCAAGATTGCGGCCTATGACGCCAATATCCGCTCGCCCATGATGATCTCCATGCCGGGCCGCGTGGCCGAAGGCAAGGTTTGCACGGCGCCGGTGGCGGGTGTGGACATCGTCCCCACCATCTTCAGCTTCACCGGGGTCAAGCAGCCCTGGGCGATGCAGGGCCGCGACCTTTCCCCGTTGCTCAAGAATCCCGGCACGCAATGGGATTATCCGGCGATGCTGGCGGCGACCGGGCAGAAGTTCGGTTCCGATACCAACGTGATTCCAGAGGGACGGGGCGCCTTCCATGGCGATGTGCCCTGGTACGTCATGCTGCGTGAGCGCAGGTATAAGTATGTACGCCCGCTCATTCCCGACCTGGAAGAACTCTACGACATGCAGCAGGATCCCGAGGAACTGAACAATCTCGCGGTGAAGCGGGAGCATCAGGCCACGTTAAAACGCATGCGGGCGGGGGCGATTGCGGAGCTGCGGCGCAACAAGGCGGGCTTTGTGGACCGTATGCCCGCGGTGCGGGAGGCCATCCAGGGGTAAGTCCCCTGCGCTGTTTAGAGCTCAAATTCCGCGACCAGCGGCGCATGATCGCTGGTCCCGGTCTCCCGGAACACCTTGCACTCCCTGGCCTTCACCGCCACGCCCTCGCTCGCCAGCACATAGTCGATGCGCCAGCCCATGTTCCGCTCCCGCAGGTTGCGCCACGGCGCCCACCATGTGTATAACTCGGGCGTGTCTGGATAGAGTTTCCGCTGCACATCGGCCAAACCCGTCTCCAGCAGCCGCGCAAACAACTCGCGCTCGGCTGGCGTCTGGCCGATGGCGGTCGGCTTGCGGTCCTTCGGGTAAACGTCGATCTCGGCGCGCGCCACATTCAGATCGCCGCAGACAATCAACGGCCCCTGGACCCCCGCCGCCCACTGCCGCAGCGACTCGAGAAACCGCATCTTCGCATCCATATCCTTGCCGCCGTTGGGCACATAGACCGAAGCCACCGTCACCGGCCCCACCTCGGCTGTCACGATACGGTTCTCGTGATCAAACGCCGGGTGCGCCCACGCCGGCTCCGCCGCCGCCAAAGCCTTACTCACCAGCAGCGCAACCCCTGAATAGCCGCCGCCTCCATGCCACTTCGTCCAATACTCACCCGGCTCGAACAACAGTGCAGGCACCTGCGACGGCAGCGCCTTTATCTCCTGCAGGCATGCGACATCCGGCTTTTCGCTGGCCAGCCAGCCGGCAACCTGCTCAGCCCGCGCCCGGATGCCATTCACATTCCACGTGGCGATCTTCACTCCCCAATTGTAGTGGTCAGGGCAGCGGAGCCGTGCACGCCTCCTGCATGTGGTGCGCACGTCCGCCTGTCGCGCCGATCCCGGCCAGCAGTTCTTCAAACGTCTGCAGCGGCGCCTGATTGCCCCCCGCTCCCACCGCCGGAATCGCCACCCAACGTTCCGCCGCGGCACGGGGAAATGCGGGCGATCCACCAGGAGACAGCACGCCCGCGCCAGCTTCGGGATGGCCGTCCGGCACGCACAGTTCCGGATGATCGAACGGGGCGCGCTCAAACCGCACGCGGTCATCGGTAAGCGCTTTCATGAACGCCACCAGCGCCGCGCGCTGTGTGGAATTGGCGTTGAACGGGCGTATGTTGTTATTGTTGGGCGCAAAGTCGCCCCCGCGCGAGTAAAACTCCACCACCTGCTCCAGCGTGGCCTGTCCGCCGTTGTGGAAGTACGGGCCCGTGAGTTCCACGTTGCGCAGCGCGGAACTTTTGAATGCGCCGTTGCCTGTGCCAATGTCCTCCGCCACCGGCCGCACACCCGTTCGCTGAAACGCGCGGTTGCCGTTGCCGCCGCGGCCGCCCTGCGTCAAGGCCGTGAAGCTGGCCGCGGTGAATTCCGCCCCGCCATGGCAATTCGTGCAGCGGCCATTGGCCTGGAAGAACCGCCGGCCCTCGTCCTCCTCCGCCGTCAGCGCGCCGGCCTCACCTTCCATAAGCCGGTCAAAGCGCGTGTCGCTTGAAACCAACGTCGACTGGTACGCCTGCAACGCCATGCCCCAGAAAAGTGAAAAGTTGTATTCCGCCTGCGTGAACTCCACCCCGCCGGCCGGCGCCGTCTCACCGGCCGCATTTACTAACTGCGCCGACTCCCAGTAAGAGGGATGGAACGCCGCCTGAATCAGGCCAAGGTAGGTGAACGCATCCTGCAGGCCCCGCCCCCCGGCTCGTGCCATCGGCCCCAACACGCTGTCATCGGCCGCCACTTTCTGCAGAGCCAACGGCGGAAGACTTAGCATCTTCTTGCCCAGCTTGGGCCAGGTGCGCCCTTCATACGACATCTCAAGCGCATCCATCGCCGGCCCCACCGCCTGCGAAGCAAGGCTGGAATTGTCCAGCCGCACCGCTTCGCGCGCCAGGCGGCCATCGCGAACCACGAGGACGCCAGGCGCATCCGCCGCGCTTCCCGAGGGCGTGAATCCGTTAAACGTGCGGCTCGCCCGGCCATCCCAGAAGTTCCGCACATGAAACACCGCATTGATCACCGATGGTGAGTTCCTGGTGGTGATCCGCCGCACATGCAGCCCGCCCGCCGAAAACTCCGGCCGGTCCAGCACTTCTTCACCGATTTCCGCTGCCTGCCCCGGCACAATATCCTTGAACCTGCGCCGGAACAGCCCCGCCGAACCGGCGCGGATGGATGTGTCGCGCAGCACCTCCGACCCTCTGTTGGAGGGATCCGACAACCATCGGAACGGGAAGATCACCGGATCCAGCAGCAAATTCACCGGGAAAGGCTGGTTCGGGTCCGTCACCTGATTTCGCTGTCTGTGATCCGCCCCGGCGTGGAAGTGGCAGGTGGCGCACGCCGTGCGCCCGTCGCTGCCGGCCTGCATGTCCCAAAACAACGCCTTGCCCAGCGCCACCAGCGCCGCGCGATCCCGCACATAGTCCGGCGACTGCGGCGGTTCGGGTATCGCAACACTCTTCAGCGAGCGCAACGGCTGGCCGTAAGCAGCAATTACAAATATTGGAAACACAACGAACGCGAATCGGTTCATTTAAGCCCCTTCCGGAGGGTGAAACCCCGGCGCGTCCACTGAGTCTCGGCGCTAGGTAAAGAATTGTTATGAACGTAAAGAAAGTCTTACAACAGGCGAGCCGGTTCGAAGGAAGCAAGCGGCTTCAAACGTTTCATGCCGGGCGCCAAGGTAAAACGCTCCGGCGTCAGCCCCTGGTTCACGTGCACCGACTCAAGGAAAATTTCGCTCACCGGCTCGCCATCCCGGAACCAGGAAATCTGCCGCGGCCACATCACGCCATCACCCGCATCATGGTAACGGGAAAATAGCGTCACTTCCTCGATCCGGTCCTTCGTCAGCGGATCGAGCCGGAAGTAGGACTGGCGCAGGGGCAGCCGCGTGTTCCGGTTGAAACAGACACGCACCACCGGCTCATTCTCCCTGCTGATCACCTCCACAACATCGCCCATCTGTTTCTCACAGACCTCCGAACCCCGGTAGGCGAACACCATTCCCGGCTCATTCATACGTAATCGAAGAATCTGAAGGATGTTGAACCGCGCATCGCGCGAGAATCTCTCGGCTTTCGGCTTCTCCATCGGGCGCGCGCCGCGGTAGGTGATCTCCCAGGCCCCGCTATCGTTAAACAGCGCGGCGTAGGATTCGTTCTTGTCGAAGGCGTGGCGCTCCGCCATTCCCGCGGCCGAATAGAGCGTGTAGATCCGCGTACGCACATTGCGCGACACACCGCCATGCCAGGTGCCCGTCCATCCCGACGCCACGCGGTCCTGCATCGCCAGGAACTTTTCACCACCCAGCGCCGCCACCGCCTCCTCCACGATCTTTCTTCCTTTTTCTTCAGCCTCGCCCACCACACCCTGGGCGGGAACGGTCCATGTCAACAGGCAGCAAAGCGCCGGGACGGTAATCGCTAGTTTCTTCATAGGTTGCACGCTCGCTATGTCCAGACGCGGGCCGCCGGATGACCGTTCCCTGGCCGGATGCAAAGAATTGTAAAGTGATTTCGCGCGCAACCGCATGGTCCCGCACCGCGTCTGAAGAGCCGTGACCAGAAGGATGCTGCTTGGTGCGGCGTTACTTTCGCCCGCCTTGGCACGAACGCCGCAACCGCCGGAGTTTCCGGATTGGGACGCCAAGACCATTGACCGGATCCTCACCGATTCGCCGTGGTCCCGCCAGCTTACAGCACCCTTCGAGTATGGCTCCGGCGCTTCTGTCCGCACCGAAGTCTACCTCACGCTGCGGTGGTCCAGCGCGCTTCCGGTCAGGCAGGCCGAAGCGCTCGACCGCTGGGGACGCCAGGGGCTCGATCATCCCCAGGCCAGGGAAACTCTCGAAGGTAACGCGAAACATTCCATCCTGGAGATCTTCGGCCTCCCCGCGCGTATGGTACCCCAGGGAACGCGGAAACTGGAGGAGGAACTCGCGGCTTCCTCGATTCTCTCCGTCAAGGGGCGGCATACCTGGCGGCCCGCTTCGGTCACGGTGCCCGGCCACGGCACACATCTCATCGTCACGCTGCGATTTCCCAAGCTCACCGGATTGACTGCGCAGGATGGGTTACTCGATTTCTTCGCCCAAACCGGCCCCATCCGCATCAGCCAGAAGTTCCGTCTCAAGGAAATGGTCTATCGCGGTGAGTTAGCCCTGTAACCTTAACAATCTTTACGAATCCTGATCCACCCCCGCCGGCGTCCCTTTACTTGTGTACCCGCGGTCCCGCCGTCCAAGCGCTAAAGTTGTGGAGAGGTAGCATGCCTGGAAGATCCCTGGCTATCGTCATATTGCTGACCCTGCCGGTTTTCGCCGAACCGGTCCCGGGACGTTACATCGTGGAACTCACCACCGAGCCGGTAGCCGAACATGTGGCGCGGCAAAGGGTGAAGGAATCGGCGCGGCAGGCCATGCGGGGCGCCATGGCGTCGTCGCATCGGGCGCGGATCCGCTCCGAGCAGACCAGCCTGCGCCGCCGCCTCGGCGCGGACGCCACCGTCGTGGACGGAATCGACACCGTCGGAAACGCCCTGTTCGTCCGCATCGCCGATGACAGGGCCGCCCGCCTGGCTTCGCTTCCCGGAGTGAAGCGCGTGCGCCAGGTGCGGCAGTTTAAGATGCTGCTCGATCGCGCCGTGGTTGTGAATCGCATTACCGAAGCCTGGGACCGCATCGGCACGGACCACGCCGGCGAAGGCGTCAGGATCGCCATCATCGACAGCGGCATCGATTCGGCTCACCCCGGCCTCGCCGACAGCACACTTCGGGCCCCGGACACCTTTCCCCGGTTCACCAGCGAAGCCGACCGCGAGTTTACGTCGAACAAAGTAATCGTCGCCCGCAGTTATGTAAGCATGCTGCGCTTCCCCGATCCTGATCCATCCGCGCGGGATCGTGTGGGACACGGCACGGCGCTCGCCATGATTTCCGCGGGTGTGCGCACCGTGGCTCCCCTGGCCATCATTACCGGCGTCGCCCCCAAGGCTTACCTGGGAAACTACAAGATTTTCGGCAGTCCCGGCGCCAACGACGGCGCAACCGACGACGCCATTTTGAAGGCGATGGACGACGCCGTGGCCGATGGCATGGATATCATTAATCTCAGTATCGGCAGCGACATCGCGCCACGCCTGGACGACGATCCAACCGTCGCCGCCGTTGAGCGCGCCGTGCGCGCGGGCGTCATTGTGGTGGCCGCCTCCGGTAACAACGGCCCCGACACGGGCACCGTCTCCTCACCCGCCACCGCGCCCTCCTCCATCGCCGTTGGAGCCGCCAACAACGACCGCACATTCGGCGTCAGCGCGCAGGTGGATGGATTCCCCGCCTTCCGCGCCATCGCCGGCAGTGGCCCCGCACCATCGGAGCCCATTGCCGGTCCCGTCGCCGACGTGGCCACCTTCGACCAGACCGGCCTTGCCTGTACCGCCCTGCCGCCGGCCAGCCTCGACTCGAAAATCGCCCTCATTCTTCGCGGCGCCTGCACCTTCGAAGTGAAACTGAACAACGCGCAGCAGGCCGGCGCCGTCGCCGCCCTTGTCTACGCCGCGCAGGACTCACCCTCCCCCATCGCCATGGGCGTGGGCGCTGCCACCTTGCCCGCCGAAATGATCAGCTATCCCGATGGCGCGGCACTGAAGGCGCGCATTGCCGCCGGCGGCGATGTCACCGCGTCGCTTCGGTTCACCGTAGGCGCCATTCCGCAGGAATTTAACCGTCTGGCCGGCTTTTCGTCCATCGGACCGAGCGTGGACGCCGGCGTGAAACCCGACCTGGTGGCGGTGGGCACCGATGTCTATGTGGCCACCCAAAGCGTGGATCCGAGGGGCGACATGTACAGCGCTGATGGCTTCACCATTCAGAACGGCACCAGTTTTTCCACGCCGATGGTGGCCGGCGCCGCGGCGGTTCTGAAAAGCGCCCGCCCCGGCCTCACGGTAGAGCAATACCGCTCCCTGCTCATCAACACCACTACACCGGTGGACGGAGTAAACGGCGCGCCTTCGCTGATTCAGCAAACCGGGGCCGGGCAGCTTGATCTGGCGGCGGCGCTCAACGCCACGGCCACCGCCTCACCCTCCTCCCTGTTGTTTGGTGCGGGCGGACCTGATCCGCGCATCACCGAACGGCTGCGCATCACCAACCTGGGCCCGTCGGCCGATACCTTCTCCCTCACCGCCGTCCCAAGCCAGGACAGCCATTCGCCCGTTGCCGCCGGTCCCGTTACCATACAGCCCGGCCAGACCGTGGAATTACCCGTTTCTTTTGAAGGAACGGGCCTGGCGGCCGGCGCGCACGAAGGGTTCCTGCTGATCAGCGGCACCGTTTCCGGCACCCTGCTGCGTGTTCCCTACTGGTATGGCTCCACGTCAGGCGACCCGGCGCGGATTCCAATCATCTCTGTTTCTTCAGGCGGCCGCCGCGGCGCGCTGCTGCGCAACGCAGTCCTTTTCCGGGTGACCGACGCGGCCGGCATTCCCATCCTTGGCCTGACGCCGGAGGCGCTTGTCGCCGAAGGAGATGGCGTAGTGGAATCTATTGTTTCCCGCGATAGCGAATCGCCCGGACTGCACTCCCTCACGGTGCGGCTTGGATCGCTGGCGGGAGTCAACCGTTTTCGCATTCGCGCCGGACAGGCGACGGCGGAGATCGCCGTCACCGGCCAATAATCCAATCAACGTCGCAACTTATGTCTTACCAGATACTGATAGCCGGAGTGTGTCCGGACGCAGTGACACGGCTGCTGGCTGAAAACGAATACCGGGTAACTTCCGCTGGAGGCGCCGACGCCGCATCAACCATTGCCGTGCGGCATCCCTTCGACCTTTTCATCATTGACTCCACACTGCCCTCGGGCGAGGGGTTCCATCTCTGCCGCGAATTCCGGCGTCAGCATCGCGACACCCCCATCCTGGTGATGACGCCGCGCTATGACGCCGCCGCCAACATCCTGGCTCTCAAGATGGGCGCCGACGATTGCGTCGCTCCCTGCTTCGATTCGCGCGAGATCCTGGCCCGCATCTCAGCCCTGCTGCGCCGCACAGCCCGCTGCCGCGCCGTCTCGCTTTCCGTCTTCGAGTTCGGCGGCGTAAGCGTCGACTTTGCCAGGGGTATCGTCCGCCGCTCCGGACAGACCCTGCCGGTGCCCCGCAAGGAACTGGAGTTACTGCGATACCTGGTGGCCAGGCGCGGCACGGTGGTGTCCAGGCGGGAACTGCTGTGTGAAGTGTGGGGATATCAGACCACGGCCACGCGGACGATCGATGTTCATCTGGCTTGTCTAAGGCAAAAACTCGAGTCCGATCCTAAGGCTCCACAGTATTTACTCACTGTACGCGGAGAGGGCTATCTTTTCCGCATCGGTGTCAATCAATCTTTACATACTTAACGTGGAATGGACGGAACTTATCGCCTCGCGCCGCATTTAAATAAGTAAGGAGGCCACGAAAGCCACATGAAAAAATTCACCACAAGACAATTTCTTACCGCCGCGCTCGCCATCGCCTGCGCGGTTCCAGCCATCGCACAACCCCCCGCGGGCGCCGGAGGCGGAGGCAGAGGGGGGAACCGTTTGGATTTCCTCGCCGGCTATCTCAGCCTGACGGAGGCGCAGAAGACCCAGGCCCAGGCGATTTTCGACGCCGCCAGCGCCGCTTCTGAAACCGCCCGCGGTACTGCCCAGAGCGCGCATGAGGCCCTGCAAACGGCCATCAAGGCCAACGCCAGCGACACCGAACTGGACCGCCTGGCCGCCGCCGCCGGCGCCGCCCATGGACAGATGACCGCCATTCAGGCCAAAGCCCAGGCTAAGTTCTACGCCCTGCTGACGGCCGAACAGAAGGCCAAGTACGACGCAATGAGAGAAAGGACCCCAGGCGACCGCACCGGAAACGGATTCGGGGCGGGCCGTTCCAGGCTGCGCTAGCCATGGCGGCGGAGCCATCCAGGCGAGGAGACTTTCCCCCTCCGCCCGCCCGGATGGCTCCGATCCCTGCTACCTCTATCAGGGGCGGTGTTTCTTGCCAACACGAGCGGAACCGTTTATTCTCAATCGGGAAGGCTCGACAAGAGGCATCGTTTGAAAACACCCGACTTCGAATTTTCCGGTCTTTCGCGGCGGCGGTATTTGTCCGCCCTTCTGGGCGCTGCCGCATCGCGCGCGGCCGCGCAGGACACATGCGCCGCTCCACAGCCCGGCTTCACCGGCACAATCGGCCGCACCGCCCGTGATTCCAAACCCGGCCCGCTCTCAATCCCTCAGCCGCGGCCGGACAGCCCCAACATTCTCTACATCGTCCTTGACGACACTGGCTTCGCAGACCTCGGCTGTTATGGCTCGGAAATCGCCACGCCGAATATCGACGCGCTTGCTTCGGGCGGCCTGCTCTACAACAACTTTCACTGCAAGGCCATCTGTTCGCCTTCGCGCGCGTCTCTGCTTACCGGCCGCAACAGCCATTCCATCGGGATGAAGGAACTCGCTGGAGACGATCAGGGTTATCCCCATTCCCGCGGCCGCGTAACGCCCGCCGCCGCAACCGTAGCGCAGGTCCTGCAGGCCAGCGGTTATTCCACTTTCGGCGCGGGCAAGTGGCACCTGGTTCCCGGCCGCGACATGAAAGCCTCCGGCGATCGCACGCACTGGCCGCTGCGGAAAGGCTTCGACCGCTGGTACGGATTCCTCTCCGGATGGACAGATCAGTATCATCCGGACCTGGTGGAAGATAACCATGCCATCCGCCGCCCAGCCAGGCCGGACTATCATTTCTCGGTGGATATTGTCGATCAGTCGCTGGAAATGGGAGGCGCCCACATCGCCGCCGATCCCAGGAAGCCCTTCTTTCTTTACCTGGCGTTCGGCGCCACGCACGCGCCGGTTCAGGTTCCCAAAAGTTACATCGATAAGTATGTGCCGGTCTTTGAAAAAGGGTGGGACCGCCTGCGCGAAGAGCGCTTCAAGCGGCAACTGGAACTGGGCATCGTCCCGGCCGGCACCAGGCTTCCCGCGCGAAACCCCGGCGATCCGGCGTGGACCGATCTCACAGACCAGGAACGGGCGGTCTTTACCAGGTTCATGGCCGCCTATGCCGGCTTCCTGGAACACACCGACCAGCAGATCGGCCGCGTGGTGAACTGGCTGAAGCAGAACAAGCTGTTCGAGAACACCGCGATCTTTCTGCTGTCGGACAACGGCGGCGCACCCGAGGCCGGAACCCGCGGCGGCTTTGCCCGTCCCTACGGAGACCGGACAACGGTGGAGCAGATGCATCAGCGCCTGGATGAACTTGGTTCAGAGAAGACCCAGCCGCTCTATCAGCGGCCCTGGGCCATGGCATCGGTCGCGCCGTTTAAGTATTACAAGCTTTGGCCTTACGCCGGAGGCGTGCAGACGCCGTTCATCGTTTCCTGGCCCGCCGGCATCCGCAAGCCCGGGATAAGGAAGCAGTTTACCGACATCATCGATGTCACACCCACCGTGTACGATATTACAGGAATCACGCCGCCGCCGGCCTTCCACGGCGTCTGCCAGATGCCGCTGCAGGGTAAGTCGATCCGCACGACTTTCGAAGATCCGCAAAGCCCCGATCCCCGCGATACGCAATATTATGAGTTATGGGGCAGCCGAGGAATCTGGCACAAGGGGTGGAAAGCCGTGGGCATACACGTTCCCGGCACTGACTTTGATGAGGATCGTTGGGAACTCTACGACGTCCGCAACGATTTCAGCGAATCGGTGGACCTTGCCGCGAGGAACCCCGCCAAACTGGAGGAGATGAAGAAACTCTGGTGGTCAGAGGCGGCCAGGTACGGGGCGCTGCCTTTGCTGGAAGCGCCCGGCGGACGAAGCCGGACCTACGATCAGGCGCTGCCCAAACGCAATTGAAAACGCAGCCTCAGCGCCCGCTTGATCTCAAAGTGGCGTAACAGGAAAGCGCCTTCATTGAGACGCTTGCGCCGCAGCCAGGCGGTGACTTCATCGTTACACTTGCTGGTGTTGCATGACTGGCAGGCCGGCACGATGTTTTCAAGCGTATAGCGGCCGCCGCGGGAGATCGCCAACACACAGTCGCGCTGCAGCGGCTGATCCACCGCGCCGCAATACGCACAGCCGCCCCAGGCTTGCTTCAGAGCCTCCCATTGCTCATCGCTCAAGTCATGCGTCACGCTCTCCATGCGCCGTTTGCGCCTGCGGGCGGCTCGCGCCTTACGGCTCCGGTTGACCGCCATCTCACAGCCCCGAAGTATCTACCACGTAAAGGTTCATCCGCCCGCTCTCTTCGGATGTAAACAACAGCCGCGAACCATCAGCGTTCCAAACAGGCCGAGGTTCGTTGAGATACGGCCGCTGCGGCATCCATAGACCCCAGTTGCGGAACGGGAACCGGTCATCAGCCGGCTTTGCGGGACGCGCGCCCGAAGGAATGGTCACAAGCTGCTTTAGCTCGCCCGTTTGCGTGTTCAGCACGGCCAGCCCGTAACCCAAAGGCCCGCCGTAACAGTCCGTCACGATCAAATGCGGCTTTTTCGGGTGGTAGGAAGGATGGCCCGCCGGGACGTGATGCGTCCCCGACAGCAGGCGCTCAGCGCCGGTTTCCACATCCACCTCATACAAACTCTGGAAGTTGTCGTGCTCGCGCCGCCGCACAAACAACACGGCCTTGCTGTCGGGCCGCCAGCCGGGATGATGCAGGTTCGCCGCCAGGTGTTTCAGCTTTCCTTCACGCAGATCATAGGCGAACATCTCCACCAACCGCGGGAACTCCTCGCGCGTCACATGCACGATGAGAATCCAGCGGCCATCGGGACTGAAGCGCGTATTCTGCAGGCCGGACGGCACACCGCGCACCAGGTCACTCCGCGGGCTGAGGGCGATGGCCTGCTCGCGCGTTACCAGGCGCCGGTACTTGTCTCCGGCCACGTCGTAAAGCCCCCACTCCTCGCCGCGCACGCAGGAAATGGCGGAATAGTCGGGATTCAAGCGGTTGGCCGGCACCGGCGTGGAGACCGTGGACTGCCTGCCGGATGCCAGCTCGACACGCACCGTGCGACCCTGTTGCGTGTAATAAACCGACTCTCCGCCCGGGCCCCAGAACTGGTTCACCCCCACGTGGTAGTGGCCCTGCAGCCCACCGGCCACCAGCCGTTCTCGGCCGCCCTCGGAATCGCGGATCCAAAGGCCGCCCGGGTAACGCCCAGTGGCGCTCAGCTTGTCCACCGCGGAATCGAAGCGGAAGTAAAGTATCCGACGCCCGGCCGGATCCCACGGTGAAATGTCGTAGTAGTGATGCGTCTCGTGGTGGGCGCTTTTGAACCAGGCGATTCGGCCGCCGGTCACCGCGTCGGTCAATGGAACCGGGGCCTGTCCGGCGAGCAGCATCACAATCAATGGGGGAAGAACGGTCATAGGGTCCACTTGGTCCGAGTGTAGGCGATGCGGAAGCCGCGCCGCTCCGCATTGCGTTGTGAGGAACTGCCCGGTTCGGCGCACATCATCGCAAGCTCGCATCCGCGTTCGGCGGCATAGTTGAGACGTGCGTAGAGCAACGCAAGCTGCGCGCCCTGCCTGCGCCCTTCCGGAATCGTGCACGCCCCGGCCAGCAACGCCACCCCGTCATGCAGACTGAGCGCACCGGCCCCGATCGGCGCGCCATCCAGTTCCGCCAGGAACGAAACCGAATCCCGCTTGCTGGCGGCGATCCGGCCAAAATCCCGGAAGAACCCGGTGTCAGCCGATTCACCCCAGCCGCGCGCGGCCACGCCGGCCCACAGATCCTCCTCGCCGGGTGAGATCCTGCGCGTCCGCACGCCGGAGGCGGCAGCCGGCTCCTCGCCATCCAACTCCCGGTACAGGACGCTGCTCAACTCAATCGGGCGGTAGCCGCGATCATGAAGCCGTTGATAGAACCCCACGCCCGCCATCGGGCTCACTTCCAGATTCGTGGCAGCGCCGCGTTCGCGGTAGAAGTGCTCAATACGGTCGAAGTCGGCCGCGTTCACTTCCTCAAAAAGTCCCAACCCGAAGCACTGCGTGACGGGCGAATCCGGACCGTCGAATACGGCATAGGCGCCCGCCACCTCCATCCACTCCGCACCCACCGCCGGCGATATCTTCGCCCTCGCCTCGGCGTACATGGCGCAGCCGTGGGCCTCAGTCCGCTCCAGGCGGCGGGAGAGTGCAAGATCGGAGAACAGCCGCATCATCTCACTTCCGCAGGCTCTGCAATTGCTTCAACGCCGCCTCCACCACTTCCGCTTCGGCCCGGTCAGTGAATGGCGAAACGCCCGGCTCATAGCCGCCTTCGGCAAACGCGGCTTTCGTTGGCAGATAGCCCAGCCAGCCATTGGCGTAGCCGAAGAAGAAGGTGTTGGCAAAGGGCGAGCGGTCGCGCACGGCCAGCGCGAGTTCGCAGAACATCTCCAGCGGCGCCGCCCAGATGGCGGTCTCGCGATTGACCCGCAGGAACCGCAGCGGCAGGCGCACCAGCGGACCTTTCGATCCGTTTTTCGCATACGCTCCCAGATCCGGCGCCCAACCCAACCCGGCTTTGCGCGGCGTCTCCAGAATCCGTTCGCCGGTTTCGAACCTCACTTCGGCGGGCGCGGGCATCCGGCGCAGTTCCTCCACCACGCGGTCACCCAACAGCACCGGAAACTCATTGAGATGCGCCGAGCGGAAATCGGGATAGACGCTGTAGATCGGTGCGATGTTCCCCGCCGCTCCGTTCACATACAGCACCGTTCCGCCCAGCTTCTGTTCCAGATATGCCGTCACCACGCCGGGCGCGTCGCCGCTGATCTGGGTATTGGCGCCACCCAGCGCCGTGCCGTGCATGGCGTAATTCATCACCAGCGCGATCAGCTTGCCATCGGGCTGTTCCACCCGCAGCAGGCCAATCTCGCGGTCCACCGGGCCGTAGGGATTCAGCCCCAGCCGGATTTTGCCATCGTCACCGCGGGCGCGCCGGTTGATGTTGGCCATGGCGAAACCCTTGCCCACCCGCAGGCGAGCGGGCGCCAGCGCCGCCTTGGCTTTCTTTATCGCATCGATCAGCGTGCGTTTGACAAAGCCCGCATATTCCCAATCCGGCTGATGATGATAGCGGTCCGGCAGAAAGGCCTGCGCGAGGCCGGGCGGGCCCACTTCAGGCGCTGAGTGCGTGTGCGTCACCGTCCACCACACCTGCTTGCGGCCGATACCGGTTTCCTTCTCCAGGTCCTTGCAGAAATCGTCATAGATGGAAGGCGACACCAGCGCGATGTCGGTGGCGGCAAGGTAAAACTGCGTGAGCCCGTCGTCCATGGCGATCACGCGATGGAAGATGGCGTCATGCACGCCGGTGGAGGTGCGGGCGGCATAACCCAGCAGCGGCTGCGGCGTCTTCGGTGTAATGTCCACCTTCACCGCGGCGGCGCGGAAATCGGCCTGCGCCGCCCCGGCCGCCAGTATCAGGAGAAGCAGCGTCATCTTCGCCCGATGGTAACGCACCGCCGGGCGTTTAGTGCGATCCCTCGCTCACCGCCGGCTGGCGCCACTGCGTTTCCCGCTGCCGGCCTTCCACCTCCTCGCGCGTCTTGCGCATCTGTTGTAACACGGCGTCGTCAATCGGATAGATGGTCATATCCCGCAGCGCCACCCGCGCCACCTTGCCGTTCTGCCTGATCAGCGCCTCATTCAACTCCAGCAATTGGCCGCGCGAAAGTTCCAGCACGTGCTCTCCCGGCTGCCATATGGATCCGATCGGGAATTCCAGAAACGGCGTCCGCGTCTGTTCAATGTGGCAGCCCAGTATGTGCGACACCAGCCGCCCTTGCGTGAAGTCCACCAGCCGTTGCGTGCTCTTGACGAAGGCGTCCCAATCGGAAACATACAGCCGCCCCGGATAGACGTTGTCGCCGGTCATCAAAACGGCGGTGCGCCGGTCATAGAGGGCGACGGCAACCGGATGATGGCCGGGAATGGGAATCACATCCAGCACGCGGCCGCCCAGGTCGATGGCGCCGACGCTGGTGGGCCAGTCCGCAATGCCGAATGCCTTCTGCACTTCAGCCACCTCCGCCGCCACAAACTCCACTCCCGGGCGGTTGCGAAACTGGCTGTCGCGCGCGATGTGATCGCGGTGACCGTGCGAGTGCATCACCATCAGCCGGATGTCGGCCCGCTTGTTGCGCGCCAGCCATTTGCCGATGACCCCGTCCACTACCTGGGCCAATTCCGAAGTGCCGGCGCCGGTATCCATCAGCATCACCTTGTCACGGCCGAAGATCAGATAGAGGAACGGCTTTTCGTAGTGGACGCAGCCCGATTCGCGCAGGATGTAGAAATCGGGATTGTATTCGTGTACTCGCCAGTCCGGCTGTTCCATGCAGCGGGGCCCGCCGGTAGGCCATGCGCGAGGCAGCGCGCCCTTTTCGATGCCCGCGCCGTCGGGTTCAGGCGCCTGGCCGGGAAGCATCAGCGCGCCCGCCCAGGCCAGGGCCGCGCCAACCCATAACAGATACACCGGGGACACGTTTCTCATCACAACCTCATCGGGGAAAAATTCGGATCGGCGCTGCCGGCGTGGAGCGGAAAACGGGGGTCCCGTCGCGTGGGGGGAGCTTAGGCTTGTAGTATCGCCAAGCGCGCGGGCGCTGTCAATTCTTCTTGCCCATCGGACGTGGCGGCGGCTGCGTGAGGAAGTAGGCGATGTCCTCGGCGGCTTTGGTCACCACGCCCGGCTTGTTCAGAAAGCCGAGATCGCGAAACCAGTCAATGAAGCGGTACTGCCATGTGCCCAGCGGAATCCCGTTCCGGTCAGTCAAACCACCGGTCATACGGCTGCCGTCGCGCAACGGATCACCGGGATGCCGGCCATTGCCGTAAATGTGCATCTCAATGTTGGGGATGCCGGCGGCCAGCATCGCCGAGAAGTAGTCCATGGCCCAGATGGCATGGACACGGTCCCCACTTCCCGGCGTGGCGATAAACGCTGGAGGCACGTTGCGTGGAATGGCCGGCGCGGTGCGGTTGCGGGCAAACGGCGTGGGGCCGGGATAGATGATGCCGGTGAAATCCGGGCGCGCGCTGATGCCCGCAAACGGATCGCCCGCTTCGCTCTTCCTGCCGGAATCCTCATATAGCACCGCGGCTGCCGAAGAGAGCTCCGCTCCCGCCGAAAAGCCCATGATGCCGATTTTGTTGGGATCGAAGTTCCACTGGCTGGCGTAGGCGCGCACGACTCTCACGGCCTGCAGCGCATCGTTGACGGCGTCGGTCTGCGGGTTGTAGCCGTCGCGCCGCAGCCGGTTGCGCAGGATCACGGTGTTGACGCCGTAGTTGTAGAAGAACGGGATGAAAACTTCCCGCGTTTCGTCCCGTCGTCAGCCTTATCCGGCGCTTTCGGATCGTCCGGGCTCATGCCGCTGCCCGAGCCCGCCGATCCGCCGCTACTGATCAGGGCCATGGTCCCCTGAATCTGCCCACCGCTCGGATCGATATTCAAAGATCCGCCCGGCCCCTTGGCCGTCAACTACATGCCCAACTCGATGGCCGAGTTCGTCCCAACCGCACCGCTCCTTCAGAATCAAACTTCTGCCACGGCTCCCTGGACGGATGGAGGGGAACTCCGTTTGTCGGTTTACTTCTTCCACGCAGCCTGAGACTGCACGCGTGCACGAGAGTGCGAGAACTCGACGTCTATGGCAGAATAGCTAAGGTCCGAGGAGAACCATGCCGGTGCGCCAAGATGGACAACTGGGTCCTTACACTGTTCTTGAGAAGATCGGGGAGGGCGGTATGGGAGAGGTGTTCAAGGCCCGCGACACCCGTCTCAACCGGCTAGTGGCGATCAAGACCCTGCCGCCGGACAAAGTCTCCGACAGCGGCCGTAGGCAGCGATTCGTCAAGGAATCCCAGGCCGCTTCAGCGCTCAATCATCCTAACATCATCACCATCTACGACTGGATTGAGGAAGCGGGCAGCTACTACCTGGTCATGGAATACGTGCCCGGAAAGACGCTCGATCACATCATCCCGCGCAATGGGCTCCGCCTCCAGGAAGCGCTGAAGTACGCGGTGCAGATTGCCGCCGCATTGGCGGCCGCGCATGCCTCCGGCATTGTCCATTCCGACATCAAGCCGTCCAACATCATGGTCACGGAGCACGGGGGGGTGAAGATCCTTGACTTTGGGTTGGCCAAGCTACAGGATCGCGGCGAGATCGGCCGGGACGACGCTACCTTGACAGCGCGCACAGAGACTGCCGAACGGACGGTGGCCGGCAGTGCAGCGTACATGTCGCCGGAGCAGGCGGAAGGCAAGAAACTGGATGCGCGCACCGATATCTTCTCGTTCGGCGCCTTGCTCTACGAAATAGTCACCGGGCAGCGCGCGTTTCAGGGTGGTTCGGCCGCGTCCACGATAGCCGCGGTGCTGAAAGAGGAGCCCCGACCTGCCGCTGAGCTCGCCGAGGGTCTGCCTCGTGAACTGGATCGTATCATCACGCGCTGCCTGCGGAAAGACATCGAACGCCGCAGTCAGAGCATCGCGGAGATCAAGCTCGCGCTCGAGGAGATCAAGGAAGATACCGAATCAGGCATGAGACCGGCCGCCGCCCGGCGCGCGGAATCCGTGCCCGCCACGCGGCTGAAGGGACGCCAAGCCTTGTTTGCCGCCGCGGCATTGGGATTGGCGGGCGCCGCCGTGTGGTTCGCCATCAGCAATCGGAAGCCGGTTGCGCCCAGGTATTCGCTGCGTCAACTCACAGCCGGAAATACGGCTTCCTTCCTGCCCGCGGCCTCCTCAGATGGCAAGTATGTCGTTTACACCTCCGACCGGGGCGGGCAGCGCGACATCTGGATTCAGCCAACGTCGGGTGGGGAGCCGGTTCGTCTGACGAATAACGCTATCCCGGAATTCTCGCCCCGATTCTCGCCGGACGGGCGCGAGGTCGTCTTCAACCGGAGAACCGGGATTTTCGTGGTCTCCCTCGTGGGCGGAAAGGAGCGGCACTTGGCTGAGGAGGGCGATTCACCCGTCTTCTCACCAGACGGCAAGTGGATCGCCTATCGCTCCTACCCACCCGGAAAGTCGTTTGGAGCTGTTGTTTGGATCATTCCCGCCGCTGGGGGCGCGGCGCGGAAGGTCTACGAAGCCGGTCTTTCACTGGCCGGGCCCATCTGGTCGCCGGACGGCGCCCAGTTGCTGGTCTCGGAGGGCAGGGCAGTACGCACAGCTTTCCACGCGAGTTGGCGGCTGATCCCGGTGAGGGGCGGAGCCTCGATTCCGGTGCAAGGGATGGAGCAGGTCTGGAGTGCCACTCTTCAGCCGTACCCAAAGGTGTGGCTTGCGAATGGGAATCGCGTTGTTTTCGGCACCTGGTTCAAGGAGTCGCACGTATGGTTTGTGGGTTTGAGCTCAGGCGGCAAGATCGAAAGACGCCCCCTCCAGGTGACATACGGGACACACGAGCATCCCGGGCCCTCGTCTGCCGATGGCGGTGTGATTCCTTTTACGAATGTGATGAGGCAGTCAACCATCTATTCGCTCGCAGTGGACGCGGACCGCGGCGTCTCAAACGGAGAGCCCAAACTGCTGCTGAACTGGGCTGGTGACTTGATCTTCCCGTCCGTCACGCGGGACGGGAAGAAAATGGTGTTTGCCTCGGACCGAAGCGGGAACTTCGACATCTGGCTCCGGGACAATGTCAGCGGCGAGGAAACCGCCGTCGTTGCGACGCCCGCCGAAGAAAAGCGCGGCATGATCGCCCCGGATGGCTCCAAGCTCGCATTCGACCGGTTTGAGAGCAACAAACGCTCCCTCTATTGGATGCCCCTTCCAGCGGGACCTGAGTACAAGATCTGCGACGATGCGCTGAGCCTGCTTGGCTGGACGCCGGACGGCAAAGGCGTCCTGATCTCCTTGGCGGACCGTATCCAGTTGGTGGTTCATGACCTGGAGAGTGGCGCGAGAGTCCTGCCCGCTGTGCACCCGAAGTCCGAGGTTCACACTATTGCGTTTTCTCCGGATTCTCATTGGTTTGTGTTCAAGCTCCGAGAAAGTGATCAGCGAGCAACTCTTTACGTCTCGCCGTGGAAGAGGGATCGCCCGACTCGGCCGGAAGAATGGATTCCGATCTCAGGGCAAGGCCAATACTTCCGTCCCCTCTGGTCGCCCGATGGAAATACGGTCTATTGCTTGCGGCGTGACGACTTTGAGCAGGGGATGTGCCTTTTTGCGCGGCGGCTGGATCCAGTCACCAAACAACCTAGGGGCGAGGAGTTCGCGGTGCGCCATTTTCACGACAGGCTACGCCCCGGCGACGGTCAGGGGCTTGGGCCGAACACTTTGTATCTGCCGATGTACGATGGAAATGCTCATATTTGGGTTGCCGAACTGCTTGGCGTTGCGGCAAAGTGACTGCGACACATCGGCCAAGATCTCTTCGTACCCGCGCAACTTATCGTCCAACTCGCGCCCCATATGTGCGCGGCGCCGGGATTCCCATGCCCCATCAAAGAAGCCACATGCCTCCTAGGTGGCTTCCAGCGCATATCCGATGGCCAAAGGCGATCCGCCGCCGCTCGGGCCGTCTCCTGCGCCAGGTGCTTCTGTCCGGGGCGCTTCATGCTGTAGAACTTCACGCGCCGGCCGTTTTCGCAACCCCACGAGGATTCGAGCCATCCGGCCTACTCCATGCGATGCAGGGCGGGAAACGCGATCCGGCCTTAACGGAAAACGTACAGCGGGTGATTTGCTCAATCGGGAACGGGATCAGATTTCGTGAAATGGCGTCCGTGTGCGGGATCGAGCGGCGATGGCGGGGCGGGTCCAACACGTGCCCCCCGCGCCGGAGCGCCGCCCTTACAACTTCCCTCGCTTGGTCCCGTCATCGGCCTTATCCGGCTCCTTCGGATCCTCGGGGCTCGACCCGCCACCGGATCCCGCCGATCCGCCACTGTTGATCAACACCATCGTCCCCTGAATCT
>JANRLE010000124.1:0-7790 GCA_033762895.1 Bryobacteraceae bacterium | reverse complement strand
CGCAGGCGGCCAGCATCAGCACGGATAGGATGCTACTTGCTCCACTCCAGGGTTTCGGAAACGGTGTTCCGCTCTTTGGTGAAGATCTCAAGTCTGAATTTTACCGTGGTGGACATGTTGCGGTAGAACACACTGGGGTTCTGCAACTGGGCAACATCCAGATCGACGGTAGTGCTGTAGGTGCCGTCGGTGATGGTGAGCACGCCGCGTTGGGCGGTGCGCACGGCATGGGAGTTGCGATCCCAACGGACGTGCAGGTTGTCGCCGGTGCGGCTGGCGGCTAACGAGAGTGTGTAGGCGTCATTCAAAATGCCGGCGGCTTTGGCGGGCCGGTAAGCGATGGCCGCCTGAAAGCCAATCAACACACCGAGCAGGAGAAAAATGAACGACAGCGGAATCCAGACATTGGTGCGGCGAAATTTGGCGACGGCGGAATCGTGCTCGTTGGCGTGTTCCGGAGGCTGGACGCTGGAGAGGGTGACCGACAGATCTTCGGCACTGGTTCCGGGTGGATAGTCTTCCGGCGCCTCGGCGTAGGCCTGCGGCGCTTCGTCTGAATAGGACGGTGGGCCGTGGCCGCGGAACGCCCCGCGGTTGGGGGTGGCGTCCTCGGCGGCATGGGGCGCATGCTGCTCGCGGGGCCTGTCGGGCATGGCGCCTCCGCCAAGTTCCTTGCGGCGGAAGGGAAATTCCTGATAGGACGATTCCGAATGTACCGTTCCATCGCTTTCGCGAATGAAAAAGCCGGCCGTGCTCACGCGAGTAGCATAGGGCTTGATGAGAAGAAAAACGGCTGAGGCTTCGGGGACGTATTGGTCAAACAGGGCGAGGTCTTCGGCCGCAAGCGCCATACCTTCGCGGGTGTGAGAGCGGTACATCCCGATCGCATAGGCGCTCTTGACCGGACTGAAGCGGTGCTTTTCGTAGGCCGCCGCAAACCGGGCCGAATCGCCTTCGGACAGCAGATAAGAAGGGCCGCGCCGGTGTTCGCAGTTCACCGGCTCAATGTCGGTGATGTGAACGACAATCTGGTGATCGGTCACTTCGGCCGAGCCGACGAGAATGCCGCCAACCTCCGCGCCGCGGCGCGGGATGGCGCCGAAGCCACGCATGACTTCGACCAGCAAGCGGTCCACGACACTGAAGTCGAGGTGAACCGAGACCTTCTTCCCGGGTACCTCCCAGCGGTAGAAGTTCGATAGTGATGGCTGTGCGGGCGTCACTTCAATCAAGCGATCTCACGCGAACCAAATTGGGGCAAAACCGCTACCCCTAGTCAATCGTAGAATGCGGCGGTGACCCAACTCAAGCTTAACAATCGGAGGGACGGAGCGAAATCTGTACAGCGAACCCCGTAGAATGGCTTTATCCCGCCTATGGCTGGCACCTTATATATCGTGGCTACACCGATCGGTAACCTGGAGGACATGACGTACCGCGCGGTGCGCGTGTTGGGCGAAGTGGGCATGATCGCCTGCGAAGATACCCGCCAGACCAGAAAACTCCTGGACCGGTACGGCATCCACACCCCGCTGGTGAGCTACCACGAACACAACGAGCGGGAGCGGACGGCTCAGTTGATTGCCCGCCTGAAGGAAGGCGCGGCGGTGGCGCTGGTGTCGGATGCGGGCACACCGTTGGTCTCCGATCCCGGATTCCGCCTGGTGGAGACAGCCGCCGCGGAGGGGATCCGGGTCGAGCCAATCCCCGGCCCCTCGGCAATGATGGCTGCCCTTTCGGCCTCAGGCCTGCCCACTGATGCGGTCTGGTTCGGCGGCTTCCTGCCCGCCAAGAGCGGCCAGCGGCGAAAAGCGCTGGAGGCGGTGCGGGACCTGGAGGCAACGCTGGTTTTTTACGAAGCCCCGCACCGGATTCTGGAGTTGCTGGCCGATATAGAAGAAGTGCTGGGCGGCCGGCGGGTGGTGGCGGCGCGCGAGTTGACCAAGGTGCACGAAGAGTTCGTGCGCGGCCGGGTTTCTCAAGTCCGGGCGGCGCTGGCGGCCCGCGATACGGTGCGCGGCGAGTTTACGGTGTTGGTGGCCAAGTCCGATGGGCCAGCGGCGGGGCCCGCCGGACCGGCCGAAGATGCCGTAGCGGCGCTGGAGCGCGCCGGCATTGACCGCATGGATGCCATCAAGCAAGTGGCGCGTGAGCGCGGCCTGCCCAAGCGCGAAGTGTACCGGCTGGTGGAACTCAGAAATCGATCCGGGCGCTCAACTGAATCTGACGGTTCCCCGAAACAGAAGTGACCTGGCCGAATGACGGGTTGTTGATCCCTGTGACGATGCCGCCGAGCTGGTGGCGGTTGAACAGATTGAAGAACTCGCCGCGAAGCTGCAGCCGAACCTTTTCGGTGATGAACTGCGACTTGGTGATCGTGATGTTCTCATCCCGGTTGCCGAATCCGCGAAGTTGGGCGTAACGGAAGGCGCCCGTGCCGAGCGTCAGCGGCCCGGGATCGGCGAACGCGGCTTTGTTCAGGAAAGTATTGGACGCGGCGCGGGTATCGGCGAGGTTAAACTGGCCAAACTGGAAGCTTTCATTGCGTAACGGGCCCGGGGCAACATTCAGCCGGTTCACCGCGCCGTTCCAGCCGCCCGAGAGCGGGGATGATCCGGTGAACTCGAGCGGGGTTCCGCTGAAGTAATTCAGAATCGCCGCGACGTTCCAGCCGCCCAGAATCTTGCGGTGGAATCGGGCGAAGGGCAGGTCGTAGCTGGCATAGGCCTTAAAGGCGTGAGGCCGGTCGGTCTGGGCGATCTGCTTTTCCAGTTTGAGGTTGTAATAATCCACGGGCCGCGTGTCGTTATCGTTGACCAGCGAACTCTCCACATTACTCATCGTCTTGGACCAGACGTAGTTGGAATAGAGCGTGAAGCCGTTGGCGAATTCACGGTTCACCACAACCTGCATGGCGTGATAGGAGGAAAACCCGAGCGGCGCTCCGTACACCTGCACGGTCTGGTTGCCCTGCACCTGAGGGAAGGGACGAAGGGCGCTGGCCACGGTTCCCACAAATCCGGGGAAAGGATAGGCGATGCCGTTATTGGCGGCCTCCTGGGCGTTGCGCACAGCGTTATTCAGGCGCGTGCCGTACTGGGAGAGCACGGAGGTGGGAAGCTGGTTGATCCGCTGCAGCTCACCGATCCGCAGTCCCGTGGCTTTATTCCCCACATAGCCTAGATCCAGCACAAACTTACCGGGCAGCTCGCGCTGGATATTAAATGTGAAATTCTGGATATAGGGCGTTCGTCCGTAATTGGAATCGATCATGCCGGGCCGCGAGAGATTGCCCCAGGAGGCGTCATAGCCGGGCGCCTGGTAACGATCCTGCGGGAACCCACCGTCCCAGTTGAAGATGCCGCCCCAGGGGCGAACGGGATCGGAATTCAGGCGGAAAGTGCCGCCCCAGGCCACCGAAGTCGCCTTACCGAGCGGCACAGCGTTATACCCGTTCGGGGGATCGCCCTCGAACATAATGGCGTAAGCGCCGCGCACGGTCCACTTTGTCCCGGCGCGCCAGGCAAAGCCGATGCGCGGGCCGAAGTCGCGATAGCTCTTGCGTCCGAAGTAGCGGCGGCCAGTGCATTCAGAGCAGTTGCCGGCAAAGTCGTAAGCCCCTGGCAGCCCGCTGATGGGGTCGATCTTTTGCGGATTCCAGCTCGACAGGCGGTCAGCCACTTCGTAGATCGGCGGCTGATACTCCCAGCGCAATCCAAGATTGAGCGTCAGGCGGCTGGAGAGTTTGAAGTCATCCTGGACAAAAGTGGCGAAGTAATTCCGCCGGCCGCCCAGGCCCACGGGATCGGAGAGGCCGGCGCTATCGACAATGCCAAGCAGGTAACTGGCGAAGGAGTAACCGGTCTGAGTGGCGGAAAAGGATTCGTTGGGAATTGCCGTGCCGCGGGCGGCGAAGTTAAACGATGAGGCGGGATTCTGCCGCCGGTTCTGCTGGTTGTGACGGAAATCGACGCCGGCCTTCAGGAAGTGGCGGCCGCGGGAGAAACTCACCGAATTCAGCGCGCCCCATCCGTTATCGGCGCGGAAGCTGACGTTCTGGAAGCCCGGTTGTTCGAGGCCGACAAAAGGCCCGCCGCCCCAGTTCACCGCCGGATAGCCGAAACTGCTGAGCCCGTTGATTCCCAGCGCCTTTGCTCCATCCACTTCGGCCTCCAACACGCGTTCGGGATTGCCGCGGCGGTTGTAGGACAGCGTGAAGTTGTTGAGCACGGTGGGAGAAATGGTCCAGTCCCAGGCGCCGCGGGCGAACCAGCCGTCATCGGGGCGGCGGCGCGCCTTGGCCAGGGGGCCGCCGTAAAGCTCGCGGGTATCCCAAAGTCCGCCGGCATCCAGAATGAGGCGGGGCGCCTCCTTTAAGTTGTAAGATCCGCTGATCTTGTGTTTTTCATTGAAGATATGATCGCCTTTGCCGGAGTACTGATAATGATCCCACTCCGGATTACCGGAAATGGGAAACACCATATTATTCACCAGGGGCGCCTGGCCATCCGGCCCCACGATGGTGGGCAGATAGTGCCTGGTGGCGATCTCGTTCAGGCGACGGGAAACGCCGCTGAATCGCGAGACGGGAATACGGTTGCCGGGAAACATGTCGCCCACCCAGCGTCCGCCCGCGAGTTGGCGGAACGTGGCGGGATCATAAACCGCGCCGCGGGTAACCGGCCTGCCCATGGCGTCGGTAAAATTTGTGGCCGCGCCCAGCAGCCGGCTGAAGTCGCCTTCATAGAAGTTCGCGATGGGCGCGGTACGGTTGGGAGCCGAGAAGCCGTAGTTCCGCTCGCGGTAGCGTTCGTAGGAGAAGTAAAAGAAGGTCCTGTTCCGGCCGTTGTACACCTTGGGAATGATTACAGGGCCGCCAAAGCTGCCCGCGTAGTTGATCTTGCGGTCCTGCGGCCGGCGTACGCCGCGGAAATTGTTGGCGAAGGTGTTTGCGTTCAGCGCCTCATTGCGCACTCCGCCGTACAGGCTTCCGTGCCAGTCATTGGTCCCCGACTTCATCACATAGTTGAAGACGCCGGCCTGAGTGCGGCCGAATTCCGCCGACATGCCGCCGGTCTGGAACTTCACCTCCTGCAGCGCTTCCACGGAAACGGCCATCGGAGAGAAGTTGCCCCCCTGGTTCACGGTCACCGAGGCGCCGTCGACCAGAGTCTCATAGGCGAAGCTGGTGGAACCATTGATGCTGTTGGTGAACGTCCCGCCGAGCGCCCCGGGCACGATGGCGAAGGCGAATGATTCGGCCTGCCGTCCGCCGGAGAAACTGAGCGGCAGATTGGTGAGGGACTTCGCGCCCAGACTGGTGCCGATCTGCGGAGAGTCGGCCTGAATGCGCGGCAGTTCCGCCACCACTTCAATCGACTCGCTGGTCTCGCCGACTTCAAGCTGTACGTCCAGCCGAAGCACTTGTGAAACGCCGACATCGACGCCGCTGCGGATCGCGCGGCGGAAACCTTGCGCCTCAACGGTGACCGTGTAGGCGCCGATGGGTAGATTCGGGCGCGTGTACTGGCCCACTTCGTTGGCGACCGTATCATATCGGCCGCTGGTAGGCACGTGAAGAATCAGGATGCGGGCGGCGGGGATGGCGGCGCCCGTGGAGTCAGTCACCGTACCGGTAAGCGAACCGCGGTCAAGCTGCGCGAATGCCACCGAAGACGCCAAAAAAGCGATGAGAAGCGAAACTCCTTGCATGGCTGCCAACATATCATGATTCGGCGTGAGCCGAGGCGGCCCTGATGTGGTTTGGAGTAAAATTACGCCATACCCGACATGCGCACTATCCTTATTGGCCTGCTGGCCCTGCAGCCCGTCTGGGGGCAGCCGGCCCCTTACCTGATCAGCACTGTGGCCGGAGGCACACGATCCGCTTTTCCCGCGCAGGGCACTACGGCGCAGCAGTTGCGGCTGATCCTGCCGGAGTTCGTGACCAGCGACGCAGCCGGCAATCTCTATGTTTCGGACACTTACTACGACCGGGTCCTGCGGATTGCACCTTCGGGCGCCGTGACCACCTACGCCGGATCGGAAACCGGATTCGGGGGCGACGGAGGCTCACCCACGGCGGCGCGGCTGAACGGAGTGGCGGGCATGGTGGTAAGCCCGTCGGGTGAACTCTACCTATGCGACCGGCGGAACGCGCGGGTGCGGAAGATCGCCGCGGGCGGCGCTACCATCACCACGATCGCGGGCAACGGAAGCCTTGCGGCCACGGCCGGCGGAGCGGGCAACCCCAGAGGCATCGCGCTTGACGCGGCCGGTAATGTCTACTTCTCCGACAGCTTCAACCACATTGTGCGCCGAATCGATAGCACGGGAAATGTCACCACCATCGCCGGAATCGCCGGGAGGCAGGGATTCAGCGGAGACGGGGCAGCAGCCACCTCCGCCACGCTGCAAAGCCCGGGCGGCGTTGCTGTGGACGCGCAGGGTAACCTCTATATTGCCGACACTCAGAACAACCGCGTGCGGCGCGTGAACCCGCAGGGAAGAATCGACACCGTGGCGGGTACGGGAGTGGCGGGAGAGACCGGCGATTCCGGCCCGCCCACCTCGGCGCAGCTCAACAACCCCACCGACGTGGCGGTGAACCGTGACGGAGACCTGTTTATCGCCAGTCGCAACGGCGGGCGAATCAGGCGGGTGCGGGGCACAACCATCAGCACAGTCGCCGGCGGCGGAACCGGCCGCCAGTTTCCATCCTCGGCACGGCAATTCAGCCTGGCGCTGCCGAATTCGATCGCAATTACTCCAACCGGCGATTTGTTAGTGCTCGACGACGGACGCAGGCGGCTGTATCGCGTGAACCTGACAAGCGATTCGATCCAACTGGCGGCCGGAGCGTTGGCGGAGGAAGCGCCGGGAGACAATGGCCCGGCCACCCAGGCCACGCTTTATCAACCTACAGGGGTGGCGGTGGATCCGGACGGAAACGTGTACATCTCCGATGTGATTGAGAACCGCATCCGCCGCGTGTCGCCGTCAGGAGTGATCACCACGTTTGCCGGCAATGGAATCCTGGGGCAGACCACGGGCGAGGGGCGCTCTGCGGAATTGGGCCGTCCCCGCGGACTGGCCATGGACAGCAACCGCAACCTGTATGTCGCGGTTACCTGGGGCGCCTACGTGCGCCGCATTACGCCCACTGGCCAGATCACCACTTTCGCAGGCATCAGCGGACCAGGCGGATTCGCGGGCGACAGCGGACCGGCAGCTTCCGCCCGGCTGAACATCCCCATCGGCGTGACCGTGGATCGCGAGGGCAACGTCTACATCGCCGATTCCGGTAACAACCGCATCCGCCGTGTTACACCGGCGGGAGTGATCAACACGATCGCCGGTACCGGAGTGAGAGGTTTCGCCGGCGACGGCGGACCGGCTGTGGCGGCGCAACTGGCCGGGCCACAAGGGGTAGCCGTGGACACGCTGGGCAACCTCTACGTCGCCGACACAGCCAACCATCGAATCCGCCGTATCGACCGGTCCGGGACCATTTCAACGGTGGCGGGGACGGGCGAGCCCGGCACGGAGGGAGCGGGCGGACCGGCGCTGCAGGCCCAGTTGTGGTTGCCGGGGGGCATCGTGTTCGATTCGGCTGGCAATCTGCTGATCCCAATGCTGGGCGCGGGACAGATTCGGGCGTTGACGCCGGAAGGAACGGTCGCGGTGGTTGCCGGTGCGCGCACAACTGGCTTTTCAGGCGACGGCGGCCTGGCCGAAGAGGCGCGGCTTGCGAGCCCGAGCAGCGTGGCGATTGGCCCGGACGGGTCAAT
>JANRLE010000123.1:0-2404 GCA_033762895.1 Bryobacteraceae bacterium | reverse complement strand
CGAGCGGCCGCAGCAGAACGCCGTGAACCACGCTGAACACGGCGGAATTCGCGCCAATGCCCAGGCCCAGGGTGGCGATGGCGACCAGGCTGTAGGCGGCGTTTGCCCTGGCGCTGCGCCACCCGAATTTCACATCCTGCCGGATACGCTCCAGCGAACTCCAGCCCCAGGCTTCGCGGCATTCTTCCTGAACCGCTGTGACGTTGCCGAACTGGCGGCGCGCGCCGCCCAGGTCACTGTCTTCGGCTTCCAGTTCAATGTGCGCGCGGATCTCCCGCGCCAGTTCCGTCTCACGATCCCGCCGCCGTTTTCCGAACATTCTGAGCCATCCTTTACTGCGCCGCCGGTTTCATCACCCGTGCGATCGCGCTGACCATCGCTTCCCATTTCGACTTCTCGTCGTTGAGCTGCTTTCGGCCCTTCGCGGTGAGCCGGTAAAACTTCATCTCTCTGCCCGTCTCGGTCTTCTGCCACTTTGCGGAGATCCAGCCCTTTCTCTCCAGCCGGTGCAGCGCCGGGTACAGCGATCCATGCTCCACCTGCAGCACCTCGTCCGAGGTTCGCTGGATATGCCTGGCGATGCCGTGGCCGTGGACCGGTCCGAACAGCAGCGTCCGCAGGATCAGCATGTCGAGCGTTCCCTGCAGCAATTCAATTCGTTCTCCCATGGTAGAAATTCTACCTGGTAGACGAACTACCATCGGCGTGGTCCCGGTCCGCGCCGGAAAATTTACAGTTCGCAACTGATATCCTGAGGCTGGACCGGCGCATGGGCTCTTCGTGGGAAAAACTGTTGGAGCGTTGGCAGGCCGCGGGCCTGATCGAGGATGCCACTGCGCGGCGGATCCGTGAGTACGAATCGAGGGAAGCCTCCGCGCCCGGATTACGCTGGCCGGTGGTGATCGCACTGGCTTTGGGCGGCCTGCTGCTGGGCGCCGGAGCGCTGCTGTTTGTAGCGGCGCACTGGGACCGCATCTCCCCGGCGTGGCGCATGATGCTTATAGTGTCGGCGCTTGCAATGTTCCACGCGGGGGGCGCCTATTCCGCGCCGCGTTTTCCGGCGCTCTCCACCACGCTCCACGCCGTGGGTAGTGTCGCGCTGGGCGGCGCAATCGCCATGGCCGGCCAGATTTTTCACATGAATGAACGCTGGCCTTCGGCGGTGCTACTGTGGGCCTTTGGCGCGTGGGCGGGGCTGCTCTTGTTGCGCGACTGGCCGCATGTCACGCTGGCGGGGCTGCTGTCGCCGGCCTGGATTGTGTCGGAATGGTCTTATCGCTACAGCGGCCGCGAAGACCTGATCTCAGCCTTTGTGCTGCTGTGCGCGTTCACCTATCTGAGCGCGGTGCGGCCGGGCGGAAACGCCACATGGCGCGTGGCGCTCTCCTCGATTGGCGGCCTGGCGCTGCTTCCCTGCGCGCTTTGGGTGGCGGTGGAGGGGCGCCAGCGAAGTTATGGCGCGGTGCTGATTGCGGCCGTGCTCGCCTTCGCGCTGCCATTGGGACTGGCGTGGGTGCTGCGCCGCCAGGATGCGTGGATGAACGGCATCAGCGCGGCCTGGGTGGGGGTGCTGGTGTTGTTGTCGCAGGCGCGGCTGGAGTTGGGAATCCAGGCCTGGTGCGCCATCGGATCACTGGGACTGATTCTCTGGGGATTGGAGGAGGCGCGGGCGGAACGGGTGAACCTCGGCATCGCGGGTTTTGCCATCACCGTGCTGTTCTTCTACTTCTCGCGCGTGATGGATGCGCTTGATCGTTCGCTCAGCATGATCGTGCTGGGTCTGCTGTTTCTAGTGGGAGGCTGGTATCTGGAACAACTGCGGCGCAGGCTGATCGCGCGGGTGCGCCGGGAGGAGTCATGAAACGGGGCCTGATGCTTTGCGCGATCCAGGTGCTGCTGGCGCTCAGCGTGGGAGGGAAGTTCTTATATGACCGCCTCACGCTGCCCAGGGCCTGGGCGCGGACGGCGCCAGTGGATCCCAGCGCGCCCATTCGCGGCCGCTATGTCCGCATCAGCGTGGAAGTGGAGCCGGGTGAGCCGTTGCCCATCGATTCCGCTTATGTCGCGCTCTCAGTTTCGGCAGGCCGGCTGGTGGCGGCGCCTGCGAGCGAAGGATTGCGGGTGATACATGGACGCGATGACCGTTGGGTGCTGGCCGAACCACTGGCCTTCTTCATCCCGGAAAAGGTGGCGGATCCGAGCGTAAGGACACAGGGGGAAGAATTGTGGGTGGAAGTCTCGGTCCCCGAAAAAGGACCTCCGCGTCCGTTGAGGCTGGGAGTGAAGCGCGGCGGGACGCTGGCGCCGCTTGATCTGAAATAGGAGGCCGGTTGAGCCGGCCTCCTGTCTCACGGATGAACGGTCAGAACGAGTAACGCAACACCAACTGCACGTTCCTTTCCGA
>JANRLE010000122.1:0-20508 GCA_033762895.1 Bryobacteraceae bacterium | reverse complement strand
CTTTCCACCCCGCTGCCCGGTCCGCCCAACGCCTTCACCGGCGACGTTTCCGTCATGTACCGCATCGCCGGCTCCAACACGAAACTGCGCGCCCACATCGGCAGCGCCTACCGCGCGCCGTCGCTTTATGAGCGCTACGGCACCGGATTCTTCGGCGGCGCGTTTATCCCCTACGGCGATCCCCGCCTTTCTCCTGAGCGTTCGCTGGGCGGCGATGCCGGCGTCGATCAATACCTGGGCCGACGCCGTGTCCGTCTCTCCGCCACCTATTTCTACACCCACCTGCGCTCGGTCATCGGCTTCGATTTCACCGGCCTGATCAACCGCACCACCGATCCGTTCGGACGCAGCTCCGGCTATTTCAACACCAGCGGCGGCCTGGCCCGGGGCGTGGAACTGGAAAGTGAAGCGGCGCTGTGGAAGGGATTTCAGATGCGCGGGTCTTATACGCACACGCGCACGCTGGAACGCCGCATGATCGCCCTTGGGACGCTGCGCACACCGCGCATCTTCGCCCATACCTTCACGTTTTCCGGTTCGCAGACCTGGCGCAGGCTCACCTTCACCGCGAACTTTCTGGGCTCCACTGAGTTTCTCGGCGTCATCTCCGGCCGCGCGGTGGCGTGGCCCGGACCGAAGCGCTTGGATGCCACGGCGAGTTACACATTGCGCGGCGGAGAACGTCTGAAGCCTGAACTGTTCACCCGCGTGGAAAACCTGCTGGGCCAGAACTATTATGAGGACGGCTTCCGCACACCCGGCCGATGGGTGGTCGGCGGCCTCCGGCTGTCCTTCTAGGAACCAACCATGTCCATCGCAACTAAACGAGGAGACACCGGCCAGACCGGCCTGCCCGGCGGCATCCGCGTATCAAAGGCCGATCGCCGCGTGGACGCCTACGGCACCATCGATGAGCTGATCTCCGCCATGGGCTTTGCCCGCTCCATTTGCCCCGACGAGGAACTCCGCGCACTCACCAAGGAACTGCAGCGCGAGCTCTTCAAAGTTGGCTCCGCCATCGCCACACCGGCTGAAAGCAAAAAGCCGGTGCCGGAAATCGGCCAGGATATGGTGGACCGCCTCACCAGCGAAGTACACCGCATCGAAGCGATCGAAGGCGTGCTTGGTGACTGGGCCATCCCCGGCGAAGATCCCTGCTCTTCGGCCTTCGATGTGGCGCGCACGGTCTGCCGCCGCGCCGAACGCCTGGTCGTCGAACTGATCGAACAGGGCATCCCTATCCAACCGGCCGCCCTTGCCTACATCAACCGCCTCTCCGACCTGCTTTGGCTGTTCGGACGTCTGGTGGAGTCCAGGCTGGGGCTGGACGCAACACTGCGCACCAACACGGGGCCGCGATGGTCACGGGCGTGGTAGTGGAGTGTTCCGGTCCGTGGATGAGGGTGCGCTTCCCCGAACAGTACCGCTGCTGGAGTTGGGCCGTCGTCAACGGCGGCGCGGTGTGCGCCAGTGAAGTCGCATGGCTGTTTCTGGAGCCCGACGAAATCGCTACGGTCGAAGACGTGCCGTCCTGGTTCCGCGCCCGCCTCCAGGCGCAGGGACTGGATAAGGCCGTGGGACTGCTCACCAGCCGCCGCCGTCATCAATACATGGAATCGGGTGAGGGTACGGATTGCCACGTCATCACCACCGTGGGATTGAGTAACGCGCTCACCGCCGGCGATCCGGTCTCCCCGCCCGCGGCCGGCACCATCAACACCCTCTGCGCCATCCGCGCCAATCTCACCGCCGAGGCCGCGCTGGAAGCAATGGCGCTGGCATCGGAAGCGCGCACCGCCGCCATGATGGAAGCCGCGGTTCCCAGCGTCGTTTCCGGCCGCATCGCCTCCGGCACCGGCACCGATTGTTTCGTCATCGCCCATTCCACCCACGGCCCCGCCGTTCCCTACTGCGGCAAACACACCGCGCTCGGCCATCGCATCGGCTACCATGTCCGCCACGCCGTCAGCCGCGGCATCGAACAATGGCTGCGGGAGTTCGCAAGGTGAGAGCCAAAGCCATCTTCGTCGGCGGCACGGCATCCCATGTGGGCAAGAGCTGGATGGCCACGGCCATCTGCCGCGTCCTGCGCCGCCGTGGCTTTCAGGTAGCGCCATTTAAGGCGCAGAACATGTCCAACAACTCATTCCCCTGCGCCGGCGGCTATGAAATTGGACGGGCGCAAGTGGCGCAGGCCGAAGCTTGCGGCCTGGAACCCGAGCCCGACATGAATCCCGTGCTGCTGAAGCCGGTATCGAACCTGGGCAGCCAGGTAGTGGTCAACGGAAAGGTCTGGAAGAATCTCTCCAGCAGGGACTACTACCACCACACCGCCGCTTTGCGCGACGCCGCCCATGCGGCCTATCACCGGCTGGCCGCGCGGTTTCAGTACATCGTGATGGAGGGCGCCGGCAGCGTGGCTGAACTGAATCTCAAGGATCGCGACATCGTCAACCTCTCCATGGCCCGCGCCGCCGGCGCGCGCGCCTTGCTGGTGGGCGACATCGACCGCGGCGGCATCTTCGCCTCCATCCTCGGCACGCTCCATCTGCTCGATGAGGACGAGCGCGCACTGGTCCATTCTTTCGCCGTCAATCGCTTCCGGGGCGATCCCACACTGTTCGAAGACGGTGTGCGGCTCCTCGAACAGCGTTCCCAACGCCGCTGCCTGGGAGTGTTTCCATTCGTCGAAGGCGCGCCCCTGGTGCAACAGGAAGACAGCGTCTCGCTCGATGAAGGCGCCTCCCACCCCGGCGCGCGCATCGCCATCGTAAGATTCCCGCGCGTCTCCAATTTCACTGACTTCCGCCTTTTGCGCGCAAAGTGGATCACGCAGCCCGTCTCACAGGATTTCCACTGGGTGATTCTTCCCGGAACCAAAAACACCATCGGTGACCTGGAGTGGCTGCGGGCCACGGGGCTGGCCGAATGGGTCCGCCAACAGCATGCCCGCGGCGCGCGCGTCCTGGGCGTCTGCGGCGGCTACCAGATGCTGGGCCATACCATCGCCGATCCGCAGGGCGTCGAAAATGAGAGCCCACGATCCGTTTCCGGGCTCGGTCTGCTTCCTCTTCACACCGTGCTGACCGCGGAGAAGATCGTCCGCACCGTGCAGGTGAACTTTCGCCGCATTGCTGCGGGAGCCTACGAAATTCACATGGGCCGCAGTGAAGGCGGAGCGCCGGACCCTGATCTCACCGGAGCCGTTACCGGCACCTACCTCCACGGCCTGTTCGAACATTCCGGCGCGGCCGCCTGTATGTTCGGTGAGGACGCACTCCATCCGCAACACGGCGACGGCTATCAGCGGCTGGCGGACTGGTTTGAACGCCACGCCGATCTCGCGCTGTTCGAGGAGCTATACCTGTGATCGCCTTCCATTGGGAAACCATGGCCGGCGCCGGCCTCGACATGCTGCTGGGCGATCCCCGGTGGATGCCTCATCCCGTGCGTGGAATCGGATGGCTGATTGCCGGACAGGAGCCGTTATGGCGCCGTTCGGGGCTGACGCTGCGAACCGCCGGCACGGGTCTGTGCCTGCTCACCGTTGCTCTCACCACCGCCGCCGTCGCAGCCAGCCTCTGGCTTTTGCCTTACGCCCGCATCTACTGGATCTATTCGCTGCTCGCCATCCGCGATCTGGACCGCCACGCCGCGGACGTTTTTCACGCCCTGCGCCAGGCGAATCTTTCCGCGGCGCGTGAGCGCCTATCCTGGATCGTAGGGCGCGACACTGCGAATCTTGAGGAACCGGAGATCATCCGCGCCACCGTGGAAACCGTGGCTGAAAATCTCAGCGACGGCATCGTCGCCCCGCTCTTCTATCTCGCCCTCGGCGGCCCGGTTCTCATGGCGGCTTTCAAGGCCATCAGCACTCTGGATAGCATGGTCGGCTACCGGAACGAAAAATACCGCGACCTCGGGTGGTTCTCCGCCCGCGCCGACGATTGGGCCAACTGGATTCCCGCGCGCCTCACCGCCGTCCTGATCTGGGTGATTTGCGCGCTTCCCGGCTATTCGATGCGGCAGGCGATCCGCATCACTCTTCGCGACGGCGCCTCTCAACCCAGTCCCAATTCCGGTTATCCCGAAGCCGCTGTGGCCGGCGCTCTTGGCCTGCGTTTGGGCGGCATGAATTACTACCAGGGCGTGCCCAGCCGGAAGGCTTACCTGGGCGACGCCCTCGTTCCCCCAAGTGCCTCCGTTTTCCCGCGCCTGCGCATCCTGTTGTACGGCGTGGCGCTGCTGGCGGCGGCAGGAGCAAGCCTGCGATGAACCTGCGCCATGGCGGCAACATCTTCGCCTTCGCTCACGCCAACGGGTGCCGCTGGCAGGACGTGGCCGACTTCAGCGCCAGCATTAACCCGCTGGGCCCTTCTCCCCGCGTGCGCCCCGCCATTCTGGACGCACTCGACCGCATCGTTCACTATCCCGAGGCCGAGCCTTCCACCCTCCGCCATGCCCTGGCCGGACATTGGAACCTGGATCCGGATACGCTCATCCTAGGAAACGGAGCAACAGACCTGATTCACTTTTTTGCGCGGAACATCGCCACAACCCGCGTCCGCCTGGCCGCCCCCGTCTTCTCCGAATTCCACCGCGCCTTTCCATCGGCCGAAGTGGTCCCGTTCGACTCCACGAGTTGGACCGGGCCGGGCCTTGTGGTTGTCACCAGGCCTGCCAACCCCACCGGCGCGATGCCGGCTCTCGATGCGTGCGATACGCCACTGCTGGTGGACGAATCCTTCCTCGAATTCACCGGCGCCCCGTCACTCGCCGGCACACGGGAGAACCTCTTCGTCCTGCGCTCACTCACCAAGTTCCACGCCCTTCCCGGCCTGCGCATTGGCGCCCTGGCCGGACCCGCCGCATTGATGACACAGTGGCGGGCCCGGCGCGAACCCTGGCCGGTGAACGTGCTGGCCGAGGCGGCGGTTCTCGCCTCCATCGCCGACCACGATCACGCCGCCCGCACCATTGCCTTCGTGAGGCGGGAACGCGAGTGGCTCACGGCGCGCCTGGCGGAAATCAGCGGTCTTCATCCGTTACCAAGCCAGGCCAACTACATGCTGGTGGCGCTGGACCAACCTGCCGCCCCGCTGGTGGAAAACCTGGCCCGCCGCCGGATCCTTGTGCGAGACTGCTCCGGCTGGCCCGGCGTTGGATTCGCGCACGCCATCCGCCTCGCCGTACGCACGCGCGAGGAGAATCTCCGCCTGCTGGAGGCCCTATGCGCTTCCTGATTCTACTTGTGGCAGCCACCTTGCTCCCGGCCCAGGGCCGCATCGTCTCCACATCGCCGGCGATCACGGAGACCCTGTTCGCGCTCGGTCTGGGCGGCAGCGTCGCCGCCGTATCCACCTATTGCCACTATCCGCCGGAGGCCGCCAAACTCCCAAAAATCGGCACGTATCTCAAGCCCAACGTGGAAGCCATCGTGCGCCTGCGCCCGGACCTGGTCTTCATTGAGCGCCTGCCAAACCAGGCCATCGGCCAGTTGCAAAGCTCAGGCATCCGGGTGGTCACCCTGGCCACGGGAAATGTGGAAACGAACCTGAGAATGATCGAATCCATTGCCGCCGCGGCGAACCGGCCCGCTGCAGGCCGCGCGCTGGCAAAACGTGTCCGCACGGAGCTCAATGAGATCGCCGCGGCCTCGAAGTCCCGCTCTCCCAAGACCGTGGTCTTCATCGTGGGCCGCACGCCCGGCCTGTTGGAAGGCATGATCGCCGTGGGCAAGGGATCGTATCTGAATGAGCTGATCTCCATCGCCGGCGGCCGCAATCTGCTGGCCGATTCGGCCGCCTCCTATCCCAAAATCTCACTGGAAGCCATGGTGCGCCTGCAGCCGGAAGTGATCATCGACATGGGCGACATGGCCGAGACGGTGGGCGTCACTGAGCAGCACAAACGTTCGGTGGAGCAGCTTTGGCGCGCGCGCAAAGAGATCCGCGGACGCGCCCATGCCGTGGCCGACGACATCTTCGTCGTACCCGGCCCCCGCATGGTGGAAGCGGCCAGAGAGTTCCAACGTCTCATCCTGGGAGTGAGCCGCTGATGTTTGCCCTGCAGTCCTTGAATTGCCGCCGCGGAGAACACCACGCCCTGCGTGACGTCACGCTGCGCCTGGAGGCCGGCGAGTTCATCGCCGTTTGCGGCCTGAACGGCGCCGGCAAGAGCACCCTGCTGGAAGTGATGACGGGTCTGCTGGATTATTCCGGGCGCTGCCTGTTTGACCGGGAAGAAATCCGCGCCTGGCAGCCTCGCGCTCTCGCCCGGCGTATCTCCTTCCTTCCGCAAACCTCGGCGGCGGCCGCCCGTTTTAGTGTTGCCGAAGTGGTGCGCATGGGGCGCTACCCATTCGAAAGTCCCTGGCATCCGGACCCCGGCGCCGCCGCCATCTGCCAGCGTGCCATGCACCTTGCCGGCTGTGAGGAGTTCGCGCACCGCGCCATCGATCAGCTCAGCGGAGGCGAACGCCAGCGTGTGTTCTTCGCCGCCGCACTGGCCCAGCAGCCCCAGGCGCTGCTGCTTGATGAACCGGGCACTTTTGTCGATCTGCCGCACCAGATTCAGATGTTTCAGACATTGCGGTCCCTTTGCGGCGATGGGCTGCTGTGCGTCGCGGCGACCCATGATCTGAACCTCGCCGCCGCCTTCTGCTCCCGCATCATCCTGCTTGATCGCGGCGCGCTCACCGCCGACGGCGCTCCTTCCTGTGTTCTTCCCGGCGACGCCTTCGCCCGCGTCTTCGGCGGCCTGGTGAAAGTGGAGCAGACCGGCGGGCAAGTGAGAGTACACTATGCGGTCTGACTGGCGATTCGCTTTCGGCTGGCCGCTGGCCGCGCTGCTGGCCGCCGTCGCACTCACGCCCTGGTTTGGTGCTGAAATTACCGCGCCCGCCGCCCTGGCCGATCCTTCCGAATGGGACATCTTCGTACGGTTCCGCATCAGCCGCACGCTGCTGGGCCTGCTGGCCGGCGCTTCGTTTTCCGTCGCCGGATGCCTGTTCCAGGCCGTACTGAGGAACCCGCTCGCCTCGCCCTACACGCTGGGTGTGTCATCGGCGGCCGCCTTGGGCGCATCGGCGGCCATCGTCTTCGACCTGGCCTTTGTGCGCACCGGCGCGCTGGCGGGGGCGATGCTGGCGCTGGCGCTGATTTCCGGCATCGGCTTGCGCGGACGCAGCCTCACGCCTACCAGCCTCATCCTCGCCGGGGTGGCGGTGAACAGCGTATGTACCGCACTGATCGTGCTGCTGCAGAGCACCGCCGGCATCTCGAAGTCCTTCTCCGTCACAACGTGGCTCATCGGCACACTGGACGCGCTGCCCTTTGACGCTCTGGCCGTCTACGCGCTCATCAGCCTGCCGCTGGCGGCCTGGGTAATCTGGAAAGCGCCCGATTGGGATCTGCTCTCGATGGGCGAAGCCTGGGCCGCCGGCCGTGGAGTCCGTGTCCGCACGCTGCTGTGGCAGGCCAGCGTCGTGGGGTCGATCCTCACCGCCGTCACTGTTTCGCTGACCGGGCCAATCGGATTTATCGGTCTTATGATCCCGCACATCGTACGCCAGTTCTCCGGCGCCGCGCACCGCCGCCTGCTGCCGTCCTGTTTCTTTCTGGGGGGCGCGTTTCTCATCCTCTGCGATGCAACGGCGCGCACCGCCGTGCGCCCGGCCGAGATTCCCGTGGGCGTCATCACGGCGCTGATCGGCGGCCCCGGACTCATCTGGATTCTGCGCACGGCAAGGAGCGCAGGCTGATGCCGGTTGTACTGATAGGAGGCGGCAGCCGCAGCGGCAAAAGCCGGTTTGCGCTCGAGCGCGCCAGACAGCAGGGAAGCCGGCTGGGGTTCATCGCCACGGCGCAGGCTTTCGATACGGAGATGGAACAGCGCATCGCCAAACACCAGCATGAGCGAGGCGGCGAGTTCATCACGATCGAAGCGCCGTTCGATATCCCGGCGGCACTTGCCGCCCACACCGCCCTGGACGCCATCGTTGTTGATTGCCTCACGCTCTGGGTGAGCAATCTGATGCTGGCCGGCCGCGAAATGCCCACGGAATCTTTGATCGAAGCCGCGCGCCAGTTCCCTGCCCTCATCATCTTCGTCACCAACGAAGTGGGCTGCGGTATCGTCCCCGAGAATGAACTGGCCCGCCGCTTCCGCGACGAGGCCGGACGGGTGAATCAGGCCGTCGCCGCCGCAGCGGACGAGGTTTATTGGATGACCTTCGGCATTTCCCTGAGGATGAAGTGAGAGCAGCGCTGCAATTCCTCACCATACTGCCGGTGCCCGCGCCGCACGTGCCGCCGGGCGCCGCCGCGGTCTGGTTCCCGCTTGTGGGAGCGCTTATCGGACTGGCGGCCGCCGCCGCATGGCACACGCCACTGGGCGCAACCGCCGCCATCGTGGTGGCCGTTGTGCTCACCGGGGGACTGCATGAGGACGGCCTGGCCGATGTCTGCGACGCCGTCCGCGCCGGCCGCAGCCGCGAACGCATGCTGGAAATTCTCAAGGACAGCCGCATCGGAGCTTATGGCGCCATCGCCATCGTGCTGTCGATCCTCGTACGGTGGCAGGCGATGTCGCGCATGGAGGGCGGCGTGTGGTGGAAGTTCGTACTAGCGCATGCCGCCGCCCGCTCGTCGATGGTGCTGCTGGCTGCCACCACACAAGCGGCCGCGCCCGGGCTGGGCGACGCCTTCCGCGCCAGCCTTCCCAGGTACGCCGCGCCGCTGGCCGCGCTCCAAACGTTAGGCATCCTCATCTTCATTCCGCGCGAATGGCCCACCCTGCTTGCGGTGGCGGTTACGGTGCCCGCCGTGAGACTGTGGCTTATGCGCAGGCTCGGCGGATTCACCGGCGATTGCCTGGGTTTTCAATGCCAGATCGCCGAGGCCGCGGCGTGGGTGGTGCTGGCATGGCGATGATCCATCTGATCCGCCACGCCCGTCCGCCTGTCGCCAGACAGAGGATCGCGCCCTCCCCCATCGCCCCCGCTTCCATCTTCTGCAGCCCGCTGGAACGCGCCGTCGACACCGCGAATCTCCTGTTTCCCGGCCACAAGATCCGCATCCTCCCGGAGTTGGCCGAAATCGGCATGGGCGAGTGGGAAGGAAAAACTTGGGAAGAAATCGAAGCCCGATGGCCCGGTCTGGCAAAAGCCAAACTTGATGATTGGACCGCGGCGCCCGCGCCCGGCGGCGAAGCCTGGAGCGATTTTGAAGCCCGCGTCAGGACCGCATGGCGCATCCTCATCGCCGCCCCCTCGCCCGTGGCCGTGGTGGCGCATGCCGGTGTCAACTCCGTGCTCCGCCAGTTCGCCACCGGCCAGGACCCAACCACTTTCAGCCAGGACTACTGCGAGGTAATCTCCCTTGAATTCGAATGACATCCGCCGCGCCGTGGAACAACGTTGGAACTCGCTCACAAAACCGCCTGGATCCCTGGGGCGGCTGGAAGAAGCCATCACGCGGTTGGCGATCCAGCAGGGCACCCCGAATCCCTCGCTGGATCGCAAGGCCATCTACCTCTTCTGCGGCGACCATGGAATTACCGCTGAAGGCGTCAGCGCCTACCCAGGCGAAGTCACCCGCCAGATGATGCTCAACTTCGTGCACGGCGGCGCCGCCATCAGCGTTCTGTGCCGCCGCATGAACATCCGCACCGTCATCGTGGACGCAGGCGTGAAGGGCGAACCCGTGGAAGGGACGCTGAATCACCGCATCGGCGAAGGCACCCGCAACTTCGCACTCGAACCCGCCATGACGCGCGAGCAGGCCCAGCGCGCCCTGGATGCCGGCGCCGCCATCGCCCACGCCAACAGCGAAGACATCCGCGCGGCCGGTGAGATGGGCATCGGCAACACCACTTCGGCCAGCGCGCTGCTCTGCGTGCTCACAGGCGCCGATCCCTTTGACGCCGCCGGCCCAGGCACGGGTCTTGCGCCGGATGGCGTCCGCCGCAAAGCCGAAACCATCGCCAGAGCCATCGCCTTTCACAAGCCCGATCCCTCAGATCCCATCGGCGTGCTGGCGCAGTTCGGCGGCTTTGAGATCGCCATGATGACCGGCTTGCTGATCGCCTCGGCCCGGCAGCGCATCCCGGTTATGATGGACGGATTCATTTCCTGCTCCGCCGCCCTGGTGGCGCAGGCCATTGAGCCTGCGGCCGCCGGCAACCTGATCTACTCCCATCAGTCCGCCGAGCCCGCCCACGCACGGATGCTTACCGCCCTTGGCGCCCAGCCGCTGTTCGATCTCGCCATGAGGCTGGGAGAAGGCACCGGCGCCGCCCTCGGCATCTCTCTGCTGGAACACGCCCTGGCCCTCTACAACGGCATGGCCACCTTTGCACAGGCCGCCGTCTCAGGACCCGATGCGAAAGCGGATGGATGACTCGGCGGGTTTGGGCTGGAAGTTGGTCGACCGAGGCGGAAGCAGCACACCCGATTCGGCGGCAGCCACTACATCCTCCATGGCGATTGCCGGGACAAGAATGACGGCCGCGGCGCCCAACCCGATTGCCGCCAGCGCCTTCGCCCTGTCTCCCTCAATCGACCATTCCACTCCCGGACCATCCAGATCCGACGCTTCCCACAGCAGCCGCATCTGGTCCACCGCGCCCATCCCGCCGCAATCGAAACAATCGGTTCCCGACGCCGTGGCAATCGCCAGCGGGCCGTGACCTTTTTTCAGGGGAATCGCCCGCCGCATCCGCTCCACCCATCCCGCGGGAGCGCGATGGATCACCCGATGGGCAGGCAGAATCGCCGGCCGCGATACCACGGCGGCAGCTACCCTCACGCCCAGCTTTCGCGCCGCCGCCAGGCGATGATGGCCGTCAGCCACAATCCACCGCGCCTCGCCAAACAACATCACCGGGGTCTGCTGAATCCCGCTTTCCCGCCAGGCTGCCACCAGACGGTCCACGCGGGACGGAATGGTCTGCTCATGCGCAAGCACACCCGCCGCATCCGTACTGATCGTTACCGGAATCAACCTTCCATCGTAGCCCGTTATGGCTCAATCACCACCTTGCCCTGCATTGACGGATGGATGGTGCAGCGGAAGCGGAACTCGCCCGGGGTGTCAAACTTCACCGACACGCTCTGGTTCCCGCGGATGCGTCCCGTATCGCCGCCGCCCGGCTCCACGTCGGTGATCGTGTGCTCGATGCCGTCGGCGTTGTAGAAGGTGACAAAGCTGCCGGCCTTGACGCGGATCTCACCGGGAACGAACCGGTAGTTGTGCATGACGGCATCGGTGGTGGGCCCCTGCCCCTGGTTGGCGAAATGCAATTCGCCGCGGAATACCCAGTCCTGCGATTGGTTGGAGACGCGATGGCAGATGGCGCAGCCTGCGGAAGCTTCGGGCCGCGTCTGATAGCTGCGGTCGGGGCGGTAGGCGACGTACTCCCATTCCCCGGTCTGGTTGGGTCCGTAGGCGGCGCCGAAGCCGCGCTCTTTGCGCATCACAAAGATCGTCGGCGCGGCGGCGTGGTCCTTCTGATAGCGGCCGTTGGCGTCCAGTACCGGAACGCCGGCCGCGGTCTGCAGCGCCCGCTGCGTCTCCATCACAAACACGGATCCGTAGGGATAATTCGACTGCGTATCGGCCGTCACGGCGTTGGCGATATCGTTGGCGTAGATGGTGCGAACCTGGCGGACATCCGGCCGGTCCAGCACGAACCAGACGTGATACCTGCTTTGGTAGTCCTCCGGAAAACCGACCCGGTCCACTGTGGGCGCGGGCGGGGCTTGCGTAAAGGCGACGGTGGCCGCGCCAATGGCGGCGGCGATGGCGAGTTTCAAACCTCGTGACATGGGCTCGAAACTACCACGCGCCGCTGCCAACCGGCAAAGAATCCTTCCTGAATTGTGCTAACGGTTCAAGGGACTGAAAACAGGATGGATGCCCGAGTTCTAACGCAGGCCGGAGGCAACGAATATCTCGCTTTGGACGCGCCTGCAGTTGAACGCCCAGTGGCGCAGGCCGGCCGTCACTACAATCCGGGTGATGGCGTTCACGCCGGTGACATCCGTCGGCCCAATCGCCCGCCACGGGACCAGTGTTCCGCCATCAAGGTCGAGGATCGAAACCCTGGCCGGCACCTCGGTGTACGATGCCGTGTGTTGCACCACCAGCTTGCGGCCTGTCCATAGCAACGGGGCGAGCGGTTCGGAAGCCGGGATGACGCGCGCCACCCCACCGCGGATCGGATGAATCACCAGGCGTCCACCGGCGTCGAGAATCGCCACATCGGCGCCCGACGGTGAGATCGCCGCGTTCCTTACCACCGTTGGCTCGGTAATGGCTTCCGGCGCCTTCCCATCGAGGGGCACGCGGTAGAGGCGAAGGCCCTTTCCGGGTTCGTTCCCCTGCGCCAGCAGTTCCCGGCCACCGGGAAGGAAGCGCGCCCACTGGTAGGCCAGTCCGGAACGCGGGATCGGGCGGGATTCACCCGGCCCCAGCGGCGCCAGCCGCAACAGCCCCCGGTCCCGGTCGTCCAACAGCAGGGCCCACTTGCCATCGGAGGTAAGACCCATGGCGCGGCCTTCGCCCAGCCGCATCGCC
Organism: Bryobacteraceae bacterium; assembly: GCA_033762895.1. Taxonomy (GTDB): domain Bacteria; phylum Acidobacteriota; class Terriglobia; order Bryobacterales; family Bryobacteraceae; genus CADEFT01. The sequence goes on along the minus strand of JANRLE010000122.1, from coordinate 7,930 downwards.
TTGGCCTCGCCCACATTGTAAAGAAAGGACACCGGCCGCCCGCCGACGCCGTCGCCGCTCTCTTCGAACAGAATCAAATTGCCATCCGCTGACATCTCCTGGATCCGTGACCAGTCGTACCAGGTGATTTCGCGATCGGGCTGCCCGGCGCCACCCACCACCATTTCCAGCCGTCTGCTCTCGTGCGCCAGCAGGACGCTTCCGCCGGGCGAAATGTCGGCGATCGTCATCCCGCCGGGCGCCTGCGCGACGGGCCGCACATCGCCCGTCCCGGAGACCGCCCACAAGGATCTCGCCGCATTTCCCTGTGATGCGGAGAACCATATCTCACCGGTGACGCGGTGCCAGGCGATGCCCGACATCGCCGCCCAATCCTTCACCAGCACGCGGGTCTCTCCTCCGGAAGAGGCAACCATCAGGCTGCCCGAATCATCGTGGCGGACCGGATGATGGACAAACGCCACGCGGTCACCCGCCGGACTGACTCGTACATGGCTCAGCCACCCGGGCGTGGTAAACAACACCCTGCCCTTGGGATACTCCAGGCGGTAGGCTCCGCCGGCCGCGCGCGCCACAGCAAGTTCGTTGCCCGAGGGGCTCCAGTCCGCCGACATCACTGAACGGTCCAGTTCCAGCGGCAGGCCGCCGTTCATCGGAGCCCGGGAGAGTGTGCTGCCCGCCAGCGGCGTGGTGCCCGAAGGGCTCAGCAAAGCCAGTTCCCCGCGGCTGGAAACGGATACGATATTGCCGGCGAGGTTGTCGAGCGCCCTCGATTCCGGACTGACGCCGTTGGTCAGAAAAACCTGCCGGCGTCCGGGGGCGACCTGCGCCGAATAGAGCACCGTTTTTCCGTCGGGCCCGAAGCGCGCCGAAGTCACAGGAGCTTTCTGAAAGCTGACCTGCTGGTAGTTCACAATATCCGGCGCCCGCCTCGCCAACAGGGCCAGCGAGAGCGCCCCGCACGCCAGCAAAACGGACGCGGCGGCCGCCATCCACGGGAAAGGCAGCTTCCGCCACTGTGCGACCGCGGCCACCACTGGCGTTGGGAAACCGGCCGGCTCCACCGCCGCCACGAAGCGGTATCCGGTGCGATGATGAGTTTCGACATAGCGTGGCTGGTCAGAGGAATCACCCAGCGCATCGCGCAGCCGCTTGGCGGCCGTATTGAGGCTGCTCTCGAAATCAACAAACGTGTCGTCGGGCCAAAGCCGCTGCCTCAATTCCTCGCGCGTTACGATGCGGCCGGGGCGTTCCACCAGCGCCACCAGCATTTGCGCGGGCTTGCCCTGCAGCCGGATGCGGATGCCGTTCTTGCGTAATTCGCCACCGGCCGGATCGAATTCGAAGGGCCCGAAACGGATGGCTGCGGACTCTGAGACTTTGGCTGACATAACGGACGTGCTTCCCCCAGCATACTCACGCCTGGCGCGCACCGCGCAAGGCCGCCCCGCGAAACAACTCGCGCTTGTCCCGTACCGGTAGAATCAGTACCTCATGCTATGATGAGAGACCGATCACGCGATGACAACGAAGCTAACCGGACCAGGCGGCGTGGCAGCCGCCCGGGGCAGGCAGCGCTTTCTAGCAGAGTACGCCACCGACATCATCTACACCACCGATGAACTGGGCCGCTTCGTTCATTTCAACCCGCACGCCCACACAATTCTCGGTTACTCGCGACAGGAGTTGCTGGGACGCCACTATCTCGATCTGGTTTGGCCTGAGTACCGCGAACTGACCCGCAGATTCTACGGACGACAGTTTATCAAACAGATCCACAGCACCTACCGCGAGGTGCCTTGTGTGGCCAAGGACGGCGCCTTAGTTTGGCTGGGCCAGAATGTGCAGTTCCTTTACGAGAACGGCCAGAGCATCGGGTTTCAGGCCGTGGCCAGGGACGTCACGGCTCGCGTACGCAATGAGCAGATGGCGGCGCGTCAGGCGGCGCTGTTGGAGTTGATTGCGCGCGATACACCACTCGATCTGGTGCTGGACCGTGTGTGCCGCTCTTTCGAGGAACTGGCCCCGGGATTCAAGGCAACCATCCTTGCCGAGCAGACCAGCCCGCCGCCGGACTCGTGCTGGTCCACCATCATCCTTTCTCCGAAGGGCGAATCGGGAGGAGTATTCGCGCTTCATTGCGCGAACCCGCGCACGCCGGCCGCTCACGAACTGGAACTGGTATCCGGTTTCTGCGACCTCGCGGGAATCGCCATTGACCGGGCGCGCGCCGAGAAGGAAGTCCACCGGCTCCATGTTGAGTTGGAAGCGAGAGTGGCCGACCGCACCAGGCAGTTGGAAGAGACCAACCTCCGACTGCAATCGGAGATTATCGAGCGCCATCGCACCGAACAGGAGCTGTTGCACGCAAAGAAGCTGGAAAGCGTGGGCCGCCTGGCTGGCGGCGTCGCCCATGAGTTCAACAACTGGCTGACCGTGATCATGCTCTACACCGAGGAGTTAGCTGAACAACTGAAGCCGGATGATGCCGGGGCGACCTGTCTGGAAGAAATCCGCCGCGCCGCCCAACGGGCATCCAGCCTCACCCGCCAGCTTCTCGCCTTCGGCCGCCAGCAGATGCTGCAGCCCAAGCTGATCGACCTCAATGCACTGCTGTCGAATCTCACGAACGTGCTGCGCAGCATCATGGGCAGCCGAATCCGGCTGCGCATGGACCTGATGCCGTTCGTAGGCACCGTGCGAGCCGATCCTTCGCAAATTGAGCAGGTCATGGTGAATCTCGCGCTAAACGCCCGGGACGCGATGCCGGAGGGCGGCATTTTTATGCTGCGCACGAGCAATACGTCGGTCGGCGAATCCTCACCCGGCGGTGTGCCGCCCGGCGAGTATGTGCTGATCGAAGCCTCCGACTCCGGTGTCGGAATGGACACAGCCACTCGCGAGCGCATCTTCGAACCGTTCTTCACCACCAAGCAGATGGGAAAGGGATCGGGCCTTGGACTGGCTACGGTGTACGGTGTCATCCAACAGAGTGGCGGCCAGATCCTGGTGCGTAGCGCACCGGACAGGGGCGCCACCTTCCAGATCTACCTGCCGCTCTTGCGGGAGACGCCGAAGGAGCCGGATCGGCCGGCGCCTCCGCCCGCAGCCTGGGGCAGCAAGCGAGTCCTGGTGGTGGACGACGACGCCATCATCCGCAGGCTGGTGAGCCAATCCCTGCGCCGGCTTGCCTTTCAAGTGGAGGAGGCGGCCAACGCCGCTGCCGCCGAAGCGATTCTCGAATCGGGCAGAACCGTCGATCTTCTGATCACCGACGTCGTGATGCCTGGACGCAATGGTGTGGATCTGGCGGCCTGGGCTCGATCCCGCTACCCGAACCTCGCTGTCCTGTTTGTATCCGCCTACGCCAGCAATGCCATGGACCGGTTTGGAGCGAGTGTGGATTCGGAAGCCTATCTCGGCAAACCGTTTTCCACTCAGGAACTGGCTGAAAAGGTAAGACAGGTGCTGGCCGCGCGGGGCCAGATCTAAAACGGGGGGATTACAGCCCGCCGCGTGCGCCCCTGCCGGAACTGGCCAGCAGTGAGCCCTGCAGGAACTTGTGGGGATTCACAGGACTGCCGTTCAGCCGCACTTCATAGTGCAGGTGCGGCGCCTGGGACCGGCCAGTGGACCCCGAAAAAGCGATCATCTCTCCCATCCGCACTTCCTGGCCGGGTATCACGGTGTAGCGCGACAAATGAGCGTAATAGGTCTGTACGCCGCCGGGATGGTCCACAATCACCAGCTTCCCGTAGCCGCCCTGCCAACCCGCAAAGCTCACGTGCCCGTCTCCAGTCACGCGCACCGGCGAGCCCATCGGTACAATGATGTCCACACCGGCATGGAACGCGCCCATGCCCGAAAACGGATCGATACGCGAACCGAACGAACTCGACAAATGGCCGAGGGCGGGCCACAGCGAGGGCCGGGCGTTCAACATTAACGTTGTATTGCGCTTGGACCTTGGGATACGGGCAGTGCGGAGAAAGTCGAAGGTATCCATCGTTTCCTTGAACGTCGGCACCAGCCGCCCCTCTTCCACGATGTCCGGTGGTCCCTCCAGCGTGCGCTTCAACCCGTACGCCATCGACACTTCGCTGGCGAACAATTGCAGGGAAGCCAATTGCTGCTTGTCCTGATGCGCGGCCTTCTCCAGCTTCTGGTAGCGGACCCGCAGTGAATCCACTTCTTCCCGCAAGGTGTTGTAGTTGGCCACTTTCCAGGCCATCCGCAGGTAGCTGGACGCGATCCCGAACAGCGAGAAGCAGCCAAACAGCGCCAGCGCTAACACGACGTAAACAGCCGAGTGGGGAATGTGAATACGACGCAGGCGGCCGTGGAGGGAATGAGCGAGAACTACGATAAAGTATTGCTGTTGGTTCATGCAAACCGTAACAGAATCAACTTTTTAGACCCTCTCTCCAAAAGTACTACGGGAGAGAAGTACTGGGGATCTGGTATATCCCCAAAACTGAAGCAAGCCCTAGGCTAACAGGATCAGCCAAATTCTGTCAAGGAAAAGAAATGTAACGCCCGCGCGACAGCACTACAGCAGCGCCGTCACTTCGGCCCGCACGTTGTCTTCCTCTTTCTCAGAGAAAAACGGGCTGTCGCCGGCGAACTGCTTGCGTACCATGAACTTGCGGTCAACGAACGCAAGCTGCGGCATCAGCAGCCGCAGGAAAGACGGGTGCTGCATGTACTCGCTGCACTTGTCGTGGGCGATGGTCCCGACCGGGAAACTGAGATTGAACTGCGCGGCGTAGGCCGCCACATCGGCTTCCGGATTGATCGCCAGTCCTACCGGCTGGAAGCCCTTGGGCCCCAGTGCCCGATAGACCCGCTCAATCGCCTGGCTGGCTTTCTGGCAATGGGGGCAGGTGGTGAGCAGGAACTCGACAGCAATCACCTTGCCTTTGTACCGGCTGAGCGGGGCGGCGGGCTTGCCCGGAAACGTGATGCTGAGATCAAGCGAGGGACGGGGCAATTGAGCGGCCCCGGCGCGAGCGGCTACGGCCAGCGGCATCACGCCCATACAGAATCGCCTGCGATCCAAGGTGCAATCCTCCTACTTTGATTTCTTCGCCGCGGCAGGGGCTGTGCCGCCTTCCGCCAGCAACATTTGAATCTTCTGGCGGAGCGACATCTCGCCATGCAGGTTCTCATCGCCCTCAACAGAAGACTGGAAGCGGATCATACCCTTGCGGTCAATGATGGCCACCTGCGGCACCATCAGACGGGTGGTGGAGGTGTGACCAAGGAATTCCAGCACTTTCTCGCGAGGCGCGACACCGGTGGGATAGTTCACCCCGAAGCTGCGGATGAAGTCCGGCAGCAGCATGATGGCGTTCTCATTAAATGCCACACCCAGGGGCTGGAATCCCTTCGGTCCCAACTCGGCATTGAGCTTCGACATCACCTTCGAAGTCTCCTGGCAGTGCGGGCAGGTGGTGAAGAGAAACTCCACGACGCAGACCTTTCCCCTGTACTTGCTCAACTCCACGGGCGTGCCGTCGGTGAGATGGAACTTAAACGCCGGCACGGCGCGGGGAATTGAAGCGCCCCAGGCGCCCGCCAATCCAAACGAAAAAGCGGCAAGAAGAAGACGTCGCATTCTCTCTCCTGTTTGAAATCACTTCAATTTTATCAGCTTCCGGCGTTTGGGAGGCCTTCGACGCTATGGACGCGCGAGCCCTCGGTCCAGGTACGGAAGAATCCGCCGCCACCTTCGCCAGTAATCTCCGAAGCACTCTCGCGGTTCACTTTCATGTCCTTCCATTTGCCCTCCAGCACCTTTCGATAGAGGCCGAAGAACTTCGCCGCCGCATCCGGACTCTCCCATTCAGAGGTGTACAACAGCGCGTGACGCGACTTGTCATGGCGATCTTCCTGGATCCGGAAAAAAGCGCCACGCCAGCCGGCCGCCGCGGCAGCGCCCTCGCCTCCGGCATATTGGCGCAGCATCACTTCATGATCGAACTCACCCACCACCCCTGACACCAGATCCTTATAGCCCTTAATTCGCACGCGAGGCGGCTTCGGCTCAGTAGGCGCCACCCGGTCAAAATACTTCTGCGGGTGGAGGATCTGCTGCGAAGAGAGCGGTGGCCGGCGGAAGACTTCCTTAAACCCTTCATCTCCCATCTTCACAATCACCGCGTGCTGAAAAACGAAGCCCTTGGTGTAAGGGAACATGAGCGATTCCTTGAGGTAGAGTGGCGCTGAATCGAAGACCGGAAACATGCTGCCCGAACCGGCCGAAAGGCGGCTCATGTTCTCAGCCATTTCGGGCGCCTTGCGCAGCGACGCGCCCATTTGCCTGACCACCCATTCCGACATCAGCCAGGTGGCCTGTCCCTCCATCACCGACTGCCGCGCCAGCGCGCCGTCGTCGCTCTTGCCCTTCTTGAAGATGTATTTCTCCAGATCGAAGTGCGCATCGGCCAGCGCGTGCGCCAGTTCATGCACCAGCACGGGCCGCTGCAGCCCGTTTGCGCTGGCTTCCAGAAGAAACAGCTTCTTCTTGCGGTAGTCGTAAAACGCCGCCGCCTGCTCGGTGAGCAGGTCCACGGTGATGCGACGCAAATCGAAATCGGCGGGAGCAAGGCCGAACATCTTTAGCGTGATCTCCTCGGCGCGGATCTCCTCGGGCTTCACCACCTCTTTCAGCCGCTCGTCGAGAAACTCCTTCAGCCGGTCCTTGGTGATGGTGTCGGAGGCCACCTTGGCGGGAGGCTTCAAACCGGTCATCGACCCCAGTTCCCGCAGAATCTCGCCGATTTCCGAAAAAATCGCCGGCCCGGCCGGCTGAGCGCTGGCGGCGTAAATCCAAAATAAGAAACCGAGCGCTAGGCGGCGCATGCTTCCTCCTGCGTAAGAACCCAGCGGCGGATGCCGGGCATCCAGATCCGGTACACGCCGCATCCCACCAGACACAAAAGCGCCGCGCCGAAGATGACGGCGCGCGGTCCGAATCTTTCAGCGAACCAGCCCGAGGCAAGGCTTCCAATGGGCACCATTCCGCTGGCCACCATGGCGTAGATCGCCGTCACGCGGCCGCGGAACTGGTCAGGCACGATGCTCTGGATGAGGGAGTTGCCGCTCACGTTGTGACGGACCACGCTGAATCCCACCAGCGCGATGATGCACAGCGCGGCGGTGAACGACGGAGCCCAGGCAAACAGCGCCAGCCCCAGCGTCATACCCGCGGCGCTCCACTGCATCACGCGCGGCAGCTCACTGATGCCTTTGTGCCGGGCCAGTTCCAATACCCCAACCAACGCTCCGGCGCCCATCGCGCCCACCAGAAAGCCCAGACCCTGGGAACCTTTTCCAAACAGGCCGTCGGCAAAAAACGGCCCCAGCGCCATCACCGGTCCGTAGGCGATGTTCATGATTCCGCTGAGCGCCAGCAGGACGCATAGCTCCGGCGATTTTGAGGCGTAGCGGAATCCTTCGATAATCTCTGTGCGCGCCCCTGTCTTGTTCACCGGAGCGTTGCCGGCTGAGCGCATCAGCAGCAGGCACACAATCAGGGCGACGAAACTGGCGGCGTTCAGCAGAAAACAGATGCTTTCGCCCAGCGCCGCCACCGCCAGGCCCGCCAGCGACGGACCGATCACACGCGAGACGTTGAACATGGCGGAATTCAGGGAGATGGCGCTGATCAGATCCTGGCGGCCCACCATGTGAAAAAACAGCGTGTTGCGGGCCGGCAGGTCGAAGGCCTGCACCACGCCTAGCAGCGCGGCCAGCACCAGCACATGCGCCGTCGTCACCATGCCGCTGAAGGTGAGCCCGGCCAGTATCAGCGCCTGCACGAGCGATACGGTCTGCGTCACCAGCACCACGCGGCGGCGCGAGAACCGGTCGGCAGCCAGTCCGCCCAGCGGCCCCAGCAGCAGCACGGGAAAGTGCGTGGCAAACA